>JAGYNO010000013.1 GCA_018399955.1 Halanaerobium sp. | reverse complement strand
AACAGTAATTAAGGCAATGGGAGCTGGTAAAACCGCTGCAGAAAATATAAAAGAATATCTGCTTAATAAAGATGATTAAAATTTTGGTCAAATCACATTAAATAAATAGATAACTATAATTATTTAAAATAGACCAATAGATTGGTGGATAGATATGTCTAACTTTTATAAAAATGATCTTTTTAAGAATGAAGAAAAAAAGCTTTATACTGTAAATGAAATTACAGAGTATCTTCAAGCCTTAATTAATGAAGATACTCTTCTTTCTGATTTTTGGATTACTGGAGAAGTCTCTAATTTTTATCACCACAGTTCAGGTCATATGTACTTTACTTTAAAAGATGAAGATGCCCAGATTAAAACAGTGATGTTTAAGGGCTATAATTCTGCACTTGATTTTGAAGTAGAAGAAGGGATGCAGGTAAATGCTAGAGGTAGTCTCGATATCTATGCCAAAAGAGGTGAGTATCAATTTTATGCCCGGGAAATGGAAGAAGCGGGTAAGGGTGATCTCTATGCAGCTTTTGAAAAGCTAAAAAAACGCCTTGAAAAAGAAGGCCTATTTGCTGAAGACAAAAAACAGGCTATTCCAAAACTGGCAGGTAAAATTGGTATTGTAACTTCACCTACGGGTGCAGCAGTCAGAGATATTTTATCAGTTATGAAAAGAAGAAGTGGGGATTTTTCTGTTTTAATTGTTCCTGCCCATGTACAGGGAGATCTTGCTGCCGGAGAGATTAAAGCTGGAATAGAATATTTAAACAGCAGAGATGATATAGATCTGATAATTATAAGTCGGGGTGGTGGCTCGATTGAGGATCTCTGGCCATTTAATGAAGAAAAAACAGCAAGGGCAATTTTCAATTCCAGATTACCAATAATTAGTGGTGTCGGCCATGAAACAGACTTCACCATCTCTGATTTTACAGCTGATTTAAGAGCTCCAACACCTTCTGCAGCTGCAGAACTAGCCACAGCAAATCGTCAGGAAATACTTGATAGGCTGAAAAATCTGACAAGAAGACTTGTTAATTCAAGTCAGAACCAGCTGAAACAGAGGCGTGAAAAGATAAAAAGCATTGGTCAGAGGAGAATCTTTTCTCGACCTGAAGAGCTGTTTAGAAATTATGAACAGCAGCTTGATAACTTAGAGAGTAATTTGCTTCATCTGGTGGAAAAAGATTTTAAAAATTGGGAAAACCGTTATCAAATACTTTATGAAAAATTGAATAATTTGAGTCCTTTAAAAACTCTGGATAGAGGTTATTCTATACTTCAGGATAAAAAGGGAAATACATTAAAATCAATTAATGATTTTGCAGTTGGAGATCAAATTAAAGCTATTTTAAGTGATGGTAAAGCTGATTTTAGGGTTGAAAATAGAGAAGTAGGTGATGCTGATGAAAAAGAGTAATAAAGACAAATCCCAACTTGATTTTGATAATTTAAACAGTCAAGAAACTGCAGCTCAAAATTTAGATGGACTTAATGAAGAAAAAATCGATTTTGAAACAGCCTTAGAAGAGCTGGAAAAGATAGTTGAAGACCTAGAACAGGGTGGTCAGTCTTTAGACAAAACGGTAGAAGAATTCAGCCGGGGTATGAAGATTTTAAAGTTCTGCCATAAAAAGCTGAATAAAGCTGAGAAGAAAATCGAAGTTATGTTAAAAGAAGATGCTGAATTTACAGAAGAAGTTCCATTTGCTGAGCAGGAAAAGGTGGAAGATTAATGGTAGATATTAAAACTGTATTGAAAACAAAAGCAGAAGAGGTCGCAGCTCATTTAAAAAAGCTGATGGATTTAAAAGATAAAGAAATTGCAGAAAGCCTCAGTGAAGCTATGAAATACACACTTTTTTCCGGTGGTAAAAGAATTAGACCTGTACTTACTCTGCTGACTGCCGAACTGTTAAGAGGAGATTATAATGCTGCACTGCAGAGCGGTTCAGCATTAGAGATGATTCATACTTATTCTCTAATCCATGATGATCTTCCGGCAATGGATGATGATGAATTAAGAAGAGGTAAAAAAACTAATCACATTGTTTTCGGTGAAGCTGAGGCAGTACTTGCTGGAGATGCACTTTTGACCTATGCTTTTGAAGTTTTAAGTGAAATGAATATAGAAGCAGAGAAGAAAGTTAAAATTATTAATCTGGCTGCTAAAAATGCTGGGTTTCAGGGTATGGTTGGTGGTCAGATGCTTGATATAAAATCAGAAAATCAAAAATTGAGTTTAAAAAAAATGCAGCTGGTTCATAAAGGTAAAACAGGTGCTCTTATAAAAGCATCTGTGCTGGCTGGGGTTTACTGTTCTGTATACAGTGAAGATGAAAAAGCTGCTTTAGAAAAATATTCAGAAAAAATTGGTGTTCTTTTTCAAATTGTTGATGATCTGCTTGATGTAACTGGTGACACAAAAAAAATGGGTAAAATAGTAGGCCGTGATCAAGAACTGGAGAAATCTACTTATCCGAAAATATTAGGAGTTGAAGGAGCTAAAAAAGAAGCAGAAAATTATGCAGAGGAAGCGAAATCAGCATTAGATATTTTTGCTGATCAGGCTGATAATCTCAAAGAACTGGTAGATTATATTTTAACTAGACAGCATTGATTGAAGGGTATATAATATTATGTTATAATTAATAATACTAAAATACAGATGGTGCAGTATTCTAGTCAGCACACTATTTTTGAAGGCGGGCCTAAAAATCCGTCAACGGGCATATCGATGAAGTTTCTTATAAAGGCTGCTGACGCCCAGTCGGGGGCCTTTATGGGAAAATAAGGGTTTGGGGCGATCCGCAATGGCATGTGGGCGTTGACCCCTTTCCCGCGGAGGCCTTATTCTATTATAAAAAGATAGTGGAATTGGGTTCACCTGTTTGGGCCGCAAGGTCTGGCAGTGTAGCCTGCTTTGAAGTGGTTCTGGAGACAGTAGCAAAACACATGGGCTTGGATCCAGCCCTGGGTTGAACCTGCCGGAAACCAGCACTGCAAAAGAAGCTAGGAAATAGTTTAAGTGCTGTTAAGGAAAACTTCTAGACTGTCTCAAAAAGAATGTGATAGGGATTAAAGTGTGCTCTTAGTGGTAATCCAGTTCTGCAGCAGGAAACTCTGCAGCTGTAATTTAATGAGAAATCGCCTGAATGGTGACAGACGGGTATTGCAGGGGAAAACCTACTGGACCTATGGTACAGCATTTACCTATCATATTACCATCTGTTAATTTAATAGAGGTGAATACTTTTGAATAATTTACGCAGCAGTATTATTATTGCCATAATGACTTTTTTTATTGCGGTAACAGTTTCCTCTGTCTCACAGACACAGGTTCAGCATGTACCTTTACCGATGGCAGTAATAATACTGTTAATTATTATAATAGTAGGTGTTCTTGCTGATATGGTAGGTGTTGCAGCAACAGTTGCTCGCGAAGAACCATTTAATGCTAGAGCTGCAAAAAAAGTTTTTGGAGCAAAATGCTCATTATATCTCAGCAAAAACGGGGACAAAGTAGCAAGCCTGATGTGTGATATTATTGGTGATATTTGTGGTACTATTAGCGGTGCTGTTGGAGCAGTAATGGCAATTAAAATGGTTGAGCTTTATGGATTTTCTAATTTTTTTACAAGTTTATTAATGATTGGATTTGCTTCGGCACTAACTGTAGGTGGTAAGGCTTTTTTTAAATATTATGGTATTAAAAATTCAAATGAAATTATATTTTTAAGCGGAAAATTTGTAGCTATGCTTATATTGTTTAAAGAGTATTTAAGTAACTTGTTTATAAAGAGGAGGAAATAATGAGTAATTATTTATCCCAAATTAATGGTTTGGATGATTTAAAAAAAATGAATTCATCACAACTTAGTTATTTAGCAGAAGAAATAAGAGAATTTTTGCTTGAGAATATTGCTGAGACCGGAGGTCATCTTGCCTCAAATTTAGGAACTGTAGAATTAACAATTGCTCTGCACTATTATCTCAATAGTCCTGTAGATAAAATTGTATGGGATGTTGGTCATCAGGCTTATACTCATAAAATTTTAACAGGACGTAAGGATTGTTTTAATAGTTTAAGGCAGAGAAATGGAATTAGTGGTTATCCAAAGTGTTCAGAAAGCCCTCATGATATCATAGGAGCTGGACACAGCAGTACATCGATTTCTGCAGCTGTCGGTTTATATCTTGCCCGAAAAAGAAAAGAAGAAAAAGGGGATATTTATGCTGTGATAGGGGATGGTGCTATGACAGGTGGTATGGCCTTTGAAGCACTTAACTATGCAGGTCATATCAAAGCTGACATCAATGTTGTTTTAAATGACAATGAAATGTCAATAGCAGGTAATGTTGGAGCTCTTTCAAATTATCTTTCCAGTCTGCGCAGTGATCCTAAAGTTCAAAAAGCTAGAGATGATATAGAGTATCTGCTGAATAAAATACCCCACATAGGGGGTAGAGTTAGCAGTACAGTAGATAGAGTAAAAAATGCACTCAAATATACATTTATTCAGGGTGTATTGTTTGAAGAATTTGGCTTTAAATATTTTGGGCCTGTTGATGGACATGATACAGCAGAACTAATTAAAAATTTCAAACAGGCCGAAAAAATTGATGGACCTGTACTTTTACATGTTGTAACAAAAAAAGGAAAAGGCTATATCCCAGCTGAGATGAACCCAGATAAATTTCATGGTGTTGGACCTTTTAATATTAGTGATGGCAGCACAAAATCTTCCAGAAAAAAAGCATCCTACAGTAAAGTTTTTGGAGAAACACTCAGCAGAATTGCAGATCAAGATGCTCAAGTAGTTGGTATAACTGCTGCTATGCCTGCAGGAACTGGTATGGGGGTTTTTGCAGAAGCTTATCCAGATAGGTATTATGATGTTGGCATTGCAGAACAGCATGCTGTTACAATGAGCACAGGTCTTGCAAAAGGCGGCTTAAAACCAGTAACAGCGATTTATTCTACATTTATGCAGAGAGCTTATGATCAGCTGATCCATGATGCTGCACTGCAGAACATTGATATGACTTTTGCTTTAGATAGAGCTGGTATTGTAGGTAATGATGGAGAAACTCATCAGGGGGTATTTGATTTTTCCTATTTAAGACCGGTACCTAATTTAGTGATCATGGCTCCTAAAGATTCTGCTCAGCTTCAGGATATGCTCTATACTGCCGTAAACTACCAGGGGCCGGCTGTTCTTCGCTATCCACGGGGAGAAGTCAGCGACCAGTATCAGCAAAAAGAATTTGAAAAATTAGAGATCGGCAGTGGTGAAGAACTAATAGAAATCGATGAAGAAAGCAAAGTGACAATTCTTGCTGTTGGTTCAACAGTTTATCCTGCTCAAAAGGCTGCAGAGATATTGAATAATAATGGTTATAATACTGCTCTTATTGATGCCCGTTTTCTGAAACCACTTGATGAGAAGCTGCTGCTTAAAGCTTTAAATAGGTCTGAAAATGTTCTAATTGTAGAGGAACAGGTACTTGCAGGAGGATTTTCTTCAGCGGTGCTGGAACTTGCCGTAGATAACGAAATTTTTAATACCAGGATTAAACGTCTCGGTATCGGAGATGAATTTGTTCCACATGGTGAAATGGATGAGATGAAAAAAGAATATCAGCTTGATGCTCGGGGAATACTCAAAAATGCACTTGCTCTATTTGAAAGAACTGAGGAGGTTAGTTCTCTATGGCCTCTAAAGAAAGACTAGATATAGTTTTAGCAGAAAGAGGTCTTTTCAGCAGCCGTTCAAAGGCTAAAAGAGCTGTAATGGCAGGGATAATTTTTGTTAACGGGGAAAGAGAAGATAAAGCAGGAACAAATATTCCTCTAGACGCTGAAATAGAAATCAGGGGAGATAAAAATCCATATGTAAGCAGGGGTGGACTAAAACTAGAAAAAGCAATTAGGGAATTCAACATAGATCCTGAAGCTAAAAAAGTTATTGATATTGGTGCCTCAACCGGTGGGTTTACTGACTGTCTGCTCCAGCATGGTGCAGCAGAGGTATATGCGGTTGATGTTGGTTATGGCCAGCTTGCCTGGAAAATTCGCCAGGACAAGAGGGTAGTTGTTCTTGAGAGGTGTAATTTCCGCCATTTAGAAAAAGATGAGTTAGAGGCTGAAGTACCACTTATTGTTACAGATGTTTCTTTTATTTCTCTGCGTTTGATAACAGATAACGTAAAGAAATTTCTTGCAGAAGATGGAGATTTTATAGCCCTGATCAAGCCGCAATTTGAAGCTGGCAGAGAAAGAGTTGGGAAAAATGGCCTTGTTAAAGATCCAGCTGTACATATTGATGTGCTTAAATCTTTAAGTGATTTTTTTCTTGATTCAGATTTAATTCCTCAAAATCTAAGTTTTTCTCCTATCACAGGGGCTTCCAGTAAAAATATCGAGTATTTGATTCATTTAAAATACAATAAAAGAGCAGCTGATGAATTTAAAATAGATAAATGGCAGGAAAAAATAGCAATGACAGTCAAAACTGCTCATCAAGAATTGGGGGGAAATTAAGATGGAAAAAGCAGCTTTAATTGTTAACCAGGATAAAAAAGAAGCTTCTGCAGTTGCTGCAAGAGCTGTAGACTGGTTTGAAAAAAAAGGGCTTGATTATCTAATAGAAGAAAGAGCTGCACTGCAGCTAGACAGGGTAGATAAAAAAGCAGATTATGAAAAAATGAAAAAAGAAGCAGATTATATTATAATAATAGGAGGAGATGGTACATTTTTACATAGTTCACATCATTTTATCGGAACTGATCTACCGATGCTCGGCATCAATGTCGGTCATTTGGGTTTTTTAACTGATGTTGAAACAGAAGAAGTAGAAAAAGCTCTTGAGATGATCCATGCAGGTAATTATAAAGTTGAAAAAAGGATGATGATCAAGACCAGGATATTCCGTGATGATAAAGAAGTTGACAGCAGTTATGCATTAAATGATTATGTGATTAATAGAGATCCTGATTCGCAAATGCTTAAAATCAGGCTTTACATAAATGATGAACTTGTTAATGATTTTAGATCTGATGGTCTGATAATTTCTACACCAACTGGTTCGACTGCATATTCACTGTCTTCTGGGGGACCGATTATTAATCCCAGACAGGTAAGGGCAATTTTGATAACCCCAATTTGTCCCCATAATTTACATCTTAGACCGATGGTTATTTCAGATTTAGAAGAGATAAAAATAAGGCTTGATAATGACGGCAGGGTTATCAAAGGCTCTGCTGACGGAAGGCATAACAATAAAATCGTTCCGGGTGATTTAATATCTATTACCGCCGCAGATAAGGAGCTCTCTATAATAAAACTTCCAGATAGAACTTTTTATACCATATTAAAAGAAAAAATGAATCTTGCTTAGCTTACAGGAGGAAAAATAATGCTCAGTGACTTACAGGTGAAAAACTTTGCTCTGATTAATGAAGTTAATATCAATTTTAAAAAGGGTCTAAATGTCTTGAGTGGAGAAACAGGTGCCGGTAAATCTATTATCATTGGAGCCCTGGATCTGCTGCTGGGTTCGAGAGCAAGCACAGATGTGATTAGAACAGGTAAAAAATCAGCTTATATTTCGGCTTTTTTTCAGCCTGATGAACTTGAGATCGCAAATAATATTTTAGATAATGCTGCTGTAGAAACAGAAAAGAATGGTATATTAATTGCAAGAGAAATCAGAGAGAATGGACGTAACAGAACTTTAATCAACGGCCAGCTAACTGCACTTAAGGTTGTCAGAAAAATTAGCCGTTATTTAATTGATATTCACGGACAGCATGAACATCAGCTGCTTTTAGATCAAGATTCACACCTTATGATCTTAGATGCATTTATTGGAGGAGAAATTGTTGAGTTAAAAAAAGAGATTAGTGCAGATTACAGGGAATTAAAAAATATAGAAACAGAACTTGCTTCAATAGATATCAATGATTCTGAAAGAATTAGAGAATTAGATATGATCAACTTTCAGATTGATGAAATAGAAGAAGCGGAAATAAAAAAAGGTGAATACAGCAAATTAAAGCAGAGGTATAATTCTTTAGCTAATGGAGAAGAAATACATCTAACCACAGCAGAACTACTTAATACATTAAGTGGAGATGATTACAGCAGTAAAGGAATAATGGATAGACTTGCTGTGCTCAAGAATAAATTTCAAAATATTAAGGATTATAATAGTGAGTTAGAGAATCTCAATCAAAAGTTTGCCGACATATATTATAATCTTGAGGAATTTATTTTTGAGCTTGAAGACTATTATTCGACATTCAGCTATGATGAAGAGGAATTAGCACTAATTAGCGCCCGCTTAGATTTATTAAATACTTTATTTAGGAAATATGGTGAAAACACAGCAGAAATATTAAAATATTTGCAGGAATTGTATGCACAAAGAGAAAAGTTAGAAAATATAGAAGAAAAAATACATAATTTAAATAAAAAAGAAAATATAATAAAAATCAAACTTTTAAAAAAAGCAGAAAGATTGTCAGAAATCAGAAAAAAATATGCAGCTGATTTAGAAAAAAGACTAAAAATCGAACTCCAAGATCTAGCAATGGAAGATATAAGTTTTAAAGTTTCTTTTAGAGAAAAAAAAGTGGGAGAAAAAGGAATAGATAGAATTGAATTTCTGATTTCTCCAAATCGTGGAGAAGAGATGAGATCTTTAGCTAAGATTGTTTCTGGTGGAGAATTATCAAGGATAATGCTCGCTTTAAAAACCATAACTGCTGGACTTGATAAGGTTGATACTTTAGTTTTTGATGAGGTAGATAGTGGAGTTGGCGGAGAAACAGCTGCCAGAATGGCCGAAAAACTGCTTCAAATTTCTCGGGATCGACAGATAATCTGCATAACACATTTACCCCAAATTGCTAGTGCAGGTTCAAACCATTATTTAATCAGAAAGGAAAAAGGAGAAAAAAGAACTTATACACGAATAAAAGCTCTTAATTATGATGAACGTGTAAAAGAGATTGCAAGAATGATTGGTGGGACTGTTATGACAGATAAAACTATTGCTCATGCAGAAGAAATGCTTGATATGGCTGTTTTGGACAGCTAAAATAAGGAGGTAATAATGTGCAAAATGATAAAAAAAAGATTGAAGTATTGATAGTTGATGATAATAAAGATTTTTGTCAAATTTTGGCTGATTTTTTTGAAATTCAAGATGACTTTCTGGTGATTGATGTTGCTTATAATGGAGAAGAAGCTTTAGATTTAATAAAAAAGGGATTAGAGCCTGATGTTTTGATTATTGATTTAATAATGCCTCAGCTTGATGGTATAGGTGTTTTAGAAGAATTAAATGAGAAAAATTTGATTAAAGATATGAAAATTATTGCTTTAACTGCATTTGGTCAGGAACAGATGATGAAAACTGTAATTGAACTTGGTGTTGATTATTATATAATGAAACCTTTTGATTTGGATAAACTGCTTACCAGGATAAAACAGCTGATGGATGATAGTAAAGATGAGGAAGATAATGTTCGTTATGTTTCAGGTGACAGTGATTTAAATAAAGAAGAATTGGATTATACAGCTTTAATCACCTCTATACTGCATGAAATGGGAGTTCCAGCCCACATAAAAGGTTATCATTATATTCGACATGCAGTTGAACTTGTTGTAGATGACATTGATCTGCTTGGTGCAGTCACCAAAAAATTATATCCAGAAGTAGCTGAAGAATTTGAATCTACATCAAGTAGAGTTGAAAGATCGATCAGACATGCGATTGAAGTTGTTTGGGATCGAGGAAATGAAGAAGCACTTAATAAGTATTTTGCTTCAAATAAGCAGAATGAAAATACCAAACCTACTAATTCTCAATTTATTGCCAGAATAGCAGATAAAATAAGAATTGATAATAGAGTTTCTTAATTGGAGGATATTTGATGACTATAAAAAAAGAGAGTAAAACATCTGGAGAAATTATTTTTTCAGGTAATATATTAAAACTGCACAGAGATAAAGTTGAATTTCCAGATAAAGCAAAATCAGTAAGAGAAGTTGTAGAACACAGTGGGGGAGTGTCTGTTATTGCAGAGAATGATCAAGGAAAGGTAATATTGATCAAGCAGTACAGGTATCCGGTAGATGAGGTTATTTATGAAATTCCTGCTGGTAAATTGGAAAAAGATGAAGAAGTCGCAGAATGTGCTTTAAGAGAGCTGCGCGAAGAAACTGGTTATCAGGCTGAAAAAATTGAAGAAATATTCCGTTTTTATCCTACTCCTGGTTACAGTACAGAAACGATATATATATATAAAGCGGAAAATCTTGAATATGTTGGGAGAGAGCTTGATGAAGGCGAATATATAGAGGTTGTACCAAAAAGCAGGGAAGAATTAAAAGAGCTCTATAAAAACAGAGAAATTAAAGACAGTAAAACTTTAATTGCAGTAATGCATTATCTTGGGGAATGTTAAATGTTGAAAAAATATTTTTCTGATCTACATATTCACATAGGTGGTGGAAGTGATGGTAGTCCTGTTAAGATAACTGCCTCTCGGAAACTTAATTTTCCTAATATTTTAGAAGAAGCTGCTTTTAAAAAGGGTCTGGATATTATTGGGATCATAGATTGTGCTTCACCTGTAGTTTTAAAAGATATTGATCAGATGCTCGAAGAGGGCAGCATGAGAGAACTAAAAAAGGGCGGTATTCTTTATTCAGATCAGCTGCTGGTTCTGCCTGGAGCTGAAATTGAAAGTAGAGAACCAGATGGTGGACAGGTACATTATATGTCATTTTTTCCTCAGCTTAAGCAGATTAAGGAATTCAGTAAAACAATGGATAATTATATATCTAATATTACTTTAAGTTCACAGGCAGCAGGACTAAATGGCAGCGAGCTTTTCAAGATTGTCGATTATCATGGTGGTACTCTGATTCCAGCCCATATTTTTACACCCCATAAAAGTTTTTACGGGAGGGCTTTTAGCAGATATTCGGAAATTTTTAGTGATGATCAGTGGTCAAAAATACCTGCTGTAGAACTTGGACTGAGTGCTGATACTGAAATGGCAGATCTGCTGCCTGAACTCAGTGATAAGAGTTTTTTAAGTAATTCAGATGCACATTCTCTTCCTAAAATAGCAAGAGAATATAATATTTTTCAAATGGAAGAATTGAATTATCAAGAAGTTATCAAGGTTCTTAAAAGAGAATCAGGTCGGAAAATAATTAAGAATTTTGGTTTAAACCCTGAATTAGGTAAATACCACAGATCACATTGTCAAAACTGCGGTAAAATTTTTTCTGAAAATATGGCGGTTTTAAAATGTCCTGATTGTGGAGCTGGCAAAATGGTGATAGGTGTTAAAGATAGGATTTTAGATATAGCAGAAAATGAGAGCTCTATAAGTCCCGCTCATCGGGCAGAATATATTTATCAGATACCATTATTAGATATTCCGGGTATAGGTAAGAAAACTGTAGAGAAGTTATTTAATAGTTGTGGAACAGAAATGGATATTCTGCATAATCTGGATTTAAAAGAGTTAAAGAACTGTATGAGCAGCAGGATATTTTCTAAAATAAAAAAAGCCCGGAGTGGTAATTTTGATTTTAAATCTGGTGGGGGAGGAAGTTATGGCAGGGTGATTTTTTAAATTTATTAGCTAATCATAATGGAGGGATATTTGTGATTGAAGATATTAAAAAAAATGCAGAAAAGATACTAGGGCAGATTGATTTTAAAGCAGAAATAGGCCTTATACTTGGCTCAGGACTTGGAGTTCTGGCAGAAGAAATAGAAGATCCAGTTTATATTAATTATGGAGATCTTAGTAATTTTCCTGTTTCAACTGTAGAAGGCCATACAGGTAGATTTGTAATAGGTGAACTCTCCGGTAGAAAAGTTATTGCAATGCAGGGTAGATTCCATTATTATGAGGGATATTCAGTTCAAGAGATAAGTTTGCCTATCAGAGTAATGAAAGAGCTGGGCATAAAAAGCCTTATACTCACAAATGCAGCAGGAGGAGTTAATAAAAACTTTTCTGCAGGTGAATTTATGGTGATTTCTGATCATATTAATTTAATTGGAGATAATCCTCTAAGAGGTGAAAACCTGGATGAATATGGTCCCCGTTTTCCTGACATGACAGAAGCATATAGTAAGGAGTTAATTAAAACTGCAGAAAATTCTGCTGCCGAGAATGGAATTTTACTCCGCAAAGGAATTTATGCTGCAATGGCAGGTCCAACTTATGAGACTCCTGCCGAAATTCAATTTTTAGATACAATTGGAGCCGATGCAGTTGGTATGTCAACTGTACCGGAGGTTATCACGGCCAGACATATGGATCTCAAGGTTTTGGGAATTTCCTGTATTACTAATATGGCAGCAGGGATTTTAGCTAAGCCTCTCTCTCATAAAGAAGTAGTTGAGACTGCTGAAAGAGTACGCCCACAATTTATCAGGCTAATGAAAGATATTGTAAAAAATATCTAGTCGGAGGTATTTATAATGCGAGCATATGATATTATCCTTAAAAAAAGAGATGGAAAAAAGCTGAGCAGAAATGAGCTGGAGTTTTTAATTAACGGCTATGTAAAAGGAGATATCCCTGATTATCAAATATCCGCCTGGGCAATGGCTGTTTTTTTTAGGGGGATGGATGCTGAAGAAACTGCAGATCTGACAATGTTAATGGCAGAATCAGGAGATATGATAGATCTAAGCCCGATAAGAGGAATCAAGGTAGATAAACACAGCACCGGTGGTGTTGGTGATACGACAACCCTGGTTTTAGCCCCACTTGCTGCTTCTGCTGGAGCTGTTGTGGCAAAAATGTCAGGTCGAGGATTAGGGCATACAGGTGGTACGATTGATAAACTTGAATCTATACCGGATTTCAATACATTTTTAAGCAGAGATAGATTTATTGATAATGTTAATCAGCATCGAGCTGCTGTAGTTGGACAGACAGGTAATCTGACTCCTGCTGATAAAAAATTATATGCATTAAGAGATGTTACAGCAACTGTAGAGTCAATACCTCTTATTGCCAGCAGTATAATGAGCAAAAAAATTGCAGGAGGAGCTGATGCAGTAGTGCTTGATGTTAAAACAGGTAGTGGTGCATTTATGAAAGATATAGGGCAGGCTAAAAAACTTGCCAGAGCAATGGTTGATATTGGTGAAGAAGTAGGCAGAAAAACTACAGCATATATTACTGATATGAATCAACCCTTAGGTTATGCTGTTGGTAATGCACTCGAAGTTAAAGAAGCAGTTGAAACTCTAAGAGGAGAGGGACCAGAAGACCTTACTGAACTCTGTTTAGAATTAGGTTCAGCTATGCTTAAACTTGCTGGAGCAGCTGGAGATTTAGAGAGGGGTAGAGAGATTCTCAGAGAAAAAATAGAAAATGGTGAAGCCCTGGATAAATTCAAAGAAATGATCGCTGCTCAGGAAGGCAACCCCGAAATTATCAATGATTTTAATCTGCTGCCTCATACAGATAAAACAGTGGAGGTTAAAGCAGAAAAAAGTGGCTATATATCCAGTATTGAAGCTTTGGAGGTAGGAACAGCAGCAGTGCTTTTAGGTGCTGGAAGAGAAAGAAAAGATTCAGAAATTGATTTAGCTGTTGGGATAGTTTTGAAGAAAAAAGTCGGTGATAAAACTGCTGAGGGCGATACACTTGCGGTTTTACACGTAAATAACGAAGATAATCTAGAAGAAGCCAGAACAAAATTAGCTGCAGCATTTTCTATAAGTGATAAAAAACCTGAAAAAAAGCAGTTGATTTACGAAATAATTACATAATAGAAATTTAGAGGTGAGTTTATGACAGTTTTTAATGGAGAACGTCTCGAATCAGAACTTTTTCAGCTTGATAGAGAAAGAATGGCTGCAGGCTGGTATTCTGATGTTTATTTTAGAAATATAGCTGGAATTTTAGAAAAATTATCTAAAGAAAATTATAAATTTAAGGATCAGGATATCGGTAATATTGAAGTAGAAATGCAGGTTTTTCCGAGGCGTCAACCATATTGTATAGTAGGGGGAATCGATGAAGCACTTGCTATATTGAAAGTTGCAGCAGGTTATAAAAATGAAGCTGGAGAATTTATAAATACAGCAAATACACTTGAAGTAGAGGCCTGTCAGGATGGTGAAAAAGCTTATTACAATGGCAATCCAAATAATGTTGAGCCTGTAATTAAAATTAGGGGCCGCTATAGAGACTTTGCAATTTTAGAAACACCAATGCTTGGTTCTTTAACTGAAGCATCAAGAATAGCAACTAATGTATACAAAGTGATGGTAGCCGCAAGAGGTAAGGATATATTGTTTTTTCCGGCAAGATTTGCACATTATAAACTGCAGGCTCTGCACGGTTATGCCTATTCTCTTGGTGTAAATGCATATAATGATGAATATGAAGCAAATACAGGCCGCTACATTTCCACTGATGAACAGGGTGCCTGGTGGGGTGGTAAAGGTGGAGGAACTATCAGCCACTCATATGTTGCATCATTTTTGGGTGATACTACAGAATCAATGCTGCAGTTCTGCAGATTAATGCCGCTTGAAGTAAATAGAATTGCTCTTGTAGATTTTGATAATGACTGTGTTAATACAAGTCTCAGTGTGCTAAAAGCAATGTTTGATAAATATTTAAAGCTTAAAAAAGAAGCTAAAGAAAAAGAAGCAAAGCGATATAAGTTGTTTGGTGTAAGACCAGACAATTCTTCACATCTAAGAGATGAGAGTGTTGAGCCGCTCGGTAAAAAAGAGCTTGATAATGGTGTAAATTCAAGGCTTGTCTTTAATATCAGAAAAGCACTTGATAATGCCTATGAAAATTGGGATTTACTCCCTTCTGAAGTAGAAATAGCTGAAAAATACTGTAAAGATGTCAAGATAATTGCTACAGGTGGTTTTGACCCAGAAAAGATAAGCTGTTTTGAATCTTCTCAGGTGCCGGTGGATATTTATGGAGTTGGGAGCTGGCTTTTATCAAATTGTGATGAACAGGGAACAAAAAATGATTTTACTGCTGATGTTGTTAAGGTAAAAATGGATGACCAATGGGTAGATATGGCAAAAGTTGGACGTTCACCTGCTGATAATGGGAATCTTAAGCAGGTAGATTTATCTGAATTATAAATATTAACTTTTATAAAACAGGCTGTCTCTTTTGGGGCAGTCTTTTTAAAGTGAGGACTGTAATTATGAAAAAAGAGATTAAATTATTGAAGAAAATATTAAATTCTATGGCTGAAGAATATTATTTATATGCTGGAGAGATTATTAGAATAAACAATTTAAAAGAAGTCGATTTTCAAAAGTTAAGTTCTAAAATAGATCCTGAAGATATCAGATATTTTTCTAAAAATTATTATCTGGTAGATTCAGAAAATATATATTTCAACAAAGAAAGTGTTCAGCTTACAGAAAAGAAAATAGAGTTTTTGAAAAAGATAGTTGAAGGAATTTTTAAAGTTCCTTATCACAATAGAGAAGAATATAAATCATTATGTATAGAGATTGAAAAAGGGCTCGACTTATTAAAAAAATATCAAAAACATAACCACACTCAAGCTTCCTTTCTACATTATCAGAGTGATTTGCTTGATTATCTGTCTCAAAAAAGAAAAGACTTTCTGCTTGAGCTGGCTTCAGATGCGGCTGAGCTCGGCTATAACCTTTATCTTGTTGGTGGGCAGGTTAGAGATCTACTTATCGGACTTCCCTTAAATAAAGACCTTGACCTTTTGATTGAGGGAGATCTGCAAAAATTCTTTGTTTATTTAAAAGATAAAAAAGGCTATGCATATGATTACAATAATAAATTTTCGACCGGTTTTCTTCATAATGAATATGGTTATTCAGTTGATATTGCAAGCTGTAGAGAAGAAAAATATCATTTTCCAGGCTCTCTTCCCCTGGTAGAAAAAGCGGAATTATTTTCTGATCTTTACCGCAGAGATTTTACTGTTAATACACTGGTGATTGACCTGCATCCAGCTCGAAAAGGGATATTATATGATTTCTTTGGTGCTGTATATGATCTTAAAAATAGAATACTCGATGTGCTTCATAATTATAGTTTTAGAGATGATCCGCTCAGAATTTTAAGAGGGATTCGCTTTCAGATTCTAAAAGATTTTAATCTGAGTGCAGAAACTGTAGAATTAAGCAGAAGATCACTTAAAAATTATGATTATCATAAATTAGCAGTGGAAAGAGTTTTTACTGAACTTGCCTACCTCTTTAATGCCCAAAAGGATATTTCACAGTTTTCTGCAATATTATTAAATCAAATACCTGTCTTAAAACTGATTAAAGATAATTTTAGATTTGATAAAAGAAAAGATACTAATTTTCTCAAAGGCGAAAAATTGCTGTCATTATGCAGAGAAAAGGAGATAGAAGTAAAGCATTTTCTTGTCAGATTAATGATTTTGTTTTATAATAGTAAAGAAAGCGAGATTAATGAGTGGCCTTTATCTGAACTTGAGAAAAAGATATTCCTCGAAAAAAGGTGGGTTAAGATTAATTCAGAATTCTATAAGACAAATGATCCTGCCTTAAAATTCAGAGAAATAGAAGATTATAAAGCTGAAGAGCTTGTCATGGCTGCTGTTAGAAATTTTGAACAGGATTTTGTTGAAGAGGTAATTGAACATTTAAATAAAAGAGAAGAAATAGAAATTCCAATTAATGGACGAGATTTAATTGAAATGGGTTTAGAAGAAGGGCCGGAGATAAAAGAATTATTATTGAAAGTTAGAGATCAAATTTTGAGACAAAATATTATAAATAGAGAACAGGCATTAGATTTTGCAGAAAAAATCATAAAGAATAATAACTAAAATAATTACAGAAAGCTATTTTTAAATAAATTTTTATAAGTGAAATAAGGCATTATGAGGGGTGAAATATAATGAGTACAATTTTAGAATTACTACTTTTAATACCGGTATTATTGTTTTCTCTATCACTACATGAATTTTCACATGGTTATGTATCATATAAATTAGGTGATCCAACTCCAAAAAATCAGGGAAGATTAACACTTAACCCTCTTGCACATCTGGATCCGATGGGAAGTATTGTTCTATTAATTACGAGACGTTTTGGCTGGGCTAAACCTGTACCGATTAATCCAAATTATTATCAGAATCCACGCAGAGGGATAATGTTGGTCAGTCTTGCTGGACCATTTGCTAACTTTTTTCTGGCAGCTGTATTTGCTTTATCTGCACGGGGACTCGTGTTTTTTAGTTCTGCAGGGCTTTATCAGCTTCAGCAGGCAGGTTTTGGTAATCTGGTACAGACAATATTTGTTTTCTTTCAACTTGCAGTTACTATTAATTTAGCTTTAGGCTTTTTTAATCTGCTGCCAATACCTCCACTTGATGGTTCTAAGATATTAATGGGAATTTTACCGCAAAGTTTTGATAAATATATCAGAAAATTGGAAGGACCCTATGGTATGGTTCTGCTTTTAGTTCTTGCCTATACTGGTATTTTGTGGTCGATAATTGGCCCTTTGGTTAGAACTGCATATGGTATTTTACTGCTCTAAAATTTTAGTATGGAGAGGTAATAATTATGGAATATCAAATTGTCCTTGACAGTTTTGAAGGACCACTTGATTTACTCTATCAGCTGGTCAAGAAAAATGAAATAAATATAAGCGAAATTTCTCTTGCAAAAATAACCGACCAGTATCTGGATTACATTAATCAGATGCAGCATTTTGATATTGAACTTGCAGGTGAATTTTTAATTATTGCTGCAGAATTAATTGAGATAAAAATCAATGCTATTCTTCCAAAAGAAAGTGATGAAGCTGAAGAAAGCGAGCATGAATTGATTGCCAGGCTGAAAGAATATGAACTTTTCAAAAATATTGCTTCTCTGCTCAAAGAATGGGAAGAAGAGGCAGGGAACCGCTATCAGTGCAAAGTTGATATTGATGATCTGATGCCGGATATAATGCAGGTTGACCTCGAAATTAAAGCAGATGAACTAAAAGAGCTGATCATTAAAGCTTTAACTGCTGAAAAAGAAAGAGAAACAGAGGTCCTGATAAATCCTAAACTTGAATATCTTAAAGAAGAAAAGTTTGATATAAGCAATAAGATAAGAGAAATGTTAAAAGATATCAGAAAAGTAAATGAAGAGATTTCTTTTTATAATTTACTGAGTGAAAAAAATAACCAGCTGGAAATTGTTGTAACACTGCTTGCTCTGCTTGAGCTCATGAAAAGAAAAAGAATTAAAGTTTCCCAGCAGAATAATTTTGCTGATATAAAGATAAGTTTAGAAAGGTGATCAGATAAGAGATGGCATTAGATAACTTTCCTCAGAAAGCGGCAGTTGTAGAAGCTCTAATATTTAGCAGCAGGAAAATGATAAAAAAAGAAACTCTGCTTAAAATAACAGAGTTAGAAGAGTTTAAACTTGATAAAATACTAGAATATCTGGAAGAAAAATACCAAAAAGGTGATTCTGGTATTCAGCTTAAATGCTACAATAACCGCTATGTTTTTCAGACCAAAGAAATTTTCTCGGATTATATAGAAAAACTTTTTGATATAACAAAGGTCTCTTCCTTATCTACAGCTGCTCTGGAAACATTAGCTATTGTTGCTTACCGGCAGCCTGTTACAAGAACAGAGATAGAGGAGATCAGAGGTGTAAGAGTCTCTGGAACACTGAATACACTCTGCAAATATGAACTTATTGAAGAAATCGGACGTAAAGATACAATTGGTAATCCAATAATTTATGGAACAACAGATCATTTTTTAGAATATCTTGATATTGAGCATCTTTCTGAACTTCCTGAAATAGAAAGAGTTGAAAAACTTTTTGCAGAAGAAATTGAGGAAGCTGCTGAAGATATCAGAGAAGAAAAAATAAATGAAGAACAAATCAATGATAAAGATGAATAAGACTACTAAATAGTTCAGTACACAGAATATGAGCTGAGATGAATCTATTAATCATGAAGCTATTTTACTGAGGTGGAGATATAAATGGAAAGACTGCAGAAAGTAATGGCACATGCTGGAGTTGCATCCCGCAGAAAATCAGAAGAGATTATTGCAGAAGGCAGAGTTATGGTAAATGGAGAAACAGTTACCGAAATGGGTTTTAAAGTTGATCCTGAAGTTGATGTGATCGAAGTTGATGGAGAACTTATCTCAAAGGAAAAGAGAATCTATTTATTATTAAATAAACCGGAAGGATATATTACAACGGTTTCTGATCCAGAAGATCGAGCAACTGTGATGGATCTGATTCCTGATCTAGAGCAGAGGGTTTATCCGGCAGGGAGGCTTGATTATGATAGTTCAGGCCTTTTAATTATGACTAATGATGGTGAATTAACATATAAATTAACCCATCCCAAAAAAGAAGTAGATAAAAAATACTTTGTTAGAGCAGAAGGAGAAATAAAGGCAGAAGATTTCAGTAAATTTGAAGAAGGTATGGTAATTGATGGAGCGAAAACTTCTCCTGCTGTAATCGAAAATATTAATTATCAGGATGAGATAACAGAATTTGAAATAACAATTCACGAGGGACGCAACAGACAGGTTAGAAGAATGTGCAGAATTGCGGGCTACAGTGTTTTGAAACTAAAAAGAACTGCATTTTCTTTTTTAACCTTAGAAGCTTTGGATGAAGGTGAATACCGCTTTTTAAGTGAAGAAGAAACAGCTAAATTAAAGAATATTGTTTAATTTCTCCAATTTAAGCAGGAATAATAATGTCTATAAAGAAATAATTGTTAGATGTTAAAAAATTCTTAAAATTTAAGACAGTTTTATTTAATGCAGCTTTACTAGACTTTTAGTTTAATAGTTTTAATCTGATCTCAATTGAGATAGCAGTAATAAATGCAGGGTTTCTCCAATTTAAGGAAATTTAGTTTTGATAATTTACAGAGCAGTAAATACTATTTATAAGGAGGAGCTTATTTTTTATGAATGAGTTAAAAGTATCATCCAAATCAGATCCAAAAGCAGTAGCTGGAGCACTAGCAGCAGTATTAAGAGAGAAGAAAAAAGTGGTACTGCAGGCAATAGGGGCTGGAGCCGTAAATCAGACTATTAAAGCTATAGCAATTTCTCGTGGATATGTAGCACCTAATGGAATGGATTTAATAATGATTCCTGCATTTACTGAGATTGAGATCGATGGAGAGGAAAGAACTGCATTAAGATTTTTAGTAGAACCCAGATAAATGAGTTTTATTAAAGACCTATCCGTAAAGGGTAGGTTTTTATCTGTAAAAGGACTATGATTTAAGAGTAATTTTTAATATAATAAAAGATGGAGAATTAATAATAAATTTCTATTCACAAGAAAATTTTTTATTTTGAGTAGGTGGTGATAAAGATTTTTCTAAAAAAAATACGGCTCAAAGGTTTCAAATCTTTCGCCGAACAGACTGATATAGAAATAGAAGAAAATATAACGGCAGTTGTAGGTCCAAATGGCAGTGGAAAAAGCAATATTGTTGATGCTATTCGCTGGGTGCTCGGGGAACAGAGTGCAAAAACGCTCAGGGGAAGCAGAATGTCCGATATTATATTTTCTGGAAGTGAAGAATTACATGCCAAAAGAACAGCCAGTGTAACCCTCTTTTTTGATAATTCAGAGGGGATTTTGCCTGTTGATGGTAAAGAATTAACTTTAGGCAGAAGGGTTGATGATGATGGGCGCAGTGATTATTTAATAAATGGTGCCTCATGCAGGCTTAAAGATATAGAAACTCTTTTAATGGACAGTGGACTGGGCAGTGATGGATATTCGATTGTAGGCCAGGGGAGAATCGATTCGATTATCCACAGTAAACCTGATAAGATGAGGTTGTTTTTCGAAGAAGCAGCCGGAATTATGAAACATAAGTCACGCAAAGAAGAGGCCCAAAAAAGACTTGAAAACACAACTAATGATTTAACTAGAATTCATGATATCGTAGAAGAACTTGAAAAAAGAAGAGGGCCCTTAAAAAAAGCAGCTGCCAAAGCAGAGAAATTTAAAAAATTTAAATCAGAACTATCAGAGCTTGAATTGAGTCTTTTAAACAAACAGTGGCTTGAGCTTTCTGAAAAATTCAGTGATATTAGTGATAAAAGGAATTCTGCTCAAAAGGCGCTCAGTGAAAAAGAAAGCCAATATAATACTATCAGCTATAAACTTGATACAAAAAAAGAAAAACTAAAAAAAATAAAAGAAGAAAAAGAAGAAAATAATAATAATTATTTTCAGAATCAGAACAAGCTCAATGAAATAGAAAATAATCTTAATTTAATGGATGAGCGCAGGAAGAACTTTAGAGAACAGAAAGATGATCTGAAGAATGCAGTTAAAGATTTAAAAGAAGAAAGAAAAGAAAGAAAAACTATTTTAGAAGACTGCAGAGAAAATTTTGAAATTATTAATTCTGATCAGGAAGAATTAGAAGCAGAAATCAATAAAATAAAAGATAAGATAAATTCTGCAGAAACAAAGCTTGCTGAAATAAATGAAAAAATAAGAACTGAAGAAAATAAGAGAAAAGATTATCAAAATTCTTTACAGCAGAAAAATTCTTTAGTCCAGAGGCTTGAAGAAAGAGTGGATATTTCTCAAGAAAGACTGTCTGAGATTAAAGATGATAACTCTGTCTTAGAAGATAACCTGGCTGAAAAGGAATCTGAGCTTAATCAGACAGAAGAAAAACTAAAAAGCCTTGCTCAGAAGCTTGACGGACAAAAAAAAGAAAAAGATCAATTAGAAAGAGAAATTTCTCATTTGAATAACAAATTGGAAAACGGCAAAGAAGAGCTTCAGGAACTTAAGCAAAATTATCAGCATAAAATTTCACGGCTTGAGCTTATGCAGGAAATGCAGGACAATTATGAGGGATATTATTCTGGAGTCCGCAGTATTTTGGAAAAGAAAGAGGAATTTCCCGGGTTGATTGATGTAGTTGCTGAAATAATTTCTGTTAAAGAAACACACGAAACTGCTGTTGAAACTTCTTTAGGTGCTAAAATGCAGAATATAATAGTGGAAGATGACAGCACTGCAAAAAAGGCTGTTCAATTTTTAAAGAAAAACAAAAAGGGTAGAGCTACATTTTTACCATTAAATATGGTTAATGGCTCACGACTTGCTGATCGTTATTTAAAGGAATTAGATGATTATCAAGGATTTATAGGGCTTGCAGTAGATTTAGTTGATTTTCCTGAGAGGCTGGAAAATATATTTAATTTTTTGCTCGGCAAAATAGTGGTAAGTGATAATCTGAAAAACGCTGTTGAAATGTCAAAAAATATCAGCAGGAATTTTCGAATTGTGACTAAAGAAGGAGATGTTGTTTACCCAGGTGGTGCTATCTCTGGAGGAAGCAGCACAGGGAATACGCGTGATTTAATAGGCCGCGGTCGTAAAATAGAAAAACTTAGTTCTGAAAAAGATAACTTGAAAAGCAGAGGGAAAAATTTGGTGTCAGAACTAGAAGAAGTTAAAAAAGAGCTTGATGCTAAAAATGAAAAATTGAACTGCTTAGAAGAAAAGCTGCAGAATTTAAAAATAGAAGAAAACAACATCATAAATAAGAAGAATAGACTGGATGAAGAAATTTCAGAATTAAAGCAGAGGATTGCAGTGCTGAACAATAATCACAGTCAGCTTGACAGCAGCACAAGTGAGAATAGAGATAAGATAGCTGAATATTATAATCAAATTACAGAATTAAAAAATTCAATTCAAAATAAAGAAAAAGAAATAAAAAAATTAAAATCTAAAAAAGTAAATTTAGAAAAATCACTTGAAAAACTGCAGCCTCAGCTGCAGGAATTAGAGCTTGATGGAGCAAGAATCTCAGAAAAAAGAGATAATTTACGTGAACAGCTCAACGAAAAAGAAAATAATCTGGCTGAGACTCAGCAAAAGATCAGCAGTAAAGAAAACAACTTAGAAACATTAAATTCTGATTTAAGCAGAATAGAAGAGCGGAAAGTTACTCTCAAGCAGAAAAAGGATGAACTCAAAGTTAAAGAAAAAGAACTTAAAAAGAAAAAAACAGAACTTGCAGCAGTGGTATCTGAACTTGAAAAAGAAGTTGAAGCAGAAGAAAAAGAACTTAAAGATCTGCAGGTTGAAGTTAATAAATTAAAAGATAATTTTCATGAATTTGATCTTAAATACAGCAAAATAGAGAGTAAGCTCAGCAGTATCAAAGAAATTCTGGAAGATGATTACAGCTTAAAACCAGAAGAAATTGATGAGAGAAAGCTTGTTAAAATTGAAGATGAAGATGAGGAAGAGGTAGAAATAAAAATAGAAGAATTGAAATCTGAAATTGACAAACTGCATCCTGTCAATGAAGCAGCAGTTGAAGAATTTTCTGAACTGAAAGACAGACTCGATTATTTACATGAACAACAGAGTGATTTAAAACATGCTAGAACATCGATTGAGATTGTTATTGGTGATATAGAAGAGTCAATGGAAAAGATGTTCAGCAGTACATTTTTTAAGGTTAAAGAACAGTTTTCTAAAGTTTTTAAGGCACTGTTTCAGGGAGGACATGCTCAACTTAAGCTTAGAGATCCAGATGATATGCTGACAACAGGTGTTGAGATTCAAGCTCAGCCGCCTGGTAAAAGTTTAAAAACATTAACACTGCTTTCTGGTGGTGAGAGAGCTCTTACAGCAATTGCATTGATATTTGCATTTATTCAGGTAAAACCAAGTCCTTTTTATGTGCTTGATGAGATTGATGCACCTTTAGATGATGTTAATATAGTTCGTTTTGCAAGTTTTATTAAAAGATATGCAGAGGTCGCCCAGTTCATTATAATCACCCACAGAAGATATATGATGACAGAGGTAGATTCATTATATGGTGTTACCATGGAAAAATCAGGTGTATCAAGGCTGATTTCCCTAAAACTGGAGCAGGATCAAGAAATCGATGAGACTATGTTTGAGGAGGCATTATAATGGGTTTTTTAGAGAGATTAAAAGATGGTTTAAAAAAGACAAAAGAAGGTTTTGTTAATAAAGTAAGCAGTATTTTCACAGCTAGAACTAATATCGATGATGACTTATTTGAGGAACTGGAAGAAGTTTTAATTCAGGCTGATGTTGGTGTTAAAACAACTTTCACCCTGATTGAAAAATTAAAAGATGATGTTGAGGAAGAAGAAATTACTGAACCAGAAGAATTAATGCATTATTTTCAATCAGAATTAAAAACGATGCTCCAAAATGATGAAGGCGGATTTAATTTTAACCATGATTTAAATATTCTCATGGTGGTTGGCGTTAATGGTGCTGGTAAAACAACAACTATTGCTAAGATTGCTGGAAGATATAAGGAAAAGGGTAAAAAGGTTATGCTGGCAGCAGGTGATACTTTTAGAGCTGGAGCAATTGAACAGCTGCAGATTTGGGGAGATAGACTTGGAGTAAGTGTTATATCTCAGCAGGAAGGATCAGATGCAGCAGCAGTTGCTTATGATGCTGTTCAGTCTGCTCACGCAAAAGGCATTGATCTTTTAATAGTTGATACAGCCGGTCGTCTGCATACCCAGACAAATCTAATGGAAGAATTAAAAAAGGTTAAAAGGGTAATAGATAGAGAAGCTTCAGCAATCAATGCTGAGGTTGAGGTATTACTAGTGCTTGATGCAACAACAGGACAGAATGCTATTTCTCAGGCGAAATTATTTAATGAAGCAGTGGCAGTTGATGGAACTGCACTCACAAAACTTGATGGTACCGCAAAAGGTGGAATAGTTATTGCTGTAAAAAATGAACTGGATATTCCAATTAAGTTAATCGGTGTAGGAGAGGCAGCTGAAGATCTGCAGAATTTTGATCCTGATGAATTTATTGAGGCTCTTTTTAGTGAAGAATAAATGTTGAATTAAGGCTTGACAAAAGCCGCAAAATATCATATACTATCACCTGTGTTAAGTAAATTAACTTTACAGGTGATTATATGGAAATCTGCTCTTAAATCTCGTGGGTTTGCTCCGAGGAGGGTCTATTTTGTGCTTAAAAAAACTATTAGAATGACAATGCTCTTCGATTTTTATGGTTCTCTGCTTACAGATAAGCAGCAGAAAATCATAAAAAGCTATTTTTACAATGATCTATCTCTTTCGGAGATTGCTGATAATATAGGAATCAGCCGCCAGGGAGTATATGATCATTTAAAAAGAAGCGAAAAGAGCTTAAAAGAATATGAGAACAAACTTGGTCTGCTTTTAAAATATAAAAAGATCAGAAAAAATATAAATGAACTTGAGGCTATACTTATTCAAAAAGATATTCTAAGTTCTGAGAGAAAAGATGAATTGAGTAAAAAGCTTGAGTCAATAAAATCTATCCTCTAGGGGGGTATATTATGATATTTTCTAATTTAGCGGAAAAACTGCAGGATACTTTTGATAAGCTGCGCGGTAAAGGTAAATTAAATGAAAAAGATGTAAAAAGTGCTTTAAAAGAAGTAAAAATGGCCCTTTTAGAAGCTGATGTAAATTATAAGGTTGTAAAAGATTTTGTTAAAAAAATTGAAGAAAGATCTGTAGGTAAGGAAGTCATGGAAAGCCTTACTCCTGCCCAGCATGTAATTAAAATAGTAAATGAAGAACTTCAGGAATTAATGGGAGGTGCTCAGGAAGAGATAAAAATTTCTCCTGATCCACCTACTATAATCATGATGGTAGGACTGCAGGGTTCTGGTAAAACAACCAGTGCTGGTAAACTTGCCAGGATGTTTAAAAATAACGGCAAAAATCCGCTTTTAGCTGCAGCCGATGTATATCGTCCTGCTGCTATTAGGCAGCTGCAGGTGCTTGGAGAAAGACTTGAAGTTCCTGTTTTTTCTATGGGGGAAGATAGTAATCCGGTTGATATAGCTAAAGGAAGTATTAATTATGCTGCTTCTCACAATTGTGATACAATTATTCTTGATACTGCAGGTAGACTGCATATTGATCAAGAAATGATGCAGGAATTAGAATCCATTAAAAAGGCTGTTCAGCCTGATGAGATTTTACTTGTTGTTGATGCAATGACCGGACAGGATGCAGTAAATGTTGCTAATAATTTTGATCAGCGTTTAGATGTTGATGGAATAGTTCTTACCAAAATGGATGGTGATGCACGTGGTGGTGCTGCCCTTTCTATCAAAGCTGTTACTGGTAAGGCAATTAAATTTGCCGGTACAGGAGAAAAACTTGCTGACTTAGAAAAATTCCATCCTGACAGGATGGCTTCTAGAATACTCGGTATGGGTGATGTTTTAAGCCTGATCGAAAAAGCTGAAAAAAATATTGATAAAGAAAAAGCTGCAGAACTTGAAGAAAAAATGCGCAATAATCAGTTTACTTTAGAAGATTTTATGGAACAGATGGAGCAGGTAAGAAACATGGGTCCAATGGATGACCTGCTGGGGATGCTTCCTGGTATGGGTGGAGCCAAACAGCTGAAAAATCTTCAGTTTGATGAAAAAGAACTTGATCATATCGAAGCTATTATATCCTCGATGACCCCTGAGGAAAGAAGAGATCCTGATATTATTAACGGCAGCCGCCGGAAAAGAATAGCTCAGGGGAGTGGTACTAAAATTCAGGATGTAAATAGATTATTAAAACAGTTTAGACAGACAAAAAAAATGATGAAACAGCTGAACAGCGGCAAAATGAGTAAGATGGCCAAAGGCGGCTTTAATTTACCATTTTAAAAATTTATTTTATCATATGGAGGGAGGTGTTTTTAAATGGCAGTTAAGATTCGTCTAAAAAGAATAGGAAGTAAGCGTAATGCATCATACAGATTGATTGTTTCTGATTCTAGAAGAGCTCCTCAGGGCTATTTTGTTGAAGAACTAGGTTTTTATGATCCAACTACAGAACCAGAAACTTATAAGATTGATGAAGAAAAAGCACTTAAGTGGTTAAATAATGGTGCAAAACCTTCAGATACAGTTAAGACTTTACTTAAGAAATCAGGTGTTATGGCTAAGTTTCATGGAAATGAGTAATTAAAAGGAGGTTTTCTCCATGATCGAATTGGTAGAATTTATTGCCAAATCAATTGTTGATTCTCCTTCTGAGGTGGAAATTAAGGAAGTAGAAAAAGGTAAAACTACTAAACTTGTACTTTCTGTTGCAGATGACGATATGGGTAAGGTGATCGGCAAAAGAGGCCGGATTGCTAAAGCCATCAGAACAGTAGTCAATGCTGCAGCTGCTAAAGAAGGAAAAAAGGTTGTTGTTGATATTAAATAATATTTTTCAGGCTGGTGATTAAACTGCAGGAAAATTACCTAGAAATCGGAGAAATAACGCGCTACCAGGGAAATAAAGGTGAAGTTCGGGTAAAACCGACAACTGATATTCCTGAGCGTTTTTTTGATTTAGAAAATGTCTATCTGCAGAAAGATGCAGAAATATTAGAGCTTGATATCGAATATATTCGGTTCCACAAGCAATTTGTAATCATTAAGTTTATGGATGTTAATTCTATTGATGAAGCTGAAGAACTTAAAAACTACAGAGTGCTGATAGATAAGTCTGAAAAATACTTACTGCCCGAAGATAATTATTATGTTGATGAGCTATTAGACTGCAGAGTATATTTAAAAGATAATGAGTATCTCGGCATATTGATTGATGTTATCGATACTGCTGGTACAGATATATTTTTAATAAAAGGTGAATTTAAAGAATATATGCTGCCTGCAAGTAAAGATATGATCATCGAAATTGACCTTGATGCGAAAAAAATTATTGTTGATCCAATTCCAGGACTGCTGGAGCTTTAGGAGCTGAAAGTATGTTTTTTGATATTTTAACTCTCTTTCCGGAGATGTTTAAGGGCCCATTTAGTGAGAGCATTATAAAAAGGGCCAGAAAAAATGATATTATTGATATTAAGATGATTAATATCCGGGATTTTGCTGAGGATAAACACAACACTGCTGATGATGCACCTTATGGTGGTGGAGCAGGTATGGTTATGAAAGCCGGTCCTATTTATAGGGCCTGGGAAAATGCTCAAAACGAGCGCTCTCAGAATTCTAAAACAATACTTATGAGTCCTCAAGGTGAACGCTTAAATCAAAAAATGGTCAATGAATTAAGCAGAGAAGCTGGATTGACGATAATCTGCGGCCATTATGAAGGTATAGATGAAAGAATTAGAGATTCAATTGTTGACCAGGAAATTTCTATCGGTGATTATGTATTAACAGGTGGAGAGCTTCCTGCAATGATTTTAGTAGATTCTATTTCTAGGCTGATTAATGGAGTTTTAGGTGATGCTGATTCCTGTAAAAAGGATTCTTTTTATAATGGCTTATTGGAACATCCTCATTATACAAGGCCTAGAAAGCTTAGAGGTCTTAAGGTACCGGATGTTTTGTTGAGCGGTAATCACCAAAAAATTGAGCGCTGGCGCAAAAAAGAATCTCTTAAAAGAACCTTTGAGCGCAGAAAAGATCTTTTGGAAGCAAAAAAGTTAAGTGATGAAGAAAAGGAATTATTAGCAGAAATCAAGTCTGAACTTAAGGGTGAAGTTGATGAATAATATTGGTGCTGATATCTATCTAGCTTTAATTCATAATCCAATTTATAATAAGCTGGGTGATAAAATTACCACAACTGTAACAAATTATGATCTGCATGATATCTCTCGAGCAGCTAAAACATATGATGTAAAGAAATACTATGTTGTTAATCATCTTAAATCACAGCAGGAACTTGTAAAGCGGGTTAAGGATTACTGGACAGGTGGAAGAGGAGCTGATTACTGCTATAATAGGCATCAGGCTTTTTCTATGCTGGAGATTGCTGATAATTTAGCTGAAGTAACAGATAAGATCGAAGCTGAAACAGGCAAAAAGCCGCTGCTTGTGGCAACAGATGCTGAGCAGTTTGCGAATTCTATTTCTTATAAAAAGCTGCGCGATAATTTTAAAGAGGCTGAACAGCCGTATCTGATCATATTTGGTACAGGTTATGGTTTAACAGAGGATACACTTGCAGATTGTGATTATATACTAGATCCTATCTGGGGCAGGGGAGATTTTAATCACCTGTCTGTCAGGAGTGCTGCATCAATTATCATGGATAGACTGTTAAGTACACCCTGGTGGGAGGAATAAATTTTATTTTTTTTGAGAGGAGGTTGACTGATGAATATCATAAATGAGATTGAAAAAGAACAGATGCGTGATGATATACCAAAATTTGCTGTAGGTGATACTCTTAATTTAAAAGTTAGAATCTCTGAAGGTGGTAAAGAAAGAATACAGCTTTTTAAGGGTGTTGTTATAAAGAGAAATGGCGGTGGATTAAATGAGAGCTTTACTGTTCGCAAAGTTGCTCATGGTGTAGGTGTTGAGAGAACTTTCCCTCTTCATTCTACAAAATTAACCGGTATTGATGTTGTACGCCGTGGTGATGTAAGAAGATCACGCCTCTATTACTTAAGAGATAGAAGAGGTAAGGCTTCAAGAATTAAAGAAAAAAGAAGTGAAAGAAAACAGTAAACTTAATTTTAAGGGTGGGGAGTTAATCCTGCACCCTTTTTTATTTAAAATAATGCTTAAATATAGCAGCTGCAGGAGGAGCAATTAAAATGATTCAGTGGTATCCAGGTCATATGGCCAAAGCAAAAAGAATATTGAAAGATGATATAAAGCTTGTTGATTTAATAATTGAGGTTGTAGATGCAAGGGTTCCCCTCAGCAGTCGGAATCCAGATTTAAATGAGCTGCTCGGCAGTAAAGAAAAAATTACAGTTCTAAATAAAAAAGACCTTGCTGACAGTACTCTGAATAAAGAGTGGATAAAATTTTACAATGATCTGGGGGAATCTGCAGTACTCTTGAACTCTTTAACTGGAGAAGGAGTTGGAGATTTAAAGAGTATTATAAATAATAAGCATGATTCTATCAGTGCTAAACTTGCAGATAAAGGTAGAAATCCAAGAAGGCTGAGGGCGATGATTATCGGAATCCCCAATGTGGGTAAATCTGCTCTGATCAATCTGCTGGCAGGTACAAAAATAGCTGCTATCGGTAATAAACCGGGAGTTACACGCGGTAGGCAGTGGGTTAATATCGATAAGAGTGTGAGGCTGCTTGATACACCGGGAATATTATGGCCCAGTTTTTCGGATGAAGATACCGCATATAAGCTGGCGCTGACAGGAGCAGTAGATAATGATATTTTTGATTTTGAGCTTGCTGCATATAAGCTGATTAAATTTATTAATGAAGCCAATCCGGATATCTTAATTGATTTTTATGGAATTGATTCTACTGCTGGACATCCATATGATATTCTCGCAGATATTGCCCGCAAAAGAGGCTGCTTGATGACAGGTGCTAAGGTAGATCGGAATCGAGCCGCTGGGATTATAATTACTGATTATAGAGATGGTAAGCTCGGGAGAATTACTTTAGAAAATCCTGCTGAGGTGATCGATGATGAACTATCCTGATTTTGCAGACTTTACTATTAAAGAAATAAAGGAATATACAGCTGAGCTTGATGTTAATGAAGAGCTGCTGGAGTTAGCTGAAATATTAGATCAGGATCAGCGCAGAGGTGTTAAAAAGATTTCAGTAAAGCTTAAGAAAAAACTAGCTGAAAAACAGGCGATAAGAGATAAGTGGGAAAAGATGGCTGAGCTTGAGCAGCAAATGTATGAAGCAGGTTATCAGGCTGTGATCGGGATCGATGAAGCCGGGAGAGGACCACTGGCTGGCCCGGTGGTTGCTGCTGCAGTTTTATTGAATCCAGAGAAAAGAATTTATGGGCTTGACGATTCCAAAAAGTTGAGTCAGGCAAAAAGAGAAGAAATGCTTGAAGAACTATTTAAATATGCCAAAGTTGGTATTGGTACTGCAAGCAGCCGTGAAATTGACAAATATAATATTCGCGAAGCAACCTTTGCTGCTATGAAGCGAGCTGTTA
>JAGYNO010000129.1 GCA_018399955.1 Halanaerobium sp. | reverse complement strand
CCTATATCCTTTCCTTTTTCTAATATCTCCTGTATTTTTAGACTTGTTAGGCTAACTCTTTTAGCAACTTTTTTGAAATCTCTATATTGTTTGTAATATTTATATATATCTTTATACAATTTTATTTGACTTCTTGTAAGATTATGCAATTTCAATGAATGATCTTCTCTTCTTGGCTTTTCTCTAATTGCTTTAGTTTCCTCTTTTTGTTTAGAGGTATAGAAAAAATTATTTTCTTTAATTACATTAGGATTTTCTTTTACCTCATTTTTTAAGTTTTTTTGATATGTGTTAATTTTCTCCTCTTTATAATCTATGTCTTTCTTTATTTCTTTTTTCTTTTCAGGTCCTTCCTTGGCTACATACTCTGGATCATTTAAAGAATATATTCCCATCTGTTTAAGTTTTTCAAATAACCTCTCAATTGCCTTTTCAGGATTTGCATAATATTCTGATTCTCTTATGATATAAAAATTCCAACCACATCTCTCAAGGATTCTCTGTCTTTCTGTGTCATGCTCATATTCATCTGGTCCATGCCAATGTTCTCCATAGCATTCAACTGCTAATCTTGTTTTATTTCCCTCGATAACCATGTCTATTCTTTTTTCTCCAACTTTAAACTGAGGAATAACGTTAAATCCTTTAGAGATAACCTGCAAATAAACATCGACTTCAAACCAGCTGTCAAAAGGTAATGGTGCTTTTTCAATTTGTCTGTTGGCTTGATATGCTCTTGCTCGAAGCTCTTCCAAGCCATTTTTTGGACCTATTACAGAATCCGCTGGATCTTCAAAAAATTCTATTAATTTTTTACGCAAATCTGACTGACTTAAATCATTAGTTGTAACAGAATAAAAAAGCCATAGTTGGTCTTTTGCCCTACTGGCGGCAACATTAAATCTTCTCTCATCAACATCTTTGGTAAAAGCACCAATTCTCTCGTTGGGGGCGGCAACCATGCTTAAAAATATAATATCCCGTTCATCTCCCTGAAAACTGTATGGATCCCCACAGATAAGCTTTCTTTTGGTCATCTCTTCAGAATCAAGCTCTTCCAACAACATATTTTCAATTAAAGGTGCTTGGGAATTTCCCTGTAGAGTAATTACTCCCATAGTTTTTCCATCATAACGGGAATCAGTACAACATTTTACTATTTGTTCAACCAGTTTTTCTGCTTCAGGGCGATTAATTACTCTACTATTTTTTCCTTCTCGATAACCTTCAGCTATGTATACCGGCTTTAGAGGTTCTAATCTATCAGGGGGATATTGCCTTAAGGGTATAAGCGGGGTTTGCTGATAACAGAGATGATTACTAAAACGGATAATTTCAGGCATACAACGAAAATGTTCCCGAAGGACGATTGGAGCGCCAAAACGCCTTCTCCCATGGTCAAAAATACTATCTTCGACACCAAAAGAATCCGAATGGTCAAAATCATATAAATATTCATCTCTAAGTCGGAATATTTGCTCCCTACCTATACCAACTGCTGTTGGGCTTATCTGCTTGTTGTCTCCTACAACTAATATTTGCTTACCCAAATAGGTTAAAGGTAAGGCTTCGGGTCCACACTGAGAGGCTTCATCAACTATAATAAGATCGAACATTTCAGGATTTGGTTCAATTGTTTCATATACCCGATGCAAAGGCATAACCCACGCAGGTATAGCATCTTTACATTTAGAAAGTTGCTTTTGGGCATCCTTCATATATTTACTTTTAAATTTCGTATATTTCATGCTTGCCTTTTTAAAGGCAACTTGCCATGCAACCAAGAATCTTCTATGAGATTCACTCATACGGTCAAAACAATAATTCCAGGCTAATAAAGCTGATAACTTTGCCATATTTCTATCTATTAATTTATTAGTCTGCTCTAACCTTCTCTCCAGACTAGGAAGATCGTCTTTATTAATAAAGTCATTTAACCATGAATTTGCCCGAGCCCAATACCAGGCATTTTCTATATTCTTGAATTCAGATAACACCTCAGTGTTTTCCTGAAGAAGGTCATTGG
>JAGYNO010000128.1 GCA_018399955.1 Halanaerobium sp. | reverse complement strand
GTATCTACCTTTTTAGGATCAGCAATAGAATATCTCATAGAATCTTCTGGTACATCAAAATCTTTCGTTCCTGGTTTATAATTTTTTATAACATCACTAAAATGTAATTTAGCTTCCGGCATATATCTAAATCGTTCCTGACTTTCCTGATCTGGATTTTCAGGATCAAATTCTTGATTTGCATAATTTTGATACTGTTCACTCGTATTTATAAAATGATCCTGAGAAATATTATTCATATCCGATAGGAACATTTCTCTTTCTTTTTGCACTTCAATATCTTCTCTTAGAATATTATTGTTTAAATATTTATCTGTAATTTCATTAAATTGGTTTACTTTCATCACATCAGTTTCCCAATCTGGATTATTTACTAAGAATTCTCCCAATTCATTATTTAGCTTATTGTAATAAGTTTCCAATCGTTTAGAATTATATTCAGTAGAAGCATAACCTCTCTTTACTTTTTCTGCTAAGTATTGAGCTTTTTGCTGTTTTTGCAGTTCTTTCCTATTAGCATACTCTTTTGCCTTCATAACATTGTCCATTGCAGAACCGAAGTCATGTTGATATGCTAATCCTTTAAGTGTACCGTAACTGTCAAATTTAGGCATCTTTGTATATTTTTATTTCTATTAAGTAAGATAAATTGGATCTTTCTGGTCTTTCATCCAATCAGTATTTTCAATTATTCTTTCAATTTCATCCTTTTCTTTATCAACCTTTTTCTTATCAGTATCATTTTCTTCTGAACCTTTCAGTCTTTCCAAAATCTCTTTACCCGCAGTATTCCAAAAATTATTTTTGGTAGCATTATCATCTTCCATAATTTGAGAAGTTCTATTAAACTGAGACTGTCCTATAATGTTTCCTACTCCGGCATGTGTTAATCCGGCAACGGCTTCTTCTGTTGCTAAATATTTATTATATTTTCTTTCAAAATCTTTTTCATCGGCCATAATAGCTTTCATAGTAATTTCATCAGCATATCGTTCTTTCTCCATGCGTTTCTGTTCACTTGCTGTTTCAAGATTAAGAATTCCCTGATTAGCCCTCATAGTAGATGCAGCCATATTATTCATTGCAACATCAATACTTCCACCGGAAATAGCCTTTATCATATCGGCTTCCTTTGCTATACTACTTTTTATTTGATTTTCAGCCTGAGTTCTTTCATAAGGATCAAGACCATATGAAGCTTTCATTCGGACCTCATCACTAAGATTTTTAAGATATTCTGCTGTATTTGATTCTGGTTCTTCATTTTCCTGAGAAACTATATTTGCCAACAAAAGCTGTAATGAACCACCTAAAGTTCCTGCATTTTCCTCTAAAAATCCTCCTTCAGCAAGCCCATTAGGAGAATATTGAGTTTTAGCATTTGGAGCTAAATCATTTAATCCATTTTTATATCCTAACTTTCTGGCAAACATATCTGCCCTTGCAGTATCTTCTTCCGGAATATAATATTCTCCATCAGAAACTTTTACAGAAACACCGTCTGGTTGCTTTATCTTAGCTTTTGAATCGTCATAGTTAAGATAATCCATCAAAGCATTTACTGATTCTTTTGGTGCATCAGCAGGAATTATAAATGAACCAGCAGGAATATCCGCATTAATACTATCAGATTTTTCAGTTCCTTTTCCTTTTATTTCTCCACCCTCGGCATAAGTTTCATTTTCTTCAGTAAAGAGATAATTTCCTTCTTCATCAAAAGGCTTTTCAAAACCTTGCAATTTACCTTTATTATATTTAGCAAATTCAGCTTGACTTAAATAGGCTTTTTGCTTCCTATCATTAAGTCCTTGTGCTTTGTTTATTTCATTCACAAGTTCTGAAATTCCATTTTCTTTTTTTAATAAATCCTTAGCTTTACTTATATCTATCCCTACTTCATCAGCATAGCTTACAAGTTCATTTTGATTTGCCTGCTTAAATTTAATTCCCCGCTCCTTCTCTGTGTTAAATTTATCCGGTTCTCCATAATAAACATTATTGTTAGGAGTTAAATACATCAATCTTATTGTTTTATTTTCATTT
>JAGYNO010000127.1 GCA_018399955.1 Halanaerobium sp. | reverse complement strand
GAAACAGAGATGAAATATATAAGCGGGAGAAAATTCCCGATATTGAAAAATCCGGAACCACAGCAAATGACTTTCAGGAAAACAGCGGTTTCAATAATACAATTATCATAGTATTTTCGGTCATTATTCTTATAGTTATACTTAGCGGTGTTATTATATATTTAAAAGCTTTAAAATAATGAAACAAGCATAAAATTCTTTTAATAAAATGAATATCTGGAAAATAATAAAAAAAGAACTTGGTCATAAGAAATTTGGATTTATTACAGGAACACTGTCACTTATAATTGCAACGGCAGGTTTTGTAATAGTAATAATATTGCTCAGGGCCGATGAACTTGCAACGCAACAAATTTTAATTGAAAAAGAAAAAGAATTAAAGGAAGAAATGGTTCAATTGGAAGATGATTACAGGATAATCATGCGTAAGATGGGATATAATGTACTTATTCTTAACAAGGATCAGAGTATCTCCGAACTCGAAAAAAACGGTTATGCAACAACCTACATGGATTATAATGATGCTTGGGTGCTGGCTGAAAGTGGAATTAAGACACTCAACCACCTATTGCCTGTTTTACAGGAAAAAATATACTGGGAAGAAATGGATACTGAAATATATTTAACAGGAATCAGAGGACAGGTTCCAGTGTACAGCAAGCCTGCCCATCTGACAGATGATTTTGAATATCGTTCCCCCATCATGGAGAGAGTGCCGGAAGGTAAAGCTGATTTAGGTGAGGATATTGCAAAATCATTAAATCTCAGGCCGGGAGATAAGATAAACATTAAAGGGGAAGAATTTGAGGTAAATAAGGTGTACTCCCAAAAAGGTACAAAAGATGATTTAAGCGTATGGATTCCCCTTGATAAAGCACAGTCTATACTGGAAAGACCAGATAAAATTAATGGTATTCTGGCACTTCAATGTGTATGTGTCTCTGATGATCTGGGGCAATTGAAAGAAGAAATAAAATCTGCGCTGCCCCACACTAAAGTCTTTGAATTCAGCTCTCTGATTGCAGCAAGGGCAGATGTCAGAAAAAGAGCAGAGAAATTGCATGAGGAGATCATGACTGCAGAGATAACACATCAGATGGAATTACGCCGGGAAAAAGAAAGACTTGCCTCCATACTTGTAATTATCCTTATTGTAGTTGCCTCTATATGGATTTTTATGATGATCCTGAATAATGTACGTGAAAGAAAACATGAAATAGGTATTTTGCGTGCTATTGGTTTCAATCGTAAAAAAGTGCTCCAAATTTTCCTTGGAAAATCTGCACTAATGGGAGCAGTGGCAGGAGTAGCCGGATGTCTCGCAGGAATACTCCTGGGTATTTTATGGAGTGGCACTGATCTTAACAACTCAGGGGAACTGTTAAGTGCGAGCATCATTATTCCGGGCTTGCTATTATCCCCGGTATTAGCTTTGGCTGCAGGATTCATACCTTCTTTAATGGCAGCTATACAGGATCCCGCAATTATTCTCAGCGAAGAATAGATTAATGCACAATAATGCGTAGCGCGTTAAATGATAAAAAATCCGGCAAACATAATTATAAAAAATAATATTTATCCGGTATTATAGATTTGAAGCAAACATGAACTAATCAACGAAGAAAGATCTTGTAAATTAACTCTGTAATTCGGAAAATTCCATTTAAATAATAAATTTATGGTATTAAAAGTAGCAGGACTTAAAAAATCATATATAACAAAAAAAGATATAGAGGTTAAAGCTCTTCAGGGGGTATCACTTGAAGTAGGCGAAGGAGAACTTGTTGAGGTAAACGGACCTAGTGGTTGCGGAAAAACAACACTTCTTCTGATATCCGGCGGTTTATTATTTCCCGATGAAGGGGAAATTCTGCTAAATAACAATAATCTTTATAGTTATACATCTCAACAAAGAGACAAAGTGAGGGCTGAAAACATGGGATTTGTGTTTCAGCAATTTTATCTCGTTCCTTATCTCAATGTACTTGAAAATGTGTTGGTTCCTTCGATAGGATTAAACTCCGGTCCTGCTTCTCTCAATAAAAGGGCAGAAGAATTATTAAAAAAATTTAATCTTCAT
>JAGYNO010000126.1 GCA_018399955.1 Halanaerobium sp. | reverse complement strand
TTTTGAGTATTCCCTTTTTTATATTCTTTTTCTGCATAGGCGGTTAACTCTACCAGAGGATCCTCAATAACTCGGGTTAACTCTACCAGAGGATCCTCAATAACTCGGGTTAACTCTACTTTTACTACCAATTTATCACTCATTCTATCACCACCTTTAATTTTGTGGGTTCTACCCACACATATATAATATTATAGCTTGAAATTTAAAGCAAATATTAAGCGGTAGTTTAATTCAAAGCTTCTCCAAAAAGCATTTTTGACTTCTTATCTAATTATATCCTCTCTTGATATAAAATTTCTCACAAAAAGTTCTAAAAATATAATCCCTGTATACAGGTATAGAAATAGCAGCATCTATTTACAGTTAAACACTTTCTATCTATACTATAGAGTACACCTAGACAGCTTATAGGCAGAAAACCTGTAGATTTCTGTAGTAATCTGTTGGTACCTGGTACCTACAGATTGCTGCAAATAACTACAAAAACCAACTTTAGGAGAGAAGGATGATTTATTATGAGTTTCAGCAGGATACCAGCAAAACAGGGATTATATGACCCGGAATTTGAACATGATGCCTGTGGAATGGGATTTGTAAGCCATATAAAAGGAAGGAAGTCTCACAAAATTGTAGAACAGGCACTGGAAGTACTAGTTAATTTAAGCCACCGTGGTGCAACTGGAAGTGAAGAAAACACCGGTGATGGAGCAGGTATTTTAATCCAGCTCCCCGATACATTTCTGCGTAATAAAACAGCAGAGCTTAACTTTGAGCTGCCAGAAGAAGGAGATTATGGTGTGGGAATGGTCTTTCTGCCCCATGCCAAAGAGAAGAGAGCAGAACTGCAGGCAGTTGTTCAAGAAATCATAGAATCAGCAGGGCAAGAGCTCCTGGGCTGGAGAGAAGTACCATATAATAATCAAGAGATTGGTCAGACTGCAGCCGAAACCATGCCATATTTTATGCACTTTTTTGTTAAAAAATCAGCAGAGATTGATTCGGGAATAGATTTTGAAAGAAAATTGTATGTGATCCGCAAAATAATCGAGCGGAAAATTAAAAATAGCGAATACAAAGGTGAGCTATATATAGCTTCACTCTCAAGCCGAACCCTTGTCTACAAGGGGATGCTGACACCAGAACAGCTGGAAGGTTTTTATCCGGATTTAAGTGATCCAGATCTAGAAACTGGCCTGGCACTTGTTCATTCGCGATTCAGCACAAATACTTTTCCAAGCTGGGAGAGGGCTCATCCCAACCGCTATCTGATCCACAATGGTGAGATCAATACGATGCTCGGTAATCAGAACTGGATGCGGGCCCGGGAAGGTCTCTTTGAAACAGATCTTTTTGGTGAGGAGATAAGTGAAGTACTACCTGTGATAGATTTAGATGGCAGTGATTCTGCCCGTTTTGACAATGCATTAGAATTTTTAACTTTGAGCGGCCGTTCGCTGGCACATGCGGTGATGATGATGATCCCCGAACCCTGGGAGAACAATGAGCAGATGGAAGCTAAGAAAAGAGATTTTTATCATTATCATTCGACTATGATGGAAGCCTGGGATGGACCTGCAGCCATGGCATTTACAGACGGCAGACAGGTTGGAGCAGTACTTGATAGAAACGGACTGCGCCCTTCCCGCTATTATATTACAGATGATGAGCTCTTAATTCTTTCTTCTGAGGTAGGGGTGCTTGATATCCCTGAAGAAAATATTGTCAGCAAACAGCGGCTGCAGCCGGGTAGGATGCTGCTTTTAGATACAGAAGAGGGAAGGATCATCAATGACGAGGAGCTAAAAGAGAGTATCGCTTCCCAAAAACCATATGGAAAATGGCTTGAAGAGAATCTGCTTGAACTTAAAGATTTAATACAGGAAAATGCGGCTGAATATCAGGCTGAAGTCGATTCAGAGAATATAGAAATAGAGTCAAAAGATCTGCTTAAACTTCAGAAGAGTTTCGGTTATACCTATGAAGACTTAAAGAAGATCCTGATTCCGATGGCAAGAGATGGAGTGGATCCGATCGGCTCGATGGGTAATGATGCTTCTCTGGCTGTGCTTTCTGATCAGCCCCAGCTCTTATATAA
>JAGYNO010000125.1 GCA_018399955.1 Halanaerobium sp. | reverse complement strand
ATAAAATAGATTTTACAGAAAACGCTCAATAAGATTTTACGGATATTGCTAGATAATGTAAAAAGACAGATTTTCTGATGGTAAATATGTTAAATTAATCCAGTACCATAATCTGTTCTTTTAGGATATAATATTCTTTTAAATATTCTAAAAGGGGGCAGAAATATTGAATAAAGAAGATGGATATAAAATGCATATAGAAATCCAGCAGTTAAAAGAAATGGGATTTAATAAATCTCAAATTGCAAGAAGATTAAATATTAGTCGCCCAACACTCGATAAATACTATGATTTAAATATAGAAGAATTTAAAGATGTGCTTCAGTCAATGAGTACCAGAGCTAAAAAGGCAGATCAATATCATGATAAAATTATAAACTGGCTTAAAAAACATCCTGATATCTCAGCTTCTCAAATCTATGACTGGATAGAAGAACAGGCTAACAGTCATCCTGGCTTTGCTGAGAATACTCTCAGAAGATACATCAGCAATTTAAGAAAAAAATATAATATTCCTAAAACAAAGCATCCCAGACTTTATGAGGCAGTTGAAGATCCACCAATGGGTCAACAGATGCAGGTGGATATGGGCGAAAAATGGATCTACAAAGCAGATAAAATAACTAGAGTAAAACTTTATCTGATAGCTTTTGTTCTTTCTCATTCTCGCTACAAATATGTAGAATGGTTTGATAGACCATTAACCACAGCTGATGTAGTGGCAGCTCATGAAAATGCTTATGAATACTTTGAAGGCATACCTAAGGAGGCGGTTTATGATCAGGACAGTTTAATTCTATACAGTGAAAATTATGGCGATTTAATCTATACTCATCAATTTGCATCCTACAGGCTTGAAAGAAAATTTAAAGTATATATATGTCGAGCTGCTGATCCTGAATCTAAAGGAAGAATAGAAAATGTTGTTGGATATGCTAAAAATAATTTTGCAGCTCACAGAACATTTATCAATTTAGAAAAGTGGAATGAGGATTGTCTTAAGTGGCTTGGACGCCGTGCCAACGGAAAAACACACGGTACAACGAAAAAAATACCAGCTCAGGTATTCACCGTAGAAAAGAAATACCTGAAGCCAGTATCTGAAAAAATTAAAAATGATTCTTCTGACTTAAGTATAACCTATCAGGTGAGAAAAGACAATACCATTCCGATAAAAGGTAACAGATATTCTGTTCCCCTGGGTACCTATAAAGGTCCAGAAAGCTATGTTAAAGTGCTTGAGGACAATGATAAATATTTAATATATGATTTTGAAAGTACAGTTAAACTGGCAGAACATAAAATAATAAAAACAAAAGGTAAACTATCTAAAAATAGTGATCACGGCAGAAAAAAATCTGACAATATAGATAAACTAATAGAAAAAATAACTCTTCTCTTTCCAGAAACAAAGAAAGCAGCTAAGTTTCTAGCCAGAATCAGAAAAGAAAAACAAAGATATATCAGAGATCAACTGTTTGTAATAGAAAAAGCTTTAGAGAATAAAGATAATGAAATTATCACAAAAACTTTAAAATACTGTATCGGAAATAAGCTCTACAGTGCCAGTGATTTTAGAGATGTTATTACTTTTTATGATAAAGAAAAAAGCAAACCTCAAAATGAAAATATTTTACTGGTAACTGATAATGTAGCCTTAAACGAAAAAGATAAATCTAAACTTGCTGCTAAACCAGCAGTAAGAGATCTTGATGTATATCAAAAGATATTTGGATCTTAAAACTGGAGGTATAAATGAAAACTACAATTGCAAATCTAGAAGATAAATTTAAAGTTTTAAAGTTAAAAAATGCCTCTGATAATATATCAGAAATGTTATCTCATGCTGTTGAAAATGTCTTTTCTAGCGAAAAACTAATAGAATACATATTAGATCAGGAAATTGAAACACGAGAAACAGCTCGACTTGAAAAATACTTAAAACAGGCTGCATTCCCAGAATATAAAACTCTGGCTGAGTTTAATCTTGAAGAACAGCAGTCATTATCAAAAAAACAGTTTAACCAGCTTAAGGAACTATCCTGGCTTGAGCGGGGCTACAATATAGTCTTGCTTGGACCCAGCGGTTTAGGCAAGAC
>JAGYNO010000124.1 GCA_018399955.1 Halanaerobium sp. | reverse complement strand
TAAGAATGAAGAAATGGAAGTTAAAAATAAAAAAATATTTGCTTACTGGGTATAAACAAATGGTGCCCCTGGTAGGAGTTGAACCTACGCACGCGGCTTCGGAGAGTTTTGTCGAAGTTCCTTATATTTGCAGCTTTTCTTATAATCCCTGTCATAACGGCAATCTAGTGTTGGAAATATCCCATATAGTTGTAAATAACTGTATATTTTACTGCGGTATTTAACGGTGGCTGAAGCTCACTGAGGTGAAATCACGGTGGAAAATTGAATAAAATTAGCATCTCAATTGGAGATGATTTACCTTCAGGAGAACTTCATTTTGTTCAGTTATTGATGGAGCTTTTCTGGGGGTTTTTTGTATAAGGAATAAGAAAAGTTGTGTAAATTTTGTTTTAATGATAAACTTAAAACAGATAAAGTGTTAAAAACCTCCGCACATATCTATAAGTGCGGATGATTATAACGGAGGTGTAATTGTGGATCCTAATATTTACAATAAGATAAAGAATATATTTGAGAGGAATAATGGGTATGCTCGGACTAAAGATATACTTGAGGCAGATATTCACTCTTCACATCTATATAAACTTCAGGAAGAGGGAGAGATTAGCAGAATCAAAAGGGGGCTGTACCGCTGGAATGGGGATGAGTTTAATAGCAATACAGAACTAATCGAAGTAAGTAATATAGTTCCTAACGGTGTAATTTGTCTGCTTTCAGCCCTTTCATATTATGATCTCACTACAACCAATCCCTGGGAGTATTATATTGCCATTCACCGAGATGAGCACAAGCCTAAACTGCCTGATTATCCGCCGATCTCTATTTTTTATTTTGCTGATAAACAGTTCAATACTGGAATTAAAGAGGTTGATATTGAGGGTAGTAAGGTTAAAATATATGATAAGGAGAAAACAATTTGTGACTGCATCAGACTGAGAAACAAAGTGGGTACTGATGTTGTAAAAGAAGCTATGCAGAACTATCTAAAGAGGAAGGATAAGAACATTTCTAAACTGCTTGATTATGCAGAAGTTACAGGGGTTAAGAATATAGTAAAAAGATACCTGGAGGTACTTGTATGAGTGATAATATTAAAAATATGGAAGCGTCTGTTAGAGCTAGACTTTTAAACATAGCAAAAGAAGAAAAGCTTAACTTTGATTTCATTTTATTGATGTTTATGCAGGAAAGACTATTATACAGACTATCTATTTCTGAATATAGGGATCAGTTTGTATTAAAGGGTGGACTTTTAATCTTAAGCACTTTAAATATAAAAACAAGACCAACAAGAGATATTGACTTTCTAGCTCAGAATGTTTCAAATGATCTGGAGAAGATCAAACAGGTAGTTAGTCAAATAAGTCAGATTCAAATTAATGATGGTGTAAGTTATGATAAAGATTCTATAGAAGTAGAGAAGATAACTGAAGGAGCAGATTATGATGGAGTGAGGATAAAGATAACAGGTTTTATTGGTAATGCGCGCAAGAATCTTCAGCTGGATTTAGGCTTTGGAGATGTTATTGTACCTGGTGAAGTTAACATGGAGTATCCCAGGCTGCTTGATTTTGAAATTCCTAGAGTTAAAGCTTATTCAATAGAATCAGTAATTGCAGAAAAATTTGAAGCAATGCTCAGCCTATCAGTGATCAATAGCCGGATGAAAGATTTTTATGATATCTTCACTTTATCAAAATCACAATCTTTTGAGGGTGAAACTCTGTCACAGGCTATAGCAGCTACTTTAAAAAATAGAGGAACTGTTATTGAGGAAGATCACGTAATCTTTGATAATGGTTTTGCTCAGGATGAGAGTAGAAATCGATTGTGGCAGGGTTATCTAAAGAAAATAGGTAAGGAAAGCATTGATTTTAACTTAGTAATGGAACAGATTAGAACTTTTTTAAAGCCAGTTTATCAAAGTATATTAAATGATGAAGTTTTCACAGATTACTGGAACAATGAGGTAAGTAGATGGATTTCAAAATAGTATAGGAATCAATCTTCCTGATAATAGTATGAGTCTCAGGTTTTATAGCCTGGGACATATTTGTAAGATGTATATTCGAAAATGTTTATTTTACATGACTTTGATGGTT
>JAGYNO010000123.1 GCA_018399955.1 Halanaerobium sp. | reverse complement strand
TTTGGACAGGATTATTTTATTTGATATGATATAATATATTAAATGATTATTTGAATTTATTTCTAAAATATATTTATATAGGAGCTGTATAAAATGGATAAAAATATTTCATTAAAATATGGTTTAAATAATGCTGAAATAAGACTTGAAGAATCAAAAATCAAAAGGATTATCAGGGCAAATGAAGATCAGAAATTTTTTAGTGATAATTTGCCTTTTTCTGATATTAAATCACCTATTGGTGTTCAGAGCATTACTAAAAATAATTTTTTTTCAGAAGATCAAGATTTTAATAAAATAATTTTAGCTGCACTCAATAATCCGATCGGGAGTCCTAAACTTAGGCAGCTAGTTAATAAAGGTGAAAAGGTAACTCTTGTCATTTCTGATATAACCCGTTCCTGGCAGAATATGTCTGGATTCCTTCCTTTTTTGATTGAAGAACTTAAAGTAGGTGGTGTTGAACTTAATGATATTACAGTTTTATCTGCAGCTGGATCACACCGTTCTCACACTGAATCAGAGAAAGAAGAGCTGCTCGGCATCTATTATAATAAAATAAAGTTTATAGATCATGATGCTGAAGCTGAGGATGGGATGGAATATTTAGGTGAGACCTCTTTCAAAACACCTGTATGGATTAATAGTGAAGTAGTCAATACAGATAGACTTGTGCTCACAGGTGGAATTGTTTTTCATAATTTGGCCGGATTTGCAGGAGGAAGGAAATCACTGCTTCCCGGTACAGCAGCTTATGAATCGATAATGGCAAATCACTCTCTTTCACTGGCTGAGAACAGAGGTGATGGTTTAAAGGATACTGTTGACAGTAATCTGCTGGTAAATAATCCAGTTCATTTAGATATGATGGAAGCAGCTGAAATGATTGATGTTGATTTTATTTTTAATGTAATACCCGACGGCAGAGGTGGTATTGCTGCGGCAGTTGCAGGGGATTTAGTTAAGGCTCATCTGGAAGGTTGCCGCATTACATCTGATTTATTTGGTATCAATCTCAAAGAAAAAGCTGAACTTGTGATTGCTTCAGCAGGAGGATTTCCCAAAGATATGAACCTTTATCAGAGTTCAAAGGCACTTGTAAATGCTGCTAAAGCAGTAAAAAAAGGCGGATTTCTTATTCTGATGGCAGACTGCAGTGAAGGCATAGGTCATCCAGAAGTTGAGGATATCATCCAAAATTATAATAATAATTTAGAAAGAGAAGATCTTTTGCGGAGTGATTTCACTATTTCCAGATATGTGGGTTATTTAATTACCACAGAGATAGAAGATATAAATTGTGTATTAGTCAGTAATATTGAAGCAGATAAGTTAAGTACAACGGAGATTACAGTTGTAGATGATTTAAAAGAAGCTGTAAAAATAGTTAAAGATAAATATATAGGATTTCCGGGCTGCTATATTATGCCTGATGCAGCAAATACTTTGCCTCTTTATTAAATGGAATTTTGTAGTAGTATTAGAATCAGCTTTGCGGCATATATTTATATCTATTTTTAGAGTTTAGGGGCTTACTCAGTGGAGGGATAATCTAGATATAGAGTGCTTCTCGTTTTTTGCCTTTCTTCCAGCTCTCAATTAGGATATCATAATTTTCAATAAGCTGTTTTAATGCTTTATCCAAATTTTTTTCTTTAATTACAACTGGTACAAGATGTTTTTTTACCCTTTTAATATTAGGACCAAATTCAATATTTACTGCAGCAATTACAGATTCACCTTTAAGTATTTTAACAATACTTTTTGCTTTCGCTGGGTCGGCATGCATTCTTTCTTTTACAGAACTATTTTTTATGGATTTAATATATTCAGCTTTATTATTATCTATTTCGAATATATAGTATTTATTAGCTTCCCCAAAATGTTTTGCTGCAAACTCTATACCATTATCAGTAGCTAAAGCAATTTTTAATGTCATCTTCTATCACTCCATTTTTTTTATTATATAGCAGTATTAAACATATGTCAAAAACAATTTTAATAATGTTTTCTTTAATTTAAAAAACATAATTAAAAAAATAAATATTTAACTTGAATTTAGAATTTCACTATAATATAATTAGCTTAACAAATAAACAGCCAATTTTATAAACTGAGAAAGGCATTAGTAGATATTTCAATCGAATTCATTTAGAGAGCTGATGGCTGCTGTAAATCAGCCGATTGA
>JAGYNO010000122.1 GCA_018399955.1 Halanaerobium sp. | reverse complement strand
TTACATAATTTTTTATATCATTATAATCTTTTTCAAGTTCTAAGGAGTCATAAATATAATTTCCATTTGAATCGGTTAAACCCCAAGAAGCACTTATACTTCCTCTCTCAAAAAAATGAATATCTTTATCTGCATCAACATACCAATCATATCCAACTTGGTCTGCTAATGTTCTTATAGTTTCTGCACCTCTTTTATGATTAAAACTTATTGAATCAATGTTAATAGAACAATTAACATTTGTCGTGGTAAATCCACTAAAATAGTTTGTAACTAAATCATCTATAATATCGTTTACCGTTTCGTTGACATAATCCTCATCAACTAAAACCCTATCCATTAATAAAGAATAATCTATCGCCTCAACTTTATAACTATATTTTCCACCTCTTGTTATTACCTCTTTTACATTTTCAGTTATTCCACCAAACAATTTAGTTGAACCTTCTTCAATCAAAATATCTTGGTTTATTTCAGGGGCAGTCATTCCTGAAGTTCCTGACATTAAAAAACTACAACGAGAAGGATTATTTGCAGTCCTTCTTTTTAGTCTTAGACTCTCCATCTTCACATCACTACTAACATCGTTTGAATTAACTGTTACTGTTATCATGTTTTATATTCGCTTCTAAAGTTTTTGAAAATAAGGTTAGCAATATGCTCTGCTACTTCTCTTTCTCCTATTCCGTAAAGAGGAGCATTTATATTTACAACCAATTGATTTCCTAATCCTCCTGCCTTATTTAATGGAACAACTGCTTCAGCACCTCTTTCTCCTAATAATCCTAATGTTGGTTTATTTACAATCCCACCTTCGGCAAATGGGAAAATACCAGATACCTTTTCTTTAATTCCTGAACCAATATCTGTAGCAAAACCTTTTGCTTTTGAAATCGCTTTTGATGGAAGATTTTTAACTGCTTCAATTTTATCTTTTATCCACTCTATGCTATCTGTTATTTTCTGCTTAATACCGTCCCATATTCCCATTACAAAATCTCTCATTGAAGTCCAAGTATTTGTCCATTTTTCTTTTATCCCCTCAATTTTATTTCTAAACACTTCTGATATAGCACCCCATAACCTTCTAAAGAAATCACTTATTTTTCCCCAGTTTTTAATTATAAGAGCAGCTAATGCTATGAGTCCTATAACAGCTCCTACCACAAGACCGATGGGACTTAATATAAATCCCAATACAGCACCTACTGCACTAAACCCTGTTATAATTGAAGGAAGTATCAACCCTAAAGTTCCTACAACAGCGACTATTCCAGCTATTGCTAACGATACCATTATGACAGTCTTTGCTAATTTAGGATTTTCCTTAGCCCATTCTGCTATTCTTTTAAAAATAGGGATAAACTTTTTTACTAAACTATCTAAAACGGGTAATAATGCCTCTCCTATTGCTGTCTTTACCTCTAAAAGAGTAGCATTCATCTCTTGTGTTCTTCTTATATAGGAATCTTGATTTTCTTCAAATCCTTCAATAGCATCAGCCGATTGATTTGTCATCTGAACCATTAAAGCTTCTGATTGAACTGCTCTTCTTACTGTTGGGTCTAAATCAGAAAACCCTTCTTCCATTCCTATCAACCCTTCTTTTTGTGCAGTTGCCTCTAAGGCAGCAACACTCGCATCAATTCCAAACTTTCTCAAGGGTTCACTCATTCCAACAAACCCTGATTTCATGGCTTCTAAAACCTCTGAAGGGTCTGCATCATTAAAGGCAGCTATTTTATTCGCTAAATCAAGAGAACCTTTTGTTAAATCAGCAGCTTCATCTCTTGCTAAACCCATGGGAATTAATAAGTCCTGTAAATCAGCTCCCATTCTTGCTATCTCGTGAGTGGCTGATGGCATTTCCGTTCTCAATCCTTCTACAAAATCTTTCATATCATCAGCACCCTCACCAAAAACAGTATCGAACTTATTCCAAGAACCCTCTGCCTTACCAGCTTCGTCAACAGCTTTTTTTGCCCCATAAGATATACCAGCAAAGGCAGCAGTTCCAGCTAAAGACATCTTAGCAAAAGTATCTCTATTCTTTTGAAGAGTTCCTTGAAGTCCTTTTAGTTGCCTACTTGCATTATCCTTTAGAGTCGTTATTAATTGTAATTCCCTTGTCGTTGCCATTTTTTAATATGATTATTTTCCATCTGCTTTCTTAAGGTTAGTATCTGCCAGTAAT
>JAGYNO010000121.1 GCA_018399955.1 Halanaerobium sp. | reverse complement strand
GTCTGCTGATCATAGTCAACCAAATCCATCTTATTTACAACTACCGCAATCTGCTTGATACCAAGCATTGATAACATATAGCCGTGGCGGCGAGAATTTTCCTGCACACCTTCTTCTGCATCAATCACCAGCAGCGCTGCTTCTGCATGGGCTGCACCAGTGACCATATTTTTTAAGAATTCAATATGACCAGGGGCATCTAAGATTATGTATTGACGAAAATCTGTCTGAAAAAACACCCTTGCTGAATCTATCGTTATCCCCTGAGCCTGCTCATCTTTTAATGCATCTAAGAGGAAAGCATATTCAAAGGGTTTGGAATTTCTGCGGCAGGTTTCTTTTACCTGTTCTAATTTACCATCTGGCAGTGAATCAGTATCTGCCAGCATTCTGCCGATAATTGTACTTTTACCGTGATCAACATGACCTGCAATTACTAATTTTAAATCCTGTTCTTCAGTTCTTTTATCCATCATTACCTCCTACATATACCCGTCTTTGCGCAGCTTTTCTAAGCCACCACCATCTTCTTTATCCTGAGCTCTGCCGTCTCTTTCTGCAATATTAGAAAATTTACCGGTCTTAAGCTCTTCTACTACTTCTTCTACTGTAGAAGCTGTAGATTCAACCGGTTCTGTACAGGGAGCACAGCCCAATGAGCGGTAGCGTTTACCAGTTCCCTGATCAAAATATAGTGAGACCATCGGTATTTTTTCCCGCTGGATGTATTCCCAGACATCAAGCTCTGTCCAGTCTAGAAGGGGATGGATGCGGACATGGGTACCAGGTGCAAAATCTGTTTTATACTGATCCCAAAATTCAGGTGGCTGATCACCAATATCCCAGTCATTGTTTCGGTCCCGGGGAGAAAAATATCTTTCCTTTGAGCGGGAGCCTTCTTCATCTGCTCTGGCACCAACGATTACCCCTGTATATGCTTCTCTGTTATCATCGAGTTCATATTGATCTGTATTATGGTTATATCTGTATCTTCTCCAGCTGCCGTTGAGTGTGTTTTTTAATGCATCAGTTTTTAAGCGGCCACAGCACTGAAGATGGGTGAGTTTACCTTCTGGAAAAGTTTCTCCAGCTGCAAGTGATTCTTCATCCTGGCCGTAGATCATATCTAAATCCCATTCTTTTGCCAGTTTATCTCTATGTTCGATCATCTCCGGTATCATATAGCTTGTATCGATGTGAACTAACGGTATGGGAACATGACCAAAAAAAGCTTTTCTGGCAAGCCATAACATAACTGTCGAATCCTTACCAACTGACCACAACATACAAATATTTTTAAATTCACTGTATGCCTCTCTTAAAATATGTATACTTTTGCTTTCCAATTTGTCTAAATGATCCAAGTTTGACCCTCCCTAAATTTCTAGTTTCCGCGTATGCAGCTGTTTTAGAACTTAAAAGTTATTCCGATATTATAATAAAGCTCAAATGGTCGAATTATCTAGAATTATTGAGCTTCAGATAGTTAATTTCAATTAATTAAATTTTATCAAAACAAAGCTCCAAATACAAGGCCCATTCAAAAAGAGCAGTTCCTTATAAATTTCAAGAACTGCCCTGAATATTCTAGTCTAATTTTTGAGCTAAATTATATGCTGTTTATATTTTCGTTTGTACTTTTATCATCAGTTTTTATATGTTTATCAATTTTTTCAATTAATTTAGCTTGATTTACGCTGAGGCGAACAGCCTGACTGTGAATCGTTTTAACATTAGATTTTAATTCAACAAATTGGTCGCTGTGATTTCCCAATATTTTTTTTATATTATAAAGTTCAATACTTTGTTCTTCAAGTATATTTTCAAGCCTATCGAAGCGTTCATCTATTTTGTTGAATTGATCTTCTCTCTTTTCATCAGTCTTATCCAAGCGTACATCAATCTTATCAAAGCGTGCATCCATCTTGTTAAAACGTTCTTCTGTTTCTTTCTCCATCTTGTCGAAGCGTACATCCATCTTGTTGAAACGTTCTTCTGTTTCTTTCTCCATCTTGTCGAAGCGTACATCCATCTTGTTGAAACGTTCTTCTGTTTCTTTTTCCATCTTGTCGAAACGTGCATCCATCTTATTGAAACGTTCTTCTGTTTCTTTTTCCATCTTGTCGAAACGTGCATCCATCTTATTGAAACGTTCTTCTGTTTCTTTCTCCATCTTGTCGAAACGTGCATCCATCTTGTTAAAACGTACATCTATTCCATCAA
>JAGYNO010000120.1 GCA_018399955.1 Halanaerobium sp. | reverse complement strand
TCCAGAAAATCGATCCATCAATAAGAGCAATTGCCATGAGCGGATATTCAGCAGACCATGCCCGTATAAAGAATCATAGCGAATTTTTTGCCGACTATCTGGAAAAGCCTTTTCAGTTTGAAGATCTGCTTCAGGCGATAAGCGCTCTTCTGGATGATCAGGCATCTCCTTCAGAATAAATTTATATTTTAAAAAGCTTTATACGCACATGCGGATTTCTTGGCAAAGGAAACTTCAAAAAGCGAAAGAAAATCTAAGCCTTGTATGCTACATAGAGTTTGTTTCAATTTGAATACAAAATGTTATTATATATTTCATTTATGGATAATATATGATATTATTTGACAATTAATGTTACTTATAGTATCATATAATCAGAGTTTTTAACCTATAGCTATCTATGGAACCCATGGGGACAAAATAACAATTTAAAAAATATTAAAAGGAGGCTGTTTATAAAAGTTATGAAAACTTTATCAACTAAGAAACTTTCTGAAACAGTTAAAAAACTAAGAGAGGAAAAGGGCTTAACCCAAGGTGATCTGGGGGAATCAACTGGAATAAATAGAATTATGATAGGTCGTATCGAAAAAGAAGACTTCACTCCATCTATTGCGCAATTTGAATCATTATCGAAAGTTTTGGGCTTTGATATTACTGATATGTTTGTGGAGAAAGAAAGAAACAATTCTTTTATAGCTCTTCGCAGCGAAGCATTAAGTGATAGTGAGAAAGAAGGCGTAGAAAAGCTATTTTCAATGATGTTATCGTTAAGGCAGCAAATTAGATTAAGGAGCTCATTTGAAAATGAATCCAGTCAAGCTAAATGAAGTGCAAATAGAAGAAATTCGCAAATTAGCCAGAGAAAAACGCCTTTCACTTGGCTTTGTTGGTGAAACACCCATTGCTAATGACATCTTTACAATTCTGGATAAGCTGGACATCATGCTGCTGGAATATCCCATTGAGCCCGAAGGCGATAAACCAGCTTTTTCTGCTGCCATTATGTATTCTGAAGAAGGTGACAAAAAACTTATCTTCATTGGTCTTAATACAGCAGATTATTATGATAAACAAATCTTTGCTATTGCTCATGAATTATATCATTACTACACCAAATCTGGTTCTCATCTTAGCCGTTTAGAAGATGAAGAACATAGTATTATTGAAGCAAAGGCCAATCGATTCGCAGCCGAGTTTTTACTGCCTGAATCAGAACTTATAAGCATTGTATTTAGAGAATTTAAAACCTCTTCGTTAGAACACGTTCACCACAAAAAACTCATACGGTTTATCGCAAGACTCCACTGCACATGGTGGCTACCCTATCGTTCAATTGTGAGAAGACTGCATGAAATTGGTACCATCTCTTCAACACAATATAAAGAACTTTATTCTGTAAATGAAAGAGACCCAAATGGCGAGTACGGTAAGCTTGGTAAAGCTGTTAATAAGGAAGTCTTTCCCAAGCTGAACAACCCGACTAAGAATATAGGTGGTTCCCAAAATGAAATTGAAATAATTATCCGAAACTTTGAGGATGAACTTATTGATGAAGAAAAGTTCGCAGAAACATTAAGACTTTTTAATCTAACACCTGATGAATTCGGTTATGAGATAAAAGTTTCCCAAGAAGACTTGGATGAACTAGAAGCTTTCTTCAGCGGGGATGATGATGAGAATTAATCTTAGCCAGCAGAACCCCGCCTTTATCAGCATCATTGAGAATCCAGATCAAGTTATTACATTAGACGCAAACTTTCTCATTCCTCCTCATCGCAGTCAGTTCATTAAAAGAGATATTGAGTTTGATAAATTCAGAGAGATTTGGCTTGAACCAATATTCAGAGCCTTTCCAAATCTCGCAATCCATGAAGCCGTCTATGAAGAACTGGTTGATGTCTATCCAAAAACTTTTGTAGATGGGAAATACAAATCCTAACTGGGGAAATTTCACTTCAAGCATGAAAAAAAATTATGAATCGTACTTCTCTTTGAAATAGAATTTTTTTCTTCTTCGGTTTCTTTTCCTCTTTTGTTTTTCTTACCTCAAATGCAGCAAATCCTCCCTTCCATCTTCCATCTTCCATCTTCCATCTTCCATCTTCCTCCCCCTTTTTCAGCGCTTCCTCTCCTTGTTCAGTGATTTCTGAAGCTTCGCAATCTGCTTCCATTTAATCCGCTCTTCTCTTGCTGCATGCTGAGACTGTTTTGTCTGCAGAAACCGCACCTCTCGGAGCATATTCTGAT
>JAGYNO010000012.1 GCA_018399955.1 Halanaerobium sp. | reverse complement strand
ATCTGTTGGTCCCATTAATGCTAGCACAGTTAAACCTACTGCAGCTGCAAGGTGGGTTGGACCAGTATCACCACCAATATATAATTCTGACCTATTATATATTTCAGTTAGTTCTTCCAAATCTGTTCTACCAGCAAGATTGGCATATGCATCACTTTTGCTTTCAAATTCATTAATTGCCTCTCTATCACTTTTTGAACCAGTGAAGATAATAAAATAACCCAAATCAATTAATCTTTTTGCAACTTCAAAATATCTTTCCAAAAACCAGTTTTTAGATTCCCAGGTAGTAAAAGGATTTATAGCTATTAACTTTTTATCTTTTGAAATATTTTCTTTTTCAAAAAGTCTGCTCACCCTACTCTTAATAACTGGTGATATCTTAAGTCCAAAATTAACTTTTTTACTTTCTGCACCAAGTGCACCAGCCATATGCAGATTTCTCTCTACTTGATGCATCTTCTTTTTTGGGATATCTATTTTTGCCTGATAAAAAAATGTGCTTAATTCTCTTCCATCACCGGGACCCATTCTTAAACAGGGTTTTATCAAATAACTGCTAAAAGCACTTTTGAATAACCCATGCAGATCTAAATTTAAATCATATTTTTCTTTACGAATTTCTTTAAAAAAATTAATAAAAGACTTTGAAGCTTTGAATAATCCATCTTCTTTCAGCTGTTTTTTCCATTGTTTTCTGGGTAGTATAATTACATTATCAAGATATGGATTTAAATTCACAAGTGGAGCTGCCTTTATTTCTACAAGCCAATCTATTTGAGCATTCGGATATTTTCTTCTAAGTGCATAAGCAGTCGGAAGTGCATGAATAACATCTCCAATTGCACTTAAACGAGTAACTAAAATTTTTTCTGCTCTACTATCCGGCATAATTATCTACTCCCTGCTTTAACAAAACATCAATTAATTGAAGATGCTTTTTAACTGAACCCCTATTTTTTGAGATTAGAGATGCAGATTTCTCAGCCCTCTGTTCTCTAAACTGATCATTCATTAGAAGCTGATAGAATTTTTCATATAAATCATCCTCATCTTTAACTTCAAAAGCTATTTCATTATTTAGCAAAAAATCCCTTTCTTCTTTAAAATTATACATGCTTGGTCCAAAGAGTACAAGTTTTGCTCGAGCAGCTGGCTCAATTACATTGTGTCCACCATTATTTATGAGTGTACCACCAATAAAAACCAGATCTGCATAATAATAAAGCTGTGAAAGTTCTCCCATTGTATCAATGATAATTATGTCTGTATTTTTATCAGCCTGAGCATTATCCTTTTTTAAATCTGAATATAAGACTGCCTGCAGTTCATTTGCCCTACATAAACGTACAAGTTCATCTCTACGCTCAACATAACGGGGTGCTAGCATAACTTTTAAATCAGTAAAATCTTTTTTTAGTTTTTTATATGTATTTATTATTATATCTTCTTCACCCTGATGTGTACTTCCAGCTGTTAAAACTTTTGTTTTGTCAGTAATATTGAACATTTCTATCTTACTGAAGTATTCTTCATCATTAGGAGGATCAAGGTTTAGATCATATTTAAGGTTTCCATTAACACAGACATGATCTTCAGGTGCCCCTAAATCTTTTATCTTTTCTGCAGTTTCCTGATCCTGCATGCTAAAAATATCAACTCTGCTCAACATATCTTCAAGCAGTGAACCCAAATATTTATACTGAGAAAAAGAATCATCACTTATTCTCCCACTTGCAAGTAAAAGTTGGGCTCCAGATTCATCTAATGCTTTTATCAAATTAGGCCATAATTCTGTTTCTATCATAATAAATAAATCAGGCTGGAAAATATTAACTGCTTTTTTAACAACAAAAGTTAAATCAAATGGTAAGTAAATTATTAAATCTGCTGCTGAAATTTTTTGTTTGGCCAGTTTTTGTCCACTAGCTGTCATTGTTGAGAATATAATTCTTGCCTTTGGATATTCATTTCTTAACTCCTTTGTTAACTTCTGAGCTGCAAGAGTTTCCCCAGCTGAAGAAGCTTGAATCCAGATTACCTTTGCTGCTGGAAACAAAATATCTAAATTGTGGTTTTGATTATAAAAGGCAAATCTTTCCCTAAGATTCAATTTCTCATCACTTCTGCGGCTTTTAAAATAATAATAAGGAAGTAAAAAAACAGTTAAAACTGCTAATATCAAATTATATAACAAATACATTAATTCTTACCTCCTCCAATATTTATAAACAAATAGATTATAATGTTATAAATAATTATATGTTTTTAACTAAGTTAATAAATAATTTACTAATTAAATGTCTTCCATCTTTTGTGCAGCCACATCCAATCAGCTGGGGACTTCTGAATTTCTGCTTCGGTTAATTCCAGCAGAGACTGCAGCTCTTTTTTTAGCTCATCTTTTGTGCTTTCTGCATCTATTTTCCGGGGAGGATAACATTTAAACTGATGCTTAAGCCAAGTTCTGCGGCTGAAAAAACCAGGTACAATCTCTGCACCGGTTCTTGCTGCAAACTGAACAGCCCCTGGAAATGTTGAAGCTGGTCTATCAAAAAATTCGAGCTTCCAGCCATTACTTCTGGCATCCTGGTCACCTAAAATAGCTACTATTTCATTATTTTTTAGAGCTTTAAAGGCCTGACGAACTGCTAGCCCTCTTGGAATAATACCTATACCAAGATCTCTTCTTATCTTATTAATTTTTTTATCAAACAAAAGATTGTTCTGTTCTCTGGCAATGGAATTAATTTTATATCCTTTAAGTGCCAGTACTGCACCGAGCAGCTCCCAGTTACCAAAATGAGCTGTATATAAGATTACCCCTTTTCCTTTTTCAAGTGCCTGGTCAAGGTAATCAAGGTTGATAAAATCAACCATCTTTTCAATATCTTTCTTAGTTAATTCTTCTTCTAATAAAAATTCAGCAAAATTAAGTCCTAAGTTTTTATAAACTTCTTTAGTTAATCGAGCCGCTTCTTCTTTTGGAACTTCAAGTGCTTTCTCTATATTATCACTGGCTCTTTTTCTTCTTTCAGAAGTTATCAAATATGCTAATTTAGCTATAATCACACCGATAAAATCAGCTTTTTTGCGTGGCAGCGATTTTGTAATGAATTTAAATAAGTTATAAAAAAATATGCTCAATTTATCCTTCATTTTTAACCTCTTTACTTTATATTTTAAAATACCTTTGCTCTCAGTAAATCCTGGAAATTAAGCATAGCCAGTGGTTTACCATCTTTAACAACAGGTAGATCATTGATTTCTTTTTCTTCCATGAGCTGCAGAGCTTCTGCAGCAAGTCTATCTGGAGAAATAACCGAAGGATCTGCTGTCATATATTCTTCTACTGGATGATCAATAAAGTCAGATGATTTTTCCAGCAGACGTCTTATATCTCCATCAGTTATGATACCTTTTAAATAGCCTTTCTCATCAACTATTGAGACTGAACCCATTCTGCTCTCTGTCATCTTAAATAGCGCTTCCCTAACAGTAGTATCAAGACTAACTGTAGGATTCTGTTCTCTGATTTTAACAACATCTTTTACCTTTGTTAATAACCTGCGGCCAAGAGAACCTCCAGGATGATATAAAGCAAAATCTTCGGGAGTAAATCCATAATATGTGGAAAGTGCAATTGCCAATGCATCTCCAAGTGCTATAGCAGCTGTGGTACTTGCTGTAGGTGCAAGATTATGGGGACATGCTTCAGTAATCACATCTGCTTTTAATACTAAGTCTGCATAATTAGCAAGGCTGGAGTCATTATCTCCTGTCAGTGCTATCAGTTTAACTCCTATTCTTCTTAAAGAAGGAATCAAATTTATTACTTCATCAGTTTCACCACTATTAGAGACCGCAATTACAACATCACCATGCTGAATCATCCCAAGATCTCCATGCAGACCTTCCCCAGCATGGACAAAAAAGGCCGAGGTACCTGTACTGGAAAAAGTTGCAGCAAGTTTTTTAGCCACAAGACCAGCCTTTCCTACTCCAGTAAAAACAACTCTGCCGGGACAGTCAATTATTAACTCCATGGCCTCTTTAAAACTTCCATCAAGATCTTTTTTTAATTTAAGTACTGCATCTGCTTCAACCTGCAGAGCATTTTTTGCTTCATTAATTCCCTGATTTAATTTTTCGTTTCTTTTTTCATTCTCTTCAGTCATTTTTATTCACCTATTTATGATTAATTATATTTAAAGTTCGATTTCAGGACATTCTTTAACAGCAGTATCAACAGCAAGTGCCTGTTTTAATATATTCTCCAAATTATTAAGATAAATCATATTTGCTCCATCACTTTTAGCCTCTTCTGGATTATCATGAACTTCCATAAAGAGTGAATCAACACCTGCTGCAAGTGCAGCCCTCATCAAATAGGAAACATAATGTCTCTGGCCATCGGAAGTATCTCCTGCACCACCAGGAAGCTGTACTGAATGAGTTGCATCAAATACAACCGGGTATCCAGTCTTCCTCATCCGCGGTAGTGACCTCATATCAACCACCAGATTATTATAGCCAAAGCTTACTCCACGCTCTGTGAGCAAAATATTTTTGTTGCCTGTTGATTCGATTTTATTTACCACATGATCAATATCCCAGGGAGCCAAAAACTGACCTTTTTTCACATTTATAATTTTACCAGTTTCTCCTGCTGCAGTGAGTATATCTGTCTGTCTTGATAAAAAGGCAGGAATCTGCATAATATCAAGCACATCTGCGGCAATAGCTGCCTGTGCTGGAAGATGAATATCAGATATTACCGGTAATGAAAACTCATCTTTAACCTTCTGCAGTAATTTTAGACCAGCTTCTAATCCTGGACCTCGATAAGATTCAATTGACGAGCGATTTGCTTTGTCAAAAGAAGCTTTAAAAACATAGGGAATCCCTAGTTTATCAGTTATCTTTTTGATTCCTTCAGCAATCCTTAAAACCCTATCTTCTTCCTCCAATGCACATGGTCCTGCTAAAAGTACAAATGGAGAATTAGAATCTCCAAATACTATATTATCATTTAATTTAACCTTATTAACCATTTTGATCTCACCTCTTATATTATTATAGTCTTATATGTTTAATCATTTAATTATTTTTACGTTTCTTGAGTTCTTTTTCTACCAGCGCAATATCTTCTTCTCTATCAACACCGATCAATTTTGCTTCTGTTTCGATAACCTTAATCTTATAGCCGTTTTCTAATACGCGCAGCTGTTCAAGTGATTCTGCTTCTTCCATTGGAGTTGACTCCATTGCAGAATACTCAAGTAAAAAATCTTTTCTGTAGACATAAAGACCAATATGCTGATAATAATTTTTTTCTGCTGAATCAGCATCTCTATAAAAAGGAAGTGCTGCCCGCGAAAAATATAGTGCATTATCATCTTTATCCACTATAACCTTTACTATATCAGGATTATCAGCATCTTCTACCTTTAGCTTTCTTCTGAGTGTACTCATCTTTAGATCTGGATCAGTTTTAAAAGGCTGAAGTGCTTCTGCAATTGTTTCTGCTTTTATTAAAGGTTCATCACCCTGAACATTAACAATTAATTCAGCATCAATAACTGCAGCAGCTTCTGCAATCCGATCAGTACCTGTATTATGGTCCTGAGATGTCATAACCGCTTTTCCCCCGGCAGCTTCTACAAGCTGTTTTATTCTTATATCATCAGTTGCAACAATTACTTCTTCTATTAAATCTGATTTTTTTACTGCCTCCATAACTCTTACAACCATTGCTTTTCCATTTATTTCTGCAAGAGCTTTAGCCGGAAAGCGTTTTGAATCATAACGAGCAGGTATTACAGCTGCTGTTTTTATACCATCCATTTTTTCACCTCTAAATATTCTTTGTCTTGATTTTTTCATTAATTATTTGCATAAGTTCTTCACTATTATTAATTTTCATCGAAATAGTTAGATAATAAAGCGGCAGATCACCAATGATTTCTGCAAAGTCAAATAACTTAACTGCATCTTTTTCTGTAGTTAAAATCAAATCAGCCTGTGATGATTCGTACTGATCAAGGAGTGTTAAGATATCTTCTTTTTGATAATTGTAATGATCCTTAAAAACTCTATAACTTACAACTTCACCATCGGCAGTTTTTATGCTTTTTTGAAAAGCTTCAGGACTTCCGATTCCTGAAAATGCAAAAACCTTTTTCTCCTTTAAAAAGCTTAGTTCTTTCTCCTCCTGATCTGCAATAGAAATACATTTCCCAAGGACAGTCTCAGCTGCAAAAATTCCGCTATTTTCTGGACTTAGAGTATTTAAAGATTTTTTTATCTCCTGAAGTTTATTAAAATCAATATTCTCAGAACGATTGATCAGAAAAACATCAGCTCTTTTTAAAGCAGTAAAAGGTTCTCTCAAATATCCAGCAGGAAGTACCCTTCCGTTTGAAAAAGGATCTTCTGAGTCCAGTATTACTACATCTAATTCACGTTTTAGCTGATAATGCTGAAAGCCATCATCAAGCAAAATTAATTCTGCACCCTCTTTTTGAGCAAGTTTGCTTCCCTTAAATCTGTCAGCTGAACGTATGAATATTATACCATCTTTATTCCTGGCCAGCATAAATAATTCATCACCAGCCTGAGAAGGATCAGCAAATATTTCTCTGCCATCTTTGATCAAAAATGGCTCCTCAACATCTTTCTCAGCTCCATAGCCTCTGCTTATAACTGCTGTACTATATTTTTCTTTAAAATGTTCAAGCAAAAATGCGGTAAAGGGAGTTTTCCCAGTTCCACCAGTTGTTATATTGCCGATACTTATTACAGGCACCTCTGTTTCTTTCTGCTTTAATATATTATTTTTGTATAATTTATATCTGAGCCTTGCAAGAAGTGAGTAAATTGAAGATAAAATAATTAGTATAAAACATACGATAGAAGCCGTAAAACCCTCTTTTTCACCATCAATAATCTTTTCAAGATAAAGCTTAAGTTTCTCCATTTTATACCACCAATTATTAGAGTCTGTTGATGAAAAATTAAAACAGACTAATATTTAAAAACTTAACTTTCTAGAATTTCTGCAGCTCGCTTATTTACCTTGAACATTTTTCTCTTTAATATCTGCTGTTTTGACTGCATGTCTAATTCTGGATCAAAGGCAAATGCTCTGCCAAAAACTAGAGAAGCACGTGAAAAAGGCAGAGGAAGTAAATAATTATCCCAACTGTTAAAGTTTTTCTTCCAGACCGCATCTGTTCCCATTGGTACTAATAGAGATCCAGCCCTCTGCTGCAGGAAAACAATTCCCGGCTTAACCTTATAGATTGGACCGGTTGGTCCATCAGGTGTTAAAGCTGTACTTTCACCTCTTTTTAATTTTTTATATAAAGATAATAGAGAACGGCTTCCACCTCTGCTGCTTGAACCTCTTACAGTATTCCAGCCCAGGTTTTCTAAAATTTCAGTCATATAACTGCCATCCCTACTTAAACTGGTTAATGCATATATACCTAAATCTCTTAAAAAATATGCTGGAATCCAGCTCTTACCATGCCAGCTCGAAAATATTAATGATTGTTTATCTTCGAGCATTTTAGCGGGTTCTTCCCAGCCTTCTACCTTTAATCTCAAACTGCTGTTAATAAATTTCATCAAGTAATATGCCAGAGGTGGAATTAATTTATCTTCTATTTTTTTGGTCCTTTTCTGATGCAAAAATTTCACCACCTCGATTGTTTATATTATAAATTTCTATGTCTAATTTATTTCTCTATAAACTGCCCTTGATATAATGAAGCATATTTCCCTTCTTCTTCCAGCAGCTCATTGTGTGAACCTCTTTCCACTATTTCTCCCTGTTCTATGACCACAATTTCATCAGCATTTTTGATAGTAGAAAGCCTATGAGCGATAATAAAGGTTGTTCTATTCTGCATTAAATGCTCAAGTGCTTCTTGAACAAGAGCTTCTGATTCTGCATCAAGAGAAGAAGTTGCCTCATCGAGAATTAAAATTTGGGGATCTTTTAAAATAGCTCTTGCAATAGAAATTCTCTGTTTTTGCCCTCCAGAAAGTCCAACTCCTCTTTCCCCTACAATTGTATCATAACCATTAGGAAATTCCAGAATAAAATCATGTGCATTAGCTGCTTTTGCTGCTGCCATAATTGCTTCATCATTAGCTTCTAAATTACCGTAAGCAATATTATCTTTTAAGCTTCCACTAAACAAAATTGTTTCTTGTGGTACTATTCCTATAAAGCTCCGCAAGCACTCTAAATCTAATTCTTTTAAATCATAGCCATCAAGCTTCATTTGCCCCTCAAGTGGGTCATAAAAACGGGGTATTAAATCAACCATAGTTGTCTTACCTGCTCCACTGTGGCCGACCAAAGCAATTACTTCTCCTGGTGATACGTTCAAATTAATATCTTTAAGAACTATTTCATCTCTATCATAAGAAAAGGTTATATTATCATATATAACTTCACCTTTAACCTCTTCAAGTTTTACCTTACCTTTATTTTCTGCTGAAATAGCACTCTCTGTATCCATGATCTCAAAAATCCTTTCACCAGAGGCTAATGCCTGCTGAATGCTTCTGCTCAATTTGGTTAGAGAACGTAAAGGATCACTTATTGTGAGCAGGAGAGTAAAGAATGCAATTAATTCCGAGGGTTTCATTCTGCCCTGCATTACCTCATAACCACCATACCACAATATAGCTGTAAATGATATTGCAGCCACAAACTCAATCAGCGGAGTTAAAATAGACCCATACTGTGTTTCCTTCATCTTCGCCCTAAAATTAGCCTGGTTTTCAGAACTAAAACGGTCATATTCGTAATCTTCTCTACCAAAAGATTTTACAACTCTAACTGCAGAGAGAGTTTCCTGCAGCACATCAGAAACATTGGCTATTTTCACCTGTACTCTGCGGCTTACCCGCTTAATTTTTTTATTGAATTTATTTAATATATAACTTATAAGCGGCAGCATTACCACTAAAAATACTGTCAACCTGTAATTTAAATAGAGCAGATAACCTATTGCTCCAATAAAAGTAAATGCCTTATAGATTATGCTAACTGCACCTTTAACAATTGAGCTTTCAAGTTTTGCCACATCATTTGTAACCCGAGAAATAATTTCACCTGTTTTATTTTTGCTGTAAAAACTCAATGAAAGATTTTGAAGATGGTAATAAAGCTCATCTCGAATATCACGAATAGCTTTATGTGAAACATAAGATACCAGATACTGCTGACCATAATATGATATACCTTTTAGAAAATAAATCAATATCATAAAAGCTGCAATCCAGCTTAATTTAATAATACCTCCACTACCTGCAGACATATCAGCAATAATTGTTTCTATTAAATCTTTGAAAATCTTAACGAAAAAAACTGTTAAAAAGGCATGAACCAGCATCGAGAAAACTCCCGCTGCCAGTCTGCCTTTATATGGTAAAACATATGAAAATATTCTCTTTAAAATTTCTTTGCTTTCTTCTTTATTTTGAAGTGAGTCCATAATAGTGAATCCCCATTCCTGAAATTTCGTGGTCTACATCAAGACCAGGAATACCTAATTTACCATAGAGAGCTACAGCAAGATGCGGCTCTTTGCTGACAATACCTATTTTGATACCTGCTCCTGAAATTCCAGAAAGCGGCTTATCAAAATCAACCATTGCTCTTTCAACACATCTTGTTAAAATTCTTTGGTCCTGAACAGAATCTGAAATTACATCACCTTTAATTGCTGCACCAAGGCAGTTTCTTAAAACTTTGTCTTTAAGTTTAGAACCTTTACCCCCTGCTCTGGTAATAACCGCCTTATACCCCACGTTTTTATATGCCTGAATTATCTTTTTATCATATTCGTCATTAACCATTGACAGCAGCACTGCTACCTTACCGATTGACTGTCCACCATCAATTTCTGTAAAATCATCAATTGTAAAATCTGATAAATTCATTAAACCACCTCTTAATCTTATTATTTTAACTTATTTCCTTTTAAAAAAAGGCTAATCCTTCTTTATATTTAGATTTTCAAGATTATTCTTTAATTTCCTCCTGAATTTTAGGAAAAATTGCAAATACAAATTCTTTATAACCCTCAACTATTCGTGGAGAGGGTCTGTTAACAAGGTCCTGGTTGACCAGATATAGTCTGTTATTTCTAAAAGCAGATGTTTCTCTCATAATATTCCTTTTTCTTAATTTTTCCATTGTCAAACCATCTGGGGAACTGTGTTCACTTGCTATATAAACCTCTGGGTCAGCCGCCAACAAGCTTTCTATATTAAACTGCGGCCATGATCCTTCAGCATCCCGACCGATATTATAACCACCGGCCTCTTCAATAATACTGTCTAAAAAGGTGTTACTTCCAGCAGTAATTAGAGGATCAGACCAGATTTCATAAAAAACTCTTACCCCGCTGCTTTTTTCCAATTCGGAATCAACTAAGTTCTTTATTTCATTATATTCTACTCTCATTTCAGCAGTTAATTTTTCAGCATTTTTTTCTGCCGAAAGCAGCAGACCTATATCTTCTATCATTTCGAGTGTTTCTGGAATACTATTAGGTCTAAAACCAACAATCTTAATGCCGAGATTTGAAAGTCTTCTCACAACTTCTTTATTTGTTACAGATTCAGCAATAACCAAATCTGCTTTTAAAGAAACTATCTTTTCTATATTTGGATCACTTATATTCCCTACACTTTCCATTTCCAATGCCTGCTCAGGATAATTGGCTGCAGAGCTAACTCCAACAAGTTTATCTTCAACATTTAGTGCATAAATCATCTCGGTCACACCTGGAGCAAGTGAAATAACTCTCTCAACTTTTTTTTCAATGATAACTTCTCTTTCCATATCATCAATAAATTTTATAGGAAATTCTAAAGCAGTAGTTGTTAAAGAAAATTGAATAAATATTAGAACAGCTGCAAGTATTATTAAAATTAATTTTTTCACTATAATACCCCTATCCTTTTTAAAATAATACCTTTATACGCTTATTATTACACATAATCATGATAATTTAAAATATATCCTCTCGTTTAGGAATAGGAATCGGCTCAAGTTTATGTCTGTTTTTTGCAGCAAGCTTTTCTATTTTTTCTTTTATTTCTTCATCTGCCTCACCAGTTAAAATATAATGGTCTAATTCCTGATAACTAAAGCCCATTTCTGATTCATCAGTTTGATCGCTCCAGAGTCCAGCTGATGGTTTTTTATTTATAATTCTTTCTGGAATATCAAGTCTTTGAGCTAAGCCTTTCACTTCATGTTTTACAAGAGCACCAAGGGGAGCTAAATCGATACCTCCGTCACCATATTTAGTAAAATATCCTATTTTAAGTTCACTTTTATTATCTGTGCCAACTACAAGATAATTTAATGCAGATGCATAATAATAAAGAGCTGCCATGCGGAGTCTCGGCTTAATATTTGCTTCGGACAGCTTATCACCTTCAATTCCTGTTCTCTTTAACCCATCAAGAAAATGATCAAAGACATCTGAAAGATCATATTTTAGATGTTTTATTGAAAATTTTTCAACCAACATTTGAGCATCTTCTTCATCCTGAGTTTTAGAATGGCAGGGCATAATAACTCCCAGTACATTATCATCAAAAGCTTTTTGAGCAAGTCGTACTGTAACAGCTGAGTCTATCCCCCCACTTAAACCGACAACCACACCTTTTAAGCCTGCATTATTAACTTTATTCTGAAGCCATTTTACAAGATTTGTTTCAACTTTAGCATAATCTATCTTTTCCATAATTTATTCCCTCCAGGGGAAATCACCATCTATCATTTGGGCAAAACTACCTTTAATACTGGTTATTTCCCAGATACCATTTATTTTTTCTAAATTTAATTCATCTTCGGCATTTAAAGAATACCTTCCTTCTTTATCAGTAAATTTAAAAACATAATTAACCTTAAACCTGCTATTATTATCACCTAACGATATTTGCTCAATACTTATATCTTCAAGGCTGTAAACCTGTTCATAATCACGTTCAGAATTATTTTGATTAAAAGCACCCTGCATTTTCTCTATAACATGAGACTCAGTTATTATTCTCTGCATATCACCAAGCTTAAATGCTGCTGCCTCATCAATAAGATTCATATTTTTAGTGCTGACTCCTTCATAAAAATAATTTACAACCTGCTTGGGCTTTGTTTCTTCTGTTATTACAGCAGGTGTATGCGAAAATACTCCAAAAACCAAGCTGCCTCCCAGAACCAGAAAAAAGAGCATAAACTTCCAGTTCTGACGAAAATAAAGTTTTAAGTTTTCTTTTTTTCTTATCCAATTAACTGATTTATCATCAGGCATATCTGTTCTTTTCAGAAATGCTTGTAGTTCAATGTCTGACTCAGATCTATCTAATAATCCAGATAATTTTTCTATGATTTGATCAAAATTTCCACGCTCAGAATCATTTTTGCTCAGCATCTGCATTAATAAAGTGTTTAAAGATTCTGGCAGCTCTGGTATAAGAAATTTTATTTCAAGAATTTTTTCGCTCTGAATTTTATTCAGAACTTTTGCTCTGTCTTGATCAGCAAAAATTTTTTCACCACTTAAAAAATAGTAAAATACAGCAGCAAGGTTGAATAAATAAGCTTTTTTATTCCATTTTTGACCTGAAATAATCTCTGGTGGTTTAAAGTAAGCTTCATCAGGTACAGCAAAATCAATACTGCTGTAGCTCTGTCTTATTTCTAAAAAAGTTTGGGGCATTAGATATATATTCTTATTTTTATCAATCCAAAAATTGGCTGCATTTATTCCTTTGGGAAATAGAGAGCGAAACTTATTAAAATCATCAAATTCATTTACTGTCTCCAGGATTATCTTAAACTCTTTAAGTAGATATTTTAAATCCACATCGTTTTGATTGAGATATTTTGCAAGAGGCATAATTTCTTCAGCTGCATCAGAAAGTAAATAATATTCTCCATTTTCTTTTATTATCTGCTGATAAGATATAATTTCAGGAGCTAATCTTTCCGTTGAGTCAACTAAATCTTTTCTTAAACTATTTACTATATCAAGCTGAACTTTAGAACGTGGAATAAATTCTTTAAATAATTTTTCTTTACTTAGAATTTTATAATCTGACATAAAAATACCCCATTCAAATATAAACAAAAATAGAGTCTGCCACCGGGAAAACCATCCCGATGGCTCATAATCTACTCTATTTTAAATATACTATAATATTAAATCATCATCATGTTTTGCTGATTTTTCAAACTCTTCTTTTTTATCATGATATCCATCACGACCAAAAATACCGTAAGTATAATTTTTTCCTAATTCTACTCCTGGCTGATTGAAAGCATTGATATCAAAAAGTTCCCCAGCTACTGCTGTCTGAAATTCAAAGAAGTAGAATAGTTGACCAAGTGTAAATTCATTTACTTCAGGAACTTTTACTGTCTGATTCATTCTCTTCCTTTTATTTAAAGCTAACTCTGTAGCCTTTTTCTCAGTATTAATAAGTTCAGCGAAAGAATGCCCACCAAGATAGCCAAGGCCATCAAGGTCCTCATATGCTGAAGGAATCTCTAATTCTTCTGCAAAGTTTTCAACTTCAAGGAAGGTAATAATCTTATCATAAGGACCTTCCATATAAAGCTGTGCCTGTGAATGCTGATCAGTTGCACCAAGAGCTTTTATAGGAGTAGGGCCAACATTTACTTTCTCGCCCTGCCTATTGACTTCTTTACCAAGTGATTCTGCCCATAGCTGTCTGTACCAGTCAGCTACATCACGCAGTCGATCAGAATAAGGCATCATAACTGACATTACTTTTCCCTTTTTGAATGCTAAATAATGAATTAATCCATTTATAAGGGCTGGGTTTTCCCAGAAGTCAGCTTCTCTTGAAATCTTGTCCATATAAGCAGCACCATCAAGCAGTGCTTCAATATCTACACCGGTAAATGCTGCAGAAAGCAGACCAACAGGAGTCAATACAGAAAATCTTCCGCCAACATTATCAGGTATGTAGAACTTTTTCATACCCTCCCGTTCAGCAATTTCTATCAAATAACCTGAATCTGAACTGGTGGTAGCTATAAAATGTTCTCCTACCTTATCTTCACCTACTTCTTCTGCTATGATTTTTCTTGCAAGTAGAAACTGACTCATTGTTTCTGCAGTGCTTCCAGATTTAGAAATTACATTAAATACAGTTTTTTCAGGATCCAGTTTATCAAGCATTGCTCTAATTCCCTCTGGATCAACATTATCACTTACAAAAAGACGAGGATAACCGTTTCTAGCTTCCTCAAAAGAATTATAGTATGGATCATTGATTGCTGTTTGAACAGCAATATTACCCAGAGCTGAACCACCAATACCAAGTACAACTAGATTATCAAACTTTTCTTTCAATTTTTCTGCAGTTTCTTTTAAATCTTTGATAACTTCTTTCTGTTTATATGGGAGCTCCATAAAACCCATTTTGCCTTCTGCTTCGGCTTTTAATATGTTATCTCTGGCTTTAAGTGCTTTATCTTTTGCAGCTTCAAGTTCCTGACGGGTAAATCCTTCTTCCCCACCAATCACTTCTTCAAAAATATTATTGATATCTAATCTAATCCTAAGATCATCTTTGTTTTTTAATTTCTTTTTTGCAGACATAGTATTCCTCCTTAGGTTTAATTTAATTATAAAACTGGTTAATACTATCACAAGTATATATTTTTCACGGGCTTTTTGCAAGATTTTACTCATTTAATAATTATATCGGATTTCAAGATATATGTAAAAATATTTCTGCCTAAAACTAGATTATATTTAAAGAACTATGACTTTTGTAAAGCACTTAACTTTATTTTAGCTGTTTTAATCATATGATATTTATAGAAATACCCTATAGGGGTATATTGAGGAGGGCTAAATATGTACGCACTATATTATATTGCAGGTATTGCAGCTGCAGTTTCTTTTCTTACAGACAGAGAAAAAACAATTAAGGCTTTAAAAATTGGCTGGAAAAAATTCAATAAAATTTTAGGAACCTATTTAAAACTTTTAATTATATTATCATTTATTCTTCTTATTTCAGATCAATTTATTATCAATTATCTTGGGGGACAGGCACCGTTTATCGGACTAATCATGGGCCTGATTATTGGATCTATCACTATGATGCCGGGCTTTATAGCTTATCCACTGGCTGGAATTTTAGTATCCAGAGGTGTTGATTACATGGTTGTAGCAGCATTTATTACTACCTTAATGCTGGTTGGAATTGCAACTTATCCTGTTGAAAAAGAATATTTCGGAATCAAAGCTACAATATGGAGGAATATTGCAGGATTTATTATATCAGCTTTTATTGCTCTAGCGACAGGAATACTTTATGGAGAGGTGTTTGTATAATGAGTAAAAAAGATAAAAAACAGAAAACTAATCAGAAAAATAAAATAAACTATTATATATTTGCAGTATTCTCGGTATTTATGATAGCTTCTTATTTTTTAAATTTTGAACTTGGAAATAGAATCACTTCTAATTTTATGATATTTGCTAAAGATATGGGAGCAATTCTCCCACCAGCATTTGTTTTAATAGGACTATTTGAAGTCTGGGTCAGCAGAGAAAGTATTGAAAATAATTTTGGAAACACTTCAGGTTTTAAAAAATATATTTATGCAGTACTTTTAGCCGCAACTACAGTTGGTGGTACATTTGTTGCATTTCCTGTAGCAAACAGTCTTTATCATAAAGGTGCTAATTATTCTTCAATATTCACTTATGTAACCGCCGCTTCACTTGTAATGATACCAATGAGTATTATGGAAGCATCAATACTTGGTATTAAATTTACAGCAATTAGAATTGGAGTTTCATTACCTTTAGTAATTATCAGCTCAATTTTACTTGGTAATTTTTTCTCTAAAATTGATTACAAAATCCCACAACCAGATTAAATATTATTCTATATTAATTAAACTTATTTATATAAAATTAAGGCAAATTTTATTGAAAGCACCAGCTTAAGCTGGTGCTTTTTTGATTCCATATATTCACATTTCAATCTACTTCTATTTCAGTTCATTTTACTGAGCTATTAAATTTAAACTTATAATCTTCAGATTCATTTACAGCAAAATTATTCTTCAAGCCAGGTATTCCAGAAAAATGGCTGCCAGGCGGGCTGGTAATTCCTGAGATTAGATCTTGTAATATGAAGCCTGCTGAAGTCAAGTATATTGAAATACGGAACTGAATCCCACATTTCATCATAAAATTCCTGTACTATCTTATATCGTTCATCATAATCAACTTCTTTTACCATTCTTTCAAAAATTTCATCCATTTCCCTTGATTCTTCAGAATCCCAGTTTGTTATCCATTTATTTGTACCTGTCCATCCTTGATGAATCTGTGGATCTGGCACAGTCTTAATAAATGGTGATAGGTGAATATTCCAACCTTCCAGTTTTGCTCGTTTTTCCACAACTGTAGGTCTGTCAAAAAGCTGCAGTTCTACATTGATACCTATCTCTTCTAATTGATCCTTGATGGCTATTGCTCCATTTCTTTCCATATCATCATCCTGTCCACTCAAGATAACGAGAGGAGTGCCATCATAGTCAGCTTTTGCTAGGAGTTCTTTTGCTTTTTCTGGATCATATACCCCATATATACCTTCACCAGCTGTTTCATCATGCCAGGGATTACCCTCTTCATGAAGTGCAGCTTCAAGTCTCCAGAATTCGGGATTACCGATCATCGCATATCCCAGCTCTTCGAAATCAAGTGCATAAACAAGTGCCTGTCTTGCATACTTATTATTAAATGGAGGAACTCCATTATTTGTTATCAAAACTGCCATTTTATCCGGATAAATTATTTGAGTATTTATATCTGAATTTGCTTTAAAAATCTGATACTGATCTCTTGGCACTTCTTCCGCAAACTGAAACTGACCTGTCTGTATCCCTGAAACCCTAACCTGAGAATCTGTAATAAAATTAAATACAATTCTATCAAGATAAGGGGTTCTTTCACCTGCAAAAAATGATGATTCTAAAGAACTTGCTGTATAGTTATCAAATTTCTCAAGAGTTAAATTCTGGTCTGGAATCCAGTTTTCAACTTTATATGGTCCTGTTCCTGCATGTTCAGTTATAACACTATCTCCAAATTTATCAATAATCTCTTCAGCTCTTACTACAAACTTTTGATTAGATACTGGTGAAGCCAGAATATTTAAGAATGGAGCATATGGCTCTGCAAACTTAAATATGATTTTATAATCATTAATTTTCTCTACACTATCAAAGTAGGGCTCTACAATATTGCCGCCATTGTTTAATCTCAGCCACCTGTCAAATGAAGCCAAAACATCATCAGCATTCATTTCCTGACCATTGTGCATCATAACTCCCCTGCGCAAGTTTACTGTGTACTCCCTGCCGTCCTCAGCCACCTGATAACTTTCTGCTAGATGAGGCTGTACCTGTAAATTTTTATCAAATTCAAATAGACCCTCGTAAACATGATTCATCATTGATGAGATCATCGAATCAGTAGAATTATCTGTGTCTAAATGAGCAACAGACATCTTTACAGCAGCATTTAATGTGCCGCCATATCTTTCTTCTTGTGCACTAACTGATAAACTAAATATTAGTGTAGTCAACAATATCAATACTGCTGTCATAGTAAATAACTTTTTCATTTTACTCACCTCATTTTAATTTTTTATACTCCCCTTCAAGTGGGGATCCAGAAAATCTCTTAAACCATCACCCAGTAAATTTAGTGATAAAACAGAAAGAATAATCATTACACCAGGAGAAATAATCAACCATGGTGCAACTGTCATATAGGACCGTGCATCAGTAATCATTCCACCAAGACTAGGAGTTGGAGGCATAATTCCAATTCCTAAAAAACTAAGTGCTGCTTCATCTAAAATGGCAAGTGCAAAATTAAATGTAGCCTGCACGAGTATCGGAGAAGTACAATTTCTTAAAATATAATTGAAAATTATATAATTATCTTTTGCACCAACTGCTCTGGCAGATTCCACATATTCTATGTCTTTAATAGATATTACTGCACTTCTAACTATTCTGGCCATTTTAGGGAAATATGCAAATGATAAAGCAAATATGATATTATACTTACCTGCTCCCCAGATAGCTGCTAAAGAAATTGCAATTATAATACCTGGAAATGCCATCATTCCATCTAAAAACCTCATTATCACATTGTCTAAGCTTGGATAATAACCTGCAAGAACTCCTACAATTATTCCAAATACAGCAGTTAAAATCACAACCGAAAAACCGACCTGCATTGAGGCTCTAATACCATAAATCAATCTTGTAAATACATCCCTTCCAAATTCATCAGTTCCCAAAAAATGTTTAAAAGAGGGTGGTTTTAATCTATTACGAGCATCATTATTCTCAGGATCATATTCGGTCAGCACTGGTGCCAGAAGGGCAAGAGTAAAGATAATCATTAATATTACTAAAGCAGTTATAATATATGGATGTTTTAATTTGATTAAACTTTTATAAAATAACAATTTATATCTCCTCTATTGTGTTATTCTTATTTATACTTTATTTTAGGATTAAAAAATCCGTAACTAATATCAACCAATAAGTTTAAAACAATATATATGAGTGCAACAAAAATGATGCAGGCCTGAATTACCGGGATATCTCTTCTCATAATTGCATTAATAGCTAAAAATCCTGTTCCAGGAATCACAAAAATGGTTTCTATAATCCAGGTTCCACCAAGCAGAATGGCAAAATTGTGTCCAATTACTGTTATAATAGGAAGCATTGCATTTTTTAAAGCATGTTTCAAAATAACATTTTTAGCTGATATGCCTTTACTCCTTGCTGTTCGAATATAATCCTGCTTAAGTGTGTCAAGCATCGCACTTCTTGTCATCCTAGCAACAAGTCCAGCCTGCATAAATGCAAGGGTAAAGCTTGGTAAAACAAGATATCGAAATGCTCCTAAACCTGCTTCAGAAAAAGACTTGAATCCACTTACAGGAAACCAGCGCAGCTGAACTGCAAAAACAAATATTAACATTAGTGAAAGCCAAAAACTTGGTATGGAAATTCCAAAAAGTGATATTGTAATAGAAAATTGATCCAGAATCTTTCTGTGATTAACCGCAGCAGTTATCCCCAGCAAAAGGCCTAAACTTACTCCTATAATTTCAGCTGTCACAGCTATCATAAATGTTGGTTTGATTCTGTTTAATAGAACCTCTGAAACAGGAGCATTCAAATATAATGAGTTCCCAAAATCTCCTCTTATAACCCTAGATAACCAGCTGAAAAATCTAATGATCAGTGGTTGATCTAGACCCAGTTCTTGTTCCAATCTTAAAACCTGTTCTTCTGTAGCAAAATTACCCAGTATTACTCGTACAGGATCTCCAGGCATGAGATTTGTGATAAAAAAAGCTATCACAGCAACTATTATTATAACTGGAATTAATAAAAGAATTCTTTTAATAATATAATTTCTCAACTTATTCACATCCCAGATCAAAGTACTAGTAAGATAAAACGAAATTTAAATAAATAACTATTAATATAAAGATATATTTTTAAATACCATAAAAATCAAATTATTTAGTTTAATGTTATCATTATCACAATATAAATTCAAAAATAAAATAAATGAACCTATTGTTTTTATAAACTCGAAAAACTTTGGGCTATCTTTGCTCCAACTTCTGCATTACTTTTTACAAGAGCAATATTTGTTTTTAGGCTTCTGCCTTCTGTAATTTCTTTTATATAATCAAGCAAAAACGGTGTTAATTCTTTGCCATCTATATTTTTCCTTTTAGCTTCAAAAAGAGCTAAGCCAATCTTCTCATTCATATCAGCATAAGGTATTTCAGATTGTTCTGGCACCGGATTAGCAATCAGTACTCCACCTTCTAATCCCAGATTCCATTTTGCATTTAAAATCTCTGCTGCATGCTCAGGTGATTTCAGTGCAGCATCACATTTAAAACCACTCTTTCTGCTGTAAAAAGCTGGAAATTCATCTGTTTGATAGCCTAATACGGGTACTCCAAATGTTTCGAGTCTTTCTAAAGTTAATCCTATATCTAAAATCGACTTAGCTCCTGCAGCAATAACTGCTGTTGATGTTTTCTTTAATTCTTCAAGATCTGCAGAAATATCAAAACTATTTTCTGCACCTCTATGTACACCACCAATCCCGCCTGTAACAAAAATCTTTATTCCCGCTAAATTTGCTGCTATCATAGTACCTGCTACAGTGGTTGCACCATTCTTCTTCTCAGCTATTACAATCGGCATATCTCTTCTTGATACTTTTAGAACATCTTTTGATTTACCCAGAAATTCTATCTCTTCTCTATTTAAACCTACTTTAATTTTACCATCAATAATTCCTATAGTAGCTGGAACTGCTCCCTGCTCTCGAATAATATTTTCTATTTCTAATGCAGTTTCGATATTTTTCGGATAAGGCATTCCATGAGCAATAATTGTAGACTCTAAAGCAACTACGGCATCATTTTGAGAAATTGCTTCTTCGACCTCTTTGCTAATTTCTAGATATCTAGCTAAATGTTTTTGGGTATTAATCATTAATATTCCTCCAAATTTATTATTTAAAGATATTTATTATTCAAACATATTTCCTTATATAATTTTCTTTATTTCTGGATTACAGGTTAAGCTGCTCTGAATAGTTATAGATGCAGCTTTAATCCCAAGATTAATTGCCTCATTAAGATTTTTCCTAATACATAGACCTGCGGCCAATCCTGCAGTCAATGCATCACCTGCTCCTGTTGTTTCAATAATATTTTCTTGTTTTACTTTTTGAGCGTCTAAATGAATATATTTTGATTTTCCATTTTCTTTTTCAAAAAGATAAACTCCCTCTTTACCAGCACTTATTATCATTACCGGCAATTCTGATCTTTTTGAGTACTTTTTGAAAATTTTATTTATTCTTTTAGAAAAAGAAAACTTATTATTTTTCTCTCTTAGTTCAAGCAATATTTCTGCCTCATCTATATTAGCTCTAAGATAATCAATCATTTCCAGTTTACCTTTTAATTTCAAGCTTTTTTCTACAGAAACTGCCTCAATCAAATTAACAATATTTCTTTCACGAGTTATATTTAATAAATATTCAATTATATTTTCTTCGAGATTACAGTCTATTACTAATAGTTGAGCAGCAGTTATTACTTCAGAATTTTTATCAATATATTCAAGATCTATTTCTTTTAATATTTTCATGTCATTAATAGCACCAATAAGTTCACCATTATGATCAAGATGAGCTGAATAAATACCAGTTCTAAATCTTTCTTTTGATAGAATCTTTATGTGCTCAGTATTTACCTCGGCATCTTTAGTTTTTCTAAGTAATTCTTTACCAACATGATCATCACTTAAAACACTTAAAAATATTACATTCTGTCCGAAATTAGCTAAGTTCTCCGAAATGTTTCTACCTACTCCACCCGGACTCTCCTCGATCCAGCCTGGACTTGAGCTGCAGCGGATATAATTTTTACTGTATGCTTTAATATCAAGATTTGCTCCACCTACAACAACAATACTATATTCCTTGATATCTGATATTTTACTCACTCCTTTCAAATCTCTCATAATAATAGTTAACATTTATTATAAAAAATATCAACCTGAATTGATATTTTTGTAAAACGGTAATAATACCAATTAATCTTCTACTGCGAAACTTTATCATTTATTATAGTTTAATTCAAAATTAGCTAACTTTCTGTAAAACATATTTCACATAGTAAAATGCTTCAAAATTAAAATTTTTAGCATATTAGTCAAAAAACCGCCCATTAAGGGCGGTTTTAAAATCTAATATTTTCTGGAATTACTCTACTACTTCAACTTCTTTATAGCCTTCCCAGTGATCATGAAGATTACAGAAAGCATATACTCTTAATTTGCATGATTCTTCTAATTTAACATTTAATGTAGCTTCTGCCTTCATATGAGGAGTAAATGTTACTCTAGCAAGACTTGCATACTCAGCATATAAATCAAAATACTCAATAAAATGACCAGGCTCCATTGGATGTTCAATCTCTTTACCAAAAGTTACAGTTACCTCAAAAGATTCACCCTTTTTCACTTGATCAGGACATTGAATATAAGGAACATGCTTTTTTTCTAGAGCAGTCTTATCGTCACCAGTGTTTTCTAATTTGTTAAGTTCATAAGCCATTTTTTAAATTCCTCCTTATAATTTTAGATAATACTATTATTTATTATAGTAAACAGCCCTAAAGACTGGTTCACCCTTAATAACTTTCATTTTAATATAAATTTCTCTTTATTTCCCATAAATAAAGAATAGAAGTAATTATTACTGTTTAAAATTATAGCATTTATTTCTCTGCTTTGTCAAGAATTTCACTTAACAATCAAATCATAAAGTTAAAATATAAAAATTTAATTTACCTATATCATAATCATACTTTCTATTAAAAACTTAAATTTCCTGCTTCTAAATTAAAAAAGCCTAGTTTTCTATTAAATTCCCCATTCTCAACTATTTTATTTACTATTTCTTAATCTCATCTTTTCATTCCTTATTTTTTTACGCAGCCTAATGGCTTCTGGAGTTATTTCTACTAACTCATCATCATTTATAAACTCTAGAGCTGTTTCGAGTGTGAATTTCTTTGGTGGGGCAAGACTTATACTATCATCAGAACCGGAAGCTCTAACATTTGTTAGTTTTTTATTTTTGCATGGATTAACAGCCAAGTCATTATCTCTATTATGAAGACCAATAATCATTCCTTCATAAACTTTTGTACCAGGATCAATAAACATTTCTCCTCTTTCTTCTAAATTAGATAATGCATATGACATAGCAGTTCCACTCTGATTAGAAACTAAAACTCCATTATTGCGCTGTGGAACTTCTCCTCTAAATAGTTCATAATTATGAAAAGAACGAATTAAAGTTCCTTCTCCACTTGTATCATTAATAAACTGGCTTCTAAAACCAATTAATCCTCTTGTCGGAACAAGATATTCAAGGTGAACATAATTATTATCCGGCAGCATTGACTTCATAATTCCTTTGCGCTGATTCAACTTATTAATAACTGTCCCTGAATATTTTTCTGGTACTTCTACCATTACCTTTTCTATTGGCTCATGTTTTTTATCATCTATTGTTTTCATTAAAACCTCGGGTTTAGATACAGATACTTCATAACCTTCTCTACGCATATTTTCCAATAATATAGAAAGATGAAGTTCTCCTCTTCCTGAAACTTTAAAAGCCTCAGTATTATCTGCTTTTTCTACCCTAAGTCCAACATTAACCTCTAATTCTCTATCTAGTCTGGCCTTAAGATGGCGGGTCGTCAAATATTCTCCCTCAAGTCCAGCAAAAGGAGAATCATTAACCAGAAAATACATGGCGAGAGTTGGCTCAGCAATCTCTATCATCGGTAGTGGATCAACTTTAGAAACCTCACAGACAGTTTCTCCGATTGATATATCAGAAATACCAGCAATTGAGACAATTTCTCCACTATGTGCTTCAGCAGCTGCATTCTGATTTAAGCCTTCATATACTGATAGTTTAGTTATTTTACCCTTTTTAATTGAACCATCTCTTTTATAAATCTCAATCTGCTGACCATCTTTTATAGTTCCTTGATAAACTCGGCCAATTCCTATTCTACCCAAATAATCATCATAGGCAAGATCATAAACCTGCATCTGCAAGTCTTTATCATCTAAATTTGGATAACTATCTACAGTATTGATAATTGTTTCAAAAAGCGGTTCAAGATCTTCACTTTCATTATCAAGTTCATAAAAAGCCTTTCCTTCAACAGCAATTCCATAGATTACTGGAAACTCTAACTGCTCATCATCTGCAGAAAGATCAATAAATAAATCCAAAATTTCATCATGTACCTCTTCAGCTCGATGATTATTTTTATCTATTTTATTTATAAAAACTATTGGTTTTATACCTTTTTCAAGTGATTTCTTAAGTACAAATCTTGTCTGCGGCATAGGACCTTCTGCAGCATCAACTATTAAAATGGCTGAGTCAACAGCTTTAATCACACGTTCCACTTCAGAAGAAAAGTCTGCATGGCCAGGAGTGTCTACAATATTAATCTTAACTCCATTATGCTCAATTGCACAGTTTTTTGAATAAATGGTTATTCCACGCTCACGCTCAAGATCATTGCTATCCATCACACAATCTACAACATCTTCATTTTCTCTAAACACACCACTCTGATTCAAAAAAGCATCAACAAGAGTAGATTTTCCTGCATCAACATGGGCAATAACTGCCAGATTAATTATTTCTTTTTTTTCCAATCTAAAAACCCTTTCTATTATAAAGTTAAATTAACTCCCTTATTTATTTAGATAATCACTAATTTTATTCTACTTCAACTTACTTATTTTAGCTAAATTTTTCAATCTAAAAATTGCACAATAGTTAAATGAATAAGCATAAACCAGAAAAGCCCCGACCACTTAAAAAGTAATCAGGGCTTTCAATTCTATTATAAAACTTTTATTTGCTTTATAACTTAACGATATTAGCAGCTTGTGGGCCGCGGTCGCCTTCTACAATTTCAAATTCTACTTCTTGACCTTCTTCAAGATTTTTAAATCCATCCTCTTGAATAGCTGAGAAGTGTGCGAACACGTCGTCTCCGTCTTCTCTTTCAATAAAGCCAAAACCTTTTTTCCCATCAAACCACTTAACTGTTCCTGTGTAAATCATTAAATAAATTCCTCCTATTTTTTAACGATGGAAATCTAACTTGTATTTTTCTCCATCTCCAATAGTATAGCATTCTAATATAGCTCTGTCAACAATTATTTAAATTTATTTTTTATATTCTCTATAATTATCATTTTTTCTTTCTTTTATTATGCAACTTATTTAAAATATTCAACATAAATAGAAATAGAGATGCTTATCTCCACCGTGAAAAACAATGTCATTATTTATTGCTCTTATAATCCTAAAGATTAACTATAATCTTTAATAGCTCTTTTTATTTCTCTGACAAATTCACCAGCATTATTTAACATTTCTGTTTCTGTATTCCCTATCTGAATAGCTTCTATTAAAGCACTTCCGATAATTATCCCATCTGGATAATTAATTATTTTCTTTACTTTTTCAGGACCATCTATACCAAAACCAAGTCCTAAAGGAAGATCACCTGAAAATCTTCTAACCCTATTTAAATAACCTTCCAACTCTGGATAAGGCTCTCTTGCATCACCTGTTGTCCCCAGTAGGGCAACACAATAAAGAAATCCTGAACATTTTGCAGCGATTTCTTCCAGGCGTTTTTCAGAAGTATTAGGAGTTACCAGCAGAATCTGCGAAACCCCCTTTGCTTTTAATTCTTCAGTCAGTTTAGCTCTTTCATCTACAGGGAGATCAGGAATAATAACACCAGATATTCCTGCCTCACTGATATCTTTTGCAAATTGATGCTCTCCATAATTCAATACCGAATTATAATATCCCATTAAAACAATTGGCACTTTGACATTCGCTTTTATATCTTTAATTTTAGCAATAAGTTTCTTTAAAGATGTACCATTTTCCAAAGCTCTCTGAGAAGCTGCCTGAATCACAGGGCCATCTGCAAGCGGATCAGAAAAAGGAATTCCAATCTCTATAATATCAACTCCCTCATCCTGCAGCCTATAGATAATTTTTTCTGTCATCTCAAGGCTGGGGTCACCTCCACTTATATAGGTAATCAACGGTTTTTTTCCTTTAAATTGTTCACTTATATTAAGCATCGGCTTCGGCCTCCCTGATCTTTTTAAAATTATTAATATCTTTATCCCCACGGCCTGAAAGATTAACTACAATAATTGCAGTTGAATCAAGCTCTGGAGCCAGTTTTTCTAAATATGATAGAGCATGAGAACTTTCTAATGCAGGTATTATTCCTTCTTTTTCTGAAAGTAATCGAAATGCATTTACAGCCTCCATATCTGTAGCTGATTGATATTCGACTCTCTCTATAGTTTTAAGATAACTGTGTTCAGGCCCTACCCCTGGATAGTCAAGTCCAGCCGAGATAGAGTAAGCAGGAATAATCTGACCATCTTCATCCTGGAGCAGATATGACTTACTCCCATGTAACACTCCAACTCGACCAGCCGATAGAGTTGCTGCATGTTTTCCACTTTCAATACCACTGCCTGAAGCTTCTATACCAACTAAATTGACCTCTTTATCTTCGACAAAAGGATAAAAAATTCCCATTGCATTACTTCCACCACCAACACAGGCTAATATATAGTCAGGTAATCTTCCTTCTTTTTTCATAATCTGTTCTCGTGTTTCATCACCAATAATTCTCTGAAAATCACGCACCATCATTGGATATGGGTGAGGACCAACTACAGAGCCTATTATATAATGGGTATCTTCTACATTTGTCACCCAGTCTCTTATTGCTTCATTTGTTGCATCTTTTAAGGTTTGGGTACCTGAGGTAACTGGAATTACTTCAGCTCCCAGCATCTCCATCTTATATACATTCAAGGCCTGTCTTTCTATATCTTCTGTACCCATATATACCTGGCAGTCTAGATTAAAGCGGGCTGCAACGGTTGCTGTGGCAACTCCATGCTGACCTGCTCCCGTTTCAGCTATTATTCTCTTTTTTCCCATTTTAACTGCAAGTAAAATCTGCCCTAAAGTATTATTAATTTTATGTGCACCTGTATGATTTAAATCTTCTCTTTTTAGATAAATCTTTGCTCCTCCATAATGGCTGCTCAATTGTTCAGCATAATATAATGAGGTCGGTCTGCCGCTGTAATCAGCTAAAAGCGACTTAAGCTGTGCTTTGAAATCTGGATCCTCTTTTAATTCCAAATAAACCTCCTCCAGTTCATCCAGGGCTGGTATCAGAGTTTCTGGAACAAAACGCCCCCCAAATTCATTAAAATATCCTCTACTCATTTTTCTGACTCCTTCCAAATAAATAATATAGTTTATTATTGTTTTTTAAATTTAATTAAATTTAAAAAAATAGTTCTTATATCAGGCCTGCTTCTTCTTTATTTTGTAAATTCTTTAATAATTTCAAGAGTTTCTTTAAGCAGCTGCTGATCTTTTTTCCCAGGTGAACTTTCTACCTGGCTGTTGATATCTACTGCAGCAGGATTTAAGCATTTTAGAGCAAGTTCTATATTATCTGCTCCCAAACCACCTGCCAATATATATTTTTTTTTGTATCTGCTTTCTCTTAAAAGAGACCAATCGAAACTTTCACCTGTTCCACCTGTCTGTCTCCCTATTTTAGTATCAAAAAGAAGATAATCAGCAGCCTCTTTATATATATCAATTTTCTTTAAATCTTCTTTACCTGCTACAGAAATAGCTTTAATTGTTTTTAAAGGCAGCTTCTTAATCATCTCAGGATCTTCACTGCCGTGCAGCTGAATATAATTAAAAAGCCCGCTTTCTATAATTCTGTCTATTTTTTCCGATTCAGGGTTCACCAAAACTGCTATTCTATCAATAAAAGGCGGCAGATCACTAACCAGCATTTTTACAGTTTCTAGTTCAACCTTTCTTGGACTTTCAGCCAAGATAAAGCCAAGTGCATCTACCCCAAGCTCAACTGCAAATTCTATATCTTCTCTGCGGGTCATACCACAGACTTTAATCATTGTCCTTCTGTAACTCAAATTAAACCCTCCCATCTCTAAGCTGATCAAGCTAAGCCCAGTTCTCTTATTTTAGCTTCAGGATTCTCGGCTTTCATCAAAGTCTCACCGATTAAAACACCATCAACACCTAATTCCTTTATGTACTCGATATCTTTTTTTGTTTTTATTCCACTTTCTGCAATGATAGAATATTGATCTCTCAAAGCTTTATTTTCAATAATTTTCAATAGCTTTTCTGTTGTTTTTAGATCAACACTAAAATCATTTAAATTTCTATTATTAATTCCAATTATTTCAGCATCTGTTTTGATAACAGCTTCAAGTTCTGTTTGGTTATGAACCTCTACAATGGCTTCAAGATTGAGTTTTTTTGTAAGGTCTAGCAATTGTTTTAGCTCTTCAAGCTCTAGTACAGCTGCAATCAGCAGAATGACATCAGCTCCTATAAAGAAGCTCTCATATATTTGGAGTGGGTCAATAATAAATTCTTTGCGCAAAATTGGCAGCTCGGTAAGTTTTCGCACCTCTCTTAAAATCTGATTACTTCCCTGGAAAAATTTTTGATCAGTTAAAATTGATATACAGTCTGCACCGGCCTCTTTATAGGCTTTAAGCTGTACTGCTGGATTGAAATTTTTCTGAATTAAGCCTTTACTTGGAGACGCTTTTTTTATTTCTGCGAGAAGACTTAATTTATCTTCTTTAAGTTTTTCCTGGAGAGAGGCACCCTGTTTTTTTATTTCAGCCACTTCTTTTTTCTTTTCTAAGATTATTTTATCTAAAATCATTATTACACCGCCAGTGATCTGCTGCAGGCAATTAATTCGTCTAATTTTTTTAAAGCTTTACCCGAGTCTATTATTTCTGCAGCCATTTTTACTCCATCTTTTAGATTATTGACCTTACTTTCTACCATAAAGGCAGCTGCAGCATTAAGTAGAATCACATCTCTCCTTGGCCCCTTTTCTCCATTTAAAATAGCAAGTGTTATTTCTTTATTCTCTTCAGGTGTTCCACCTAATATCGCTTCAATTGGAGCTGTTTCTAGACCCGCTTCTGCTGGAGTAAAATTGTATTCTCTAACTTCTCCATCTTTTAGATAAGCAGTCTTATTTTCTCCTGCCAGTGAAAGCTCATCAACTCCACCTGCTCCATGAACTACCATCGCTGATTTTAGACCAAGATTTTTTAAGACATGGGCCAGCGGTAAAACCAGCTCCTCCTTGTAGACCCCAAGTATTTGATAATCTGCCTTTGCCGGATTGGTGAGCGGTCCTAAGATATTAAAAATTGTCCGTAAGCCCAATTCTCTGCGCGGACCAACAGCATATTTCATAGCTTGATGAAAATGAGGAGCAAAAAGAAATGAGATTCCAATTTCATCCAGGCATCTGCCTGCTAATTCTGGATCTAAATCGATTTTAACACCTAAGGCTTCCAGCAGATCTGCACTGCCGCTTTTTGATGAAACAGAACGATTACCATGTTTTGCTACATTCAAACCTCCAGCAGCCATTACAATTGCCGTAGTTGTAGAAATATTAAATGTCCCCTTTTCATCACCACCTGTCCCACAGCTGTCAATCAAATTGTCAGCTTTTGTGCTGACAGCTGCTGCCTTATTTCTCATTACTGAAGCTGCTCCGGTGATTTCATCTATAGTTTCTCCCTTCATCCGCAGACCAACTAAAAAGCCTGCCAGCTGACTATCAGTGGTTTTACCCTCCATAACCATTGACATTGCTTCTTCCATCTCAGCTAAACTCAAATTTTCTCTGCTCACAACTTTATCTAAATGCTTGTTAAACATATTCTCTCCTCCTCTAGTATTCTTAACTAAAAAGTGATAAACTCAAATTTTAAATTATTTATCTGAATTTAAAGTTTTAAAAAATTTTTGATGATCTCACGACCTGCTTCAGTTAAAATTGATTCAGGATGAAACTGAACACCATAAACTGGATATCTGCGGTGTTTGAGTGCCATTATTTCTCCTTCATCACTCTCTGCAAGTATCTCCAGCTCATTACTTAAACTCTGCTTATCAACAATAAGTGAGTGATAGCGTGTTGCTGCAAATGCGTCTTCAATCCCTTTAAACAATCTATCATCATCTTTTTTCGACTTCAAAATTGCAGAAACCTTACCGTGAACAATTCTGTCAGCTTCGACCACCTTTGAACCAAAGACCTCACCAATACACTGGTGGCCAAGACAGACACCAAGTATAGATATTTTATCTTTAAAATAATCAACTACATTTTTAGAAACACCAGCATCATCAGGTCTTCCCGGGCCAGGAGAAATTATTATCTTTTCAGGTGCCAGAATTGCAATATCATTTACTGTTATCCGATCATTTCGCATCACTTTAACTTCATCAAATTCTTCAAGCATATGAACCAAATTATAGGTAAATGAATCATAATTATCTATTACTAAAATCACGGATACCATCCTCCCTGACGATCTGCAGTGCATCAAACAATGCCTGACCTTTATTAAGTGTTTCCTGATATTCTTTGATCGGGTCAGAATCTGCAACAATACCTGCTCCAACCTGTAGATTTAAGCGTCCTTCTGTAAGCGAAAAAGTTCTGATTGTAATACAGCTGTCAAGATTTCCATTAAAACTGAGATAGGCAACCGTTCCAGCATAGACACCTCGGGGATCTTTTTCCAGCCCATCTATTAACTCTATTGCTTTTATTTTTGGTGCTCCCGAAACCGTACCAGCCGGGAAAACCGCTTTAAGTACATCCAAACTGTCCAAACCTTCTCTCAGATCAGCCTCTACCTGTGAGACTATGTGCATTACCTTTGAGTAGAATTCTACCTCCATCAGCTCAGTTACTTCTACAGTTCCTGCTGCTGCAATTCTGCTCAAATCATTACGCCCCAGGTCTAAAAGCATTGTATGTTCAGCTTTCTCTTTTTCATCATTTAAAAGATCTAATCTTAACTTTTCATCTTCGTTAGAATTCTTCCCTCTGGGTCTGGTTCCAGCTAATGGTCTAGTAATTACGTGTTTGTCTCTCACCCTCACAAGAACCTCTGGTGAAGAACCAATGATATTAATCTCGGGAAAATTCAAATAAAAAGAATATGGTGAGGGATTAACCGAACGCAGAGCTCTATATATTTTAAAAGGCGGCAGATCATTTTCTACAGAAAATTTTTGTGAGAGTACGATCTGAAATATATCTCCTGCTTTAATATGCTCTTTTGCTTTTTCTACCATCTTTTTAAATTCTCTTTTCGTTGTATTCGACTTCAGTTTTCTATTTTCTAGCGGCTGATAATCATTTTCACCACTTATATCTAGTGAAGAATTATTCGCAATTGCCCGCTTAACTTCTTCTATCTCCTCTGCTGCCTCTGCAAAGATTCTCTTTTTGGCTGCCCTATCCAAATTACTGTCAATTTTTATATTGTTAATAATCTTTACAGTGTTGTGCAGGTGATCATACGCTATAATTATCCTTGTCATAACTAATATACTGAGAGGAGTATTATCCTTTTTCAATTCTTTTTCGGCTTCAAGATGATAGATATCTTCCCATTTTTCTATCATTTCGTAATTAAAATAACCGACAAAACCACCTGAAAAGGGCGGAAGATCCTCACTTTCATATACTCTAATCTTTTTTAGATAGTTCTGCAGATATGGTATTAATTCCTGATTCTGCAGCTTTTTATTAGTATTTTCTCGGCTAATTTCCAAATAATCTGGATAATTTTTTAAAACAGCCGCCGGTTTCAAACCAATAAATGAATACCGATCATTTTCTGAGCTTTCAAGAAGATAAGTATAATCATTATCTAAAGCCAGTTTTTTATATAGAGAAATCGGTGTCTGAGTATCTGCAATAAATTCATCATAAATTGGAATCATATTATATTTATCTGTAAGTTCTATAAATTCATCTCTACTTTTCATGTTAGCCTCCTTAAAATACCCAGAAAACAAAAAAACAGCCAAAACTTTAATTAAAAAGCCTGACTGCAGTAAGTCTTGATTATAGATATTTGATTTAGAACAGATATTTATGAAATAATATTTTAAAAATTATTAGTCATTATCTAGAGATACAGGTATTCTGTAAAGATGATTTTAAAAGATATAATTTTAGATTTTAATCTTAAATAGATATTATATAAATTGTCCCAAAAACAGATTTATAGATACTGCACTTTATTCAAGCAGTACTTCTGCTTTAATTTTAAAAATTTATAATCATAATAAAATAAAGCATATCCACTAATCTAAAATTGTCTCTCATCTCCTGCTGATCTCTAATAAATAATAAAAACCACGCATATATATGTCCCCGCCTGGTTTAATAAAATACTATCTGCTCTTCTCATCTCATCTCAATCTAATCTTTACTAAGCTGGGCTCTTCTCATCTTGTAATTTTTTTTAGTATATATTAAAAATTTAACTTTGTCAACAATATATTGACAAAAATGCTCTTATAAAGTATAATATAAATAATGATTTATATAAGCAAATATTTATATAGAGGTGATATCCATTGAAAAAACAAATATTAAAAAATTAGCAAACTTATTCCAATTGTTAAGTGAAGAAAACAGATTAAAAATATTGTTTGCTTTGGAGAAAGGGGCACTTTCAGTAACAGAGATTACTAAAATGACTGATTTATCGCAGCCATTAGTATCTTTTCATTTAAAAGCTTTAGAAGAAGCAGGATTGATAATTAAAGAGCGTAAATCAACATTTGTTTTTAATAAAATTTGTGACCCAAATTTAATTAAACTTATCAAAGGTTTTATCAATTATGGTCCTGACCAGGTTTTAGAAAATAATTCAAGCTTTCCATGTCCACCCTGGAAATAAATTAATTAATTGGAGGTATACAATATGTCTACAGGTTGTTGTGGCGAAGAAAATGAAATGGGTAACCCAAAAAGTATGATGCCTGAAATGGCAAAAAAAATGATGGGAAACATGCAGAAGAAATCGTTTAATCCTCAAGAGATGTGTGAGCAGATGACAAGTTCCATTAAAACAACTGCAAAACTAGCAGCTCATGCTAATAGCGAGGTTCAGATGTTATTTGAAGAATGGGCTGAACAAGTAGAAAAAGAAATTCTGAACAGTCTTAATCCCAATCAATTCAATGCAGAAAAAATCTCAAAAGAACTAAAAGTAAGTGAAGAAACAGTACTATATTTTTTAAGTAGATTAATTAGAGATAAAAAAATTAAGGTATTGAAATTGGAATTACTCTAAGGAGGTAGATACTATGCCATTTTTTTATAGTGGGATGTGGTTTTTTCCTATGTTTATTATGCCATTGATTGCTTTAGGTATGATGTTTTTTCTTT
>JAGYNO010000119.1 GCA_018399955.1 Halanaerobium sp. | reverse complement strand
AGTTTTAGAAGACCTAATCATTTCAGCAGTTTTAAGCCAATAAATCAAATCACTAATTCCTGCAAAAATTACTTTGTAGCCTTTGTTAATGGCATGAATACCAAGGCCAATACTCAGGTGAGTCTTACCTACACCTGAAGGTCCAAGCAGGACTATATTGTAGCCCCGCTCAAGCCAGGATAGTTCCTTAAGCTGGTTAAACTGTTTTTTAGATAAAGTTTGTTGTTCTTCAAGATTAAACTCAGCCAGAGTTTTATACTCTGGGAATGCAGCCTGTTTTAGGTATTTTTCCAGTCTGGCTGCTTCTCGTGCTTCAATCTCCTGATCCAGTATATACTCAACCAATTTCTCACTGGAGAAGGCATTTTCAACAGCGTGAGATATGATTTCCGATATATTCTCAGAGGCGTTTTTTAACTTTAAAACTTTAAATTTATCTTTTAGGTTTGAAATTGTGGTTGTCATTGATACCTCCAGTTTTAAGAGTCAAATATCTTTTGATACACATCAAGGTCTCTTACTGCTGGTTTAGCAGCAAGTTTAGCTTTATCTTTTTCATTTAAGGCTATATTATCAGCTACCAGTAAAATATTATCATCTTCAATTTTGATCTGTTCTTTTTCATAAAAGTTGATAACATCTCTAAAATCACTGGCACTGTAGAGCTTATTACCAAAACAGTATTCTAATGCTTTTGTGATAGTTTTAGCATCTTTATTCTCTAAAGCTTTTTCTATTACAAGCAGTTGATCCCTGATATATCGCTGTTTTTCTTTTCTGATTCTTGCTAGAAATTTATCTGCTCTTTTGTTATCAGGAAAGAGAAGAATTATCTTTTCTATCAGTTTATCAATATTATCAGATTTCTTTCTTCCGTGATCTCTGTTTTTAGAGAGTTTACCTTTAGCTTTTATTATTTTATGTTCTGCCAGTTTAGCTGTACTTTCAAAATCATATATCAGGTATTTATCATTGTCTTCAAGCACTTTAACATAACTTTCAGGACCCTGATAGGTACCTAAAGGAACAGAATATCTGTTACCTTTTATCGGGATAGTATTGTCTTTTCTCACCTGATAAGTTATACTTAAGTCAGAAGAATTATTTTTAATTTTTTCAGATACTGGCTTCAGGTATTTCTTTTCGACGGTGAATACCTGAGCTGGTATTTTTTTCGTTGTGCCATGTATTTTTCCATTAGCACGGCGTTCAAGCCACTTAAGACAATCCTCATTCCACTTTTCCAGATTGATAAATGTTCTATGTGCCGCAAAGTTATTTTTAGCATAACCAACAACATTTTCAATGCGGCCTTTAGATTCTGGATCAGCTGCTCGACACATATATACTCTAAATTTTCTTTCAAGCCTGTAGGATGCAAACTGATGAGTGTAGATTAAATCACCATAGTTTTCACTGTACAGGATTAAACTATCCTGATCATAGACCGCCTCCGCTGGTATACCTTTAAAGTATTCAAATGCATTTTCATGAGCTGTTACTACATCAGTTGTAGTTAATGGTCTATCAAACCATTCTACATATTTGAAGCGAGAATGGGAGAGAACAAAAGCAATCAGATAGAGTTTAACTCTGGTGATATTGTCTGCTTTGTAGACCCATTTTTCACCCATATCTACCTGCATCTGCTGACCCATTGGCGGATCTTCCACTGCCTCATAGAGTCTTGGATGCTTTGTTTTGGGGATATTATGTTCTTTTCTTAAATCTCTGATGTATCTTCTGAGAGTATTCTCAGCAAAACCAGGGTGTCCATTAGCCTTTTCTTCGATCCAGTCATAGATCTGAGAGGCTGAGATATCAGGATGTTCTTTAAGCCAGTTTAGTATTTTGTCATGGTATTTATCAGCTTTTTTAGCTCGAGAGTTCATTGTTTCAAGAACATCTTTAAATTCTTCTGTATTTAAGTCATAGTATTTATTGAGTGTTGGTCTGCTGATATTTAATCTTCTTGCAATCTGGGATTTATTGAAGCCCATTTCTTTTAACTGCTGGATTTTTATATGCATTTTGTATCCATCTTCTTTATTCAAAATTTCTGCCCCCTCTTAGGATATTTAAAAGAATATTATATCCTAACAGAGCAGATTATGGTACTGGATTAATTTAACATATTTACCATCTTAAATTCGTTGTTTTTACATTATCTAGCAATATCCGTAAAATCTTAATGAGCGTTTTCTGTAAAATCTATTTTATCATCTACAACAAATCAAGTTTGGGAAGTTATAATTCCTGATGACGAG
>JAGYNO010000118.1 GCA_018399955.1 Halanaerobium sp. | reverse complement strand
GTATTTCAGTTTATGCTGAAAAAGCTAATGCAGAAGGTCTTGATCTTTCTGATAAAACTGCTCCATTTATTATGGAAGGTCTATTTGCAACAATTACTAATGCTAATTTTGATTCAGAAAGATTTGAGGATCTAATAGATAAAGCTTTTGCTCTGAGAGATGAAGTTAAGGCAGAATTCGAAAAAGTTTATGAAGAAAATCATGGTGAAGAATTCAGTGGAGATCTCCCTGAACATGCTGTCTGGTACAGTGATGATGTTAGCGATTATTATGATAAAGGTACAGATGTAGGTGTATTAGAAACAGAAGATGTTGATGTAAGATCTTTACGTGAGCTTGCCACTTATGGTCTTAAAGGAATTGCTGCATATGGTGACCATGCAAGAGTGCTTGGAAAACATAAAGATGAAATTGATAGATTTATACAAAAAGTTTTAGCAGCTACAACAGATGACTGCCTCAGTGTTGATGATTTGGTCGGTCTTGTCATGGAAACAGGAGAAAAGGTTGTAGAAACTATGGCTTTATTAGATGAAGCTAATACTTCTACATATGGACATCCAGAACCAACTGATGTAAATATTGGTGTCAGTGATAATCCTGGAATTTTAATCAGCGGCCATGATTTAAAAGATATGGAAGAATTACTTGAGCAGACAGAGGGTACTGGTGTAGATGTCTATACACACAGTGAAATGCTTCCTGCAAATTCTTATCCTGCGTTTAAAAAATATGATCATTTTATAGGTAACTATGGTAACGCATGGTGGAAGCAGGACAAAGAATTTGAATCATTTAATGGCCCAATTTTAATGACAACAAATTGTATTACACCTGTTAAAGATTCATATAAAGAGCGTATTTTTACAACAGGTATGGCAGGTTATCCAGATGTTACTCATATACCTGAAAGAGAAGAAGGTGGAAGCAAGGATTTTTCAGAAATTATAGAGCTTGCGAAAACCTGTGATTCACCAGTTCAGATTGAAGAAGGTACAATTCCTGGTGGATATGCCCGTAATACAGTAATGAGTGTTGCTGATAAAGTAATAGAAGCTGTAGAAAATGGCGATATCAGCCGCTTTGTAGTAATGGGTGGTTGTGACGGACGTTTTAAGTCAAGAGAATACTTTACTGATGTAGCTAAAGAACTTCCTGAAGATGCAGTAATCTTAACAGCCGGTTGTGCTAAGTACCGCTACAACAAGCTTGATCTTGGAGATATTGGTGGAATACCAAGAGTCTTAGATGCTGGTCAGTGTAATGACTCTTACTCATTAGCATATATTGCACTTCAACTAAAAGAAGCTATGGGTGTTGATGATATAAATGATCTGCCAATTTCTTATGATATAGCATGGTATGAGCAGAAAGCTGTAGCAGTATTACTTGCACTCTTATCCTTAGGGGTAAAAGGAATTCGTCTTGGACCCACACTGCCGGCTTTTGTATCCGAAAATGTTCTTAATGTACTTGTTGATAAGTTTGATATTAAACCAACAGGTGAAGTACAAGATGATGTAGCAGCTATTATGGCTGGAGAATAATAATTTAATTAAAATAAAATCATTTGATTTAATAAAGAGATCTGCTTTGAGCAGGTCTTTTTTTTCTAGTTTTAAACTTAAAAAAAATTACTTCTAAAATAAAAAAAGGATTTGACATTATATTATAGAAATAATGAATAGTGAATAATTAAAATTATTTTAAAGTTTATTCCAATTTTAAAAAATTATAGGGGTGAAGATTATGAGTGAAAATTTAATTGATGTTTTAATAGAAATTCCAAAAGGAAGCAATAACAAGTATGAATATGACAAAGAAAAAAAAGCTTTTCGGCTGGATAGGGTCATGTATTCTCCAGTATATTATCCTGCAGACTATGGTTTTTTAGAAAACACACTTGCAGATGATGGAGATCCTTTAGATGCAATGGTGCTTACTACTCATCCTACTTTTCCTGGCTGTATTATTACATCGAAAGTAATTGGTATGTTCATCATGGAAGATGAAAAGGGTAGAGATGAAAAAATAATGTCAGTACCAAAAGATGATCCCCGTTTTAATAATATAAACAGCCTATATGATTTGGAAGAGCATATTTTAAGAGAGTATAGACACTTTTTTTCAGTATATAAAGATTTGGAAGAAAAAAAGGTAAAAATTCATGGCTGGGCAGGAATAGAAGAAGCGCTTGAGGTAATAGAAAAATCTAAAGCTGCTTATCAAGAAAAAAACAAAAAGCAGAGTTAATTTTTTATTTTTTAAAAATATTAACAAATTTTGATATTTTTTTAGATAATAATATTTGTCGATAATATATAATAATATTTAATTATAAAATAATACAATGAAGGCAAAAGGAGG
>JAGYNO010000117.1 GCA_018399955.1 Halanaerobium sp. | reverse complement strand
CTTTAGCAACAAGTGGAATCAATCCAAATCTTGCAATAGACCAGGTTGCTGCAACAAAAATAAGTGATGCAATTACAGAATGACTGCGGCCGGTATCATCATTTGGCCACCAGGAAATTATCCTCTTAACACCACCAAAAACAAAGTTTACACCTGTGGAAATAACTCCTAAGACAATTAAAATAGAAATTATATTTTCAGCTAGTACACCACCAACTCCATTATTAACAACATAAATTGTAGGAACTGGTATTTCTAAAATATCAGGATAATATGCCAAAACTGTTAAAGAGGCTAATGTTAAAAGAACTCCGTTTATAATAAATCCTGCCCAGGCTGCTTTTAAGGCATCTTCTCTTGTTTTTAAAACATCTGCTACAGCTACATATGCCCCAACTGCAATCGCCTGAAAACTGGCATAAAGCAGCATACTCCAGAGTGCAGACCAGATATTTGTTTTTGCAGTCTGATCAGAGATTACTTCAATAATCTGAGGAAAACTTACAACTGCATTTGCTCCATAAACAACCACAACTCCTATAATAATTGCTATACCTATATATGTAGCAGCTTTTCGTACTATTTTAGCACCAAATATTGTTAATAAAAAGATTATAAATGCAATTGCAATCGTGTTTGGAAGATATTCTGTACCAACAGCAGATTTTATTGTGCTGCCACCAGTTGCAAAAGCAACTGCAGTTGCTACTCCCATTGTTAAAACAAATATTATTTCGTATAAGTTCGAAAAAATCTTTTCATAAGGATGATAAAACTCATCAGTCCAACTTCTGTAATCATATGTATTATTAATAACACTAAAATCCCATGCATAATAAAATATTACTGCATCTATTCCCATTGCAATTAGTGGTGTGAAAACAGAATACCAGCCGTGCCTAACAAAAAACTCTGCTGCCTGTCTTCCTGAAGCAAATCCACCTCCAAAATGGGTTGTAAACCAAACAAAAGCTACACTTAAAAAAACCGGAACTGCTAATTTCTTTTTCTCCACTACTCATTCTCCTTTATAATTTTTTTTCTAATGCTGTAATTCTTTGCTTTACTAAAGTAAAGCTGTTCTAATTATAAATTAATATTTTTTAAGTGTCAAGAATTTAAGACTTTATTCTTTTATTAAAATAGATCTTAATTAGATTATTAGAAATCTAAATTACAAATTGAAATATTTTAAAAATTAAAAAATGTTAAATTGACAAGTGGAACAATTAAATTATATAATTAGATTAATATATTTTATATATTTTGAATAAAAGAAGGGAGAAGAGAATATGAAGAAAAGCTTAGTTAAAAACGGAAAAATTTTATCTGTAATTATTGTGACAATATTCTTGATTGCATCATCTGCGGTTATAACATCAGCTCAGGAATATAATATTGGGATTTCTCAATTTGTTGAGCATCCATCTCTCGATAAAGCAGGAGAGGGGTTTATTGATGGTCTGGCAGAAAGCGGTTATATTGATGGAGAAAATATCGACATAGATACACAAAATGCTCAGGCTGATTTTTCAACTGCTCAGACGATTGCCCAGAGATTTAAACAAAATAATTCTGATTTAATTCTTGCAATTGCAACTCCATCTGCACAGGCAGCTGCTAATGTTATTAAGGATATACCTGTTCTGATAACAGCCGTAACTGATCCAGTAGAAGCAGGGATAGTTGACAGCATGGAAAAACCCGGTAGAAATGTTACTGGTACCACTGATATGAATCCTGTCGGCAGACAGCTGGAACTGATCCGAGAATTTATTCCTGATTTAAATGACATCGGGATTCTTTATAATCCAGGGGAAGTAAATTCTGTCGTTCAGGTTGATATTGCCAAAGAAAAAGCAGAAGAAATGGAAATAAATATTCATGAGGGTACTGTTAGCAACAGCAGTGAAGTAAGTCTTGCAGTTTCTTCTTTAGTTGATAAGGTTGATGCAATTTATGTTCCAACGGATAATATAATTGTTTCAGCACTACCGACTGTTTTACAGAATGCAAATGCTAAAAAAATACCTGTTTTTGCTTCTGAAAATAATTCAGTTGAACAGGGCGCAATTGCAACTGTAGGTATTGATTATTATGAACTTGGCAGACAGACTGGTATAATGGCAGCAAGAATTTTAGAAGGTGCAGATCCAGCTGAAACAGCTGTTGAATCATCCAAAGAACTTAAACTTTATATCAATAAAACTGCTGCAGATAACATTAACCTAAAAATACCTGCTGATTTACTTGAAAATGCTGATCAAATTTTTTAGTTGAAAAAAATATAATTATGCAAAAAAAGAAAGACAGGCTGTACAGCCTGTCTTTTATGTATTCAAGATGGTGGTGGGAGACAGAATCGAACTGTCGACACGTGGATTTTCAATCCACTGCTCTACCGACTGAGCTATCCCA
>JAGYNO010000116.1 GCA_018399955.1 Halanaerobium sp. | reverse complement strand
AGTGGTCCTTCAGCATTATATTCCTGAATAACCATTACTGTAGCAGCAGGTGCAGTTGCTGTAGCTATTGCACCGAGCAGTAAACCCATATAAAGAGGCCATCCTAAAACATATATCGCGGCTGTCACAATACCAAAAGCAGCAAGTGACTGAATAACTACTATATAGAAAATGCTTTTACCGAGCCTTCTGATTGTTTTTATCGAGAGCTCACTACCGATCGTAAAAGCTATGAATGCTAGGGCAATCTGGGTTACATAGCCCATATTTGCCAAAATAAAAGTGTAAAGATCCCGCAAATCCATGCTTACATAAGGAAAATACTTTACTATATCTGGACTCAATAAAATACCCAGAAATACATAGCCTACAACAACAGGTATATGATATTTTTTTGAAAGTAATACTGTCAAAAATGCAAAAAATAGAAATCCTGTAATTAAAAATATTTCTTTATCAGCAATATTGCTTATAAGAACCCAATGTTCCAGTTCACTTATTGTCATATTTAAGGCCGAATTTTCAACCATATCTTTCTCCCTCTTTCCTTATCAAGCAGGATGATTTTCTGCTTCATCTAGTAAATAATGGAGCAGATGTGACCGCTCAATATATCCTCTTAAATAGCCTTTTTCATTTACCACAAAAAGAAGTGATTCTTTATTGCTGAGCATTATATCCGCTACTTTTTTCATATTTGTATTCTCCTGAACTGCATCCCTATTTCTCAGCATATATTTGTCAACGGTTTCATCTTTTACTGATTTTAAATTTTCTACTGCTTCATTTACCTCATAAAAGATCCTGCTGGAATCAAGGAAGCCAAAACTCTCAGGAATAATATTTTTTAGTATATTATTGCTGTAAATTGTACCGATAAATCTATTCTGATGATCAACTACAGGCAGTACAGATAGCTCTGCTCTGTACATGATTATAATTGTTTTTTTTATGCTGTCATCAGGTGTTACTGAACTCATTGTTCCGATCATATAATCTCTAACTAAACTCAAACTACTCCACCTCCAGCTTTTCTATTTTCAATCTCTCACGACATTTGCTGAAGCTCTCTCTGTCTTCTAAGTAAATTTCTTTGTTTTCTGAAACCCAAAGTGCTGCAGCTCCACCAAAATGATTTGCTTTTAAAAAATCAAATCCATTTTTAAATAGATAGTCTAAAAAACCAGCATTATAGGCATCACTTGCCCCAAGCCAGTTGATAATACAGTAATCTTTTGGAGAAAGCTGATATATATCTCCATTTTTATCAAAAAGTAGTCTGTCACAGTGGAATGGAATCATTACATGTTCTGCTCCTAATTCCTGCATTTTTCTCCCTGCTGCAATATAATCTTCTCTATCTTTAATTTCCATATCACAAATTGTTTTATGATGTTTAAAATATGGAGCTACAAATTCGGGTTCTGCCTCAAGTGCCAGTTTTAAAGCTTCTCCACTTGCCTGCAGATACACCTTTTTACCATGATCATGGGCAATATTTATCAGTTTCTGATAAATATCAAAATCAACTCCTTCCGGAATAGAACCAGCAATTAAAATATATTCACTTTCTGTTATTGCTCTTTTAAAGCGGATAATCAGTTCATCTACTTCTTCTTTTTCTACTCTAAAAGTATAATCATTGTACTGGGTATATGTTACTGGATTTTTACCAATAATTTTTATATTATTCCGTATTTCACTATCTGTATGAATATAGTTGCATATGACTCGATAGTCCTGAACCATTTTTTCGAAAAATAGCCCCTGTTTACCTCCTGTAAATCCAATATTCTGAACATCACTATAACCTAGGCTTTTAAAATTAACAGCGCTTAGTAGGCCTTTACCTCCAGGATAAATTTTAAGGTCATCGTCATTATAAATAAACTGGTCATGCATAACTTCATGGCTGTCCACAAAGTATTCTCTATCAATAGAGGGATTTAGAGTAACTGTTGTAATCAATATCTTCACCACCTGTAATATTTTATTCAGTAATTAAAACAAAAAACCGCTGAAAAATATCAGCGGCAGGTTTATTACTCAGATACTTTTTTTATCTTTGCTCCAACTGTTTGAAGCTTTTTATCTATGTCTTCATAACCGCGTTCTACATGATAGATCTCCCGTACTTCTGTTTTTCCTTCGGCAGCCAATCCGGCGAGAATAAGTGCAGCTCCTGCCCTTAGATCTGTAGCTTTTACTTCAGCGCCAGTTAAGCGGCCTGGTTTTATGAGAGCACTGTGGCCGTCTATCTTTATTTCTGCTCCCATTCTTTTAAGTTCATCTACATGCATAAAACGGTTTTCCCAGACAGTCTCGATAATTAAGCTTGTTCCATCTGCCTGTGTTAAAAGAGCCATCATCTGTGACTGCATATCTGTTGGGAAGCCTGGATATGGTAAAGTTTTTACATCAACAGTTTTTAAGTCTTGATCTGCCTTTACTCTTACTCCAGAAATATCTTCTTCGATTATTATTCCCATCTCATGCATTTTTGCTATCAAAGGTTTAACGTGTTCTGTAAGTACATTGCGTACAAAAATGTCACCACCAGTAATAGCAGCAGCAATCATATAAGTACCC
>JAGYNO010000115.1 GCA_018399955.1 Halanaerobium sp. | reverse complement strand
GCTTTATCACCTAAATAAGGTATCCTATCTCTAAAAGTAGGCTTATCTTCTTTATAAATAACACCAATTGGGATCTTATCACCAAACTCATCAGCGACTTTTACTGCAGCTGCATAATCTGTTGGATCATGATCTTCCAATTTATATGCTTTTTCTGCATACCACTGATAGGTATTTATCTTATTAAAAGATACACAGGGTTGGAAAACATCTATTAATGCATAACCTTTATGCTCTTTTGCAAGTTTAATCATCTCTTTGAGATGTTCTCGATCACCAACAGTACTGCGGGCCACAAAACTGGCTTTCATACCTACAGCAAATCGAACTGGATTAAAAGGCTCAGCATTTATACCATGTGTCTGTACCCCGGTTTTTATATCATATCCACTTGTTGGAGAAGCCTGTCCTTTTGTCAGTCCATAAATTTGATTATCATGAACAAGGTGGATAATATCTAAATTCCGTCTTATATTATGGAGGATATGATTTCCACCTTCACCATAACTACAGCCATCTCCTGATTCTACAATAACTGTCATTTCAGGATTAGCAACCCTCATTCCTACAGAAGGGGGTAAAGAGCGGCCATGTAAACCGTTAAATCCATTCACCTTTATATAATGGGGCATTTTTGCAGCCTGACCAATACCTGTAAACATAGCAACATCAGCAGGATCTAAATCCATTTCTGCAAGAGCTTCTGCTAATCCTGTTCTTAGTGGAAAGTTTCCACAACCTGGACACCAGGCAGTTTCTCGATCAGCCTCATAACTTCTTACTTCAGTCATTATTTACTCACCTCTTCTTCAAATCTTCTCTTGATTTCATTTCCAGAAAAAGGCCTTCCATCATATTTTAATATATTATAATCAGCCTTAATACCTGTTTCAGCTCTAACCAGTTTTGCAAACTGAGAACTACCATTGCTTTCAACAAATATTAATTTAGCACCATTCTGATCTAATTCTGTTATTTTTTCTTTAGGTAAAGGCCAGACATCATTAAACGCAAGCTGTCCTACCTGATATTCTTCTGCAAGCAGTTCTCGTGCTTCTTTGATCGGACCATAGGAAGATCCCCAACCAACAAATACATAATCAGGATTTTCTGCTCCCAAATATTCTGCCTCTAAAAGATCTTCATCAGTAAGTTTATCCATTTTTCTTTCTCTTTTTTCAACCATCTTATTTCTGGTTTCAGCATCTTCTATTATATGGCCAAATTCATCGTGTTCATCACTATCAATTAAAACCACCTGTTCTTTATCATTAAGCTGACCGGGATAAGCACGAGGAGAAATTCCGTCCTCTGTATATTTATATCTCTTATAATCTCCCTGCTGCTGATCAGGATCAAGTAAATGTCTTTCTATCTTCAGATCACTTATCTCAATTCTGTCTATTGTCTTTGATGAATCACCTAAAAATTGATCTGACAAAATAATGACAGGAATTTGATATTTATCTGCAATATTAAAGGCTCTGAATGTCTGATAAACTGCATCCTCCTGGTCTTTTGGAGCGAGTACCATAATTGGGAATTCATCCTGAGAAATATTTACTGCAAATAATAAATCTCCCTGTCCTGTTCTGGTCGGCAGCCCTGTTGCTGGACCTGGACGCTGAACATCTGCTATTACTATGGGAACTTCAGTAATACCTGCAAGACCAACACCTTCTGCCATTAATGCTAAACCTCCACCTGAAGTACCAGTCATTGAACGAATTCCACTGTATGAGCCACCTAAGGCCATATTTACAGCAGCAATCTCGTCTTCTGCCTGTTCAACTACTATCCCAAGTTCTTCTTGTTTTCCAGCAAGATAAGCTAAAATACCTGTAGAAGGTGACATAGGATAAGCCGCATAAAAACTTACTCCAGCAAGACCAGCACCTAAGCCAACCGCACTATTACCATCTATAATTATTCTATTATCTTTTTGACCCAGATCTTCAATTTCAAATATCTTCTCTACTATTTCATAGCCTTTAGTTAATAAAGTTAAATTGTCCTCTATAACAGATTCTTTTTTGCTAAAATGTTCTTTAAGTGCTTCTTCTGCTTCAGAAGTAGGTAGCCCCATAACTTTTAAGGCTGCACCGACAAAAACTGTATTAACTGCTCTTGGATTTACATCTTTAGCAATACCTTTAGCATCAATTGTTACCATATTCTCAGAATCACTTTCACGAGATGAAATCATAACTCCATTTTTTGTTAACTCAGATTCATGAATTTCTACACTTTCTTCATTTAACGCTACTAAAAGATCTATTCCTTCAGTAGGCCCACCAACTTTTTCATCACTTATTCTCAGCTGCATAAAATTATGCCCACCTCTAATTCTGGACATATAATCTTTAGTACTGAATAAATAATATCCATGTCTTGAAAAAGTTTTAGTTAAAAGTGATTCTACAGTTTTTAATCCCTGTCCTGCTTCTCCAGCAATTACAATATTAAAATCCAAACTTATTACCTCCTCTTCTCCAATAAAATAATTAAACTTTAAATATTATCACTTAATCTACATTATTCAATAAGATAATGGCAAATCCTGCTTTTATTATACTTAATTTGTGATAAGCTTTCTGTAAAGCACTTAATTAATAGCGAAAATTATCTGGTCGTTTATTTTGAAATCCAAAGAAATAATCTAAAGCTGAAATAATCCTA
>JAGYNO010000114.1 GCA_018399955.1 Halanaerobium sp. | reverse complement strand
CTGGGCTATTATATTAACCTGCTGTTTTAAGCTTTTGCTTATTTTAGCTTATTCATTTAATTTTCTGCAATTATATTATATTATTATTTCAGAGTGACAGGTATTGAAAACTTTTATTTTATTTATTATAGTCTTTTGAAAGATATTCTATTATTTCATTATTGATTTAGAGAAATTATTTAGTAGATATCTAATTATTTTTGTAAAGGGGTGGATCAAAATAGCTAATTTAACTTTAATAGAGCAGGCACTTCCCTATCTTTTAGAGGGTACCCTGATTACCATTCAGCTGACTTTTTGGAGTCTGCTGCTGGGAGTTGCTGCTGGACTTCCACTGGCCTTTGGTCAGGTTTATGGAAATAAGTTTATTCAGGGTATTATTGCTGTATATGAGAGAGTGGTGAGGAGCATTCCACTTCTGGTGATACTTTTACTGATAAATTATGGTTTACCTGCAATGGGGCTGAGAATTCCTGTTTTCAGGGCAGCAGTTGTTGGGATTGGACTTAGAAGTTCTGCTTATCAATCACAGATCTACAGGGGAGCTATTCAATCGGTGAGTGGTTCACAGATGAAGGCGGCAATGTCACTTGGGATGAGTAAGCTGACTGCTTTTACACATATTATTGCTCCTCAGGCGATTAGAATTGCGATACCTCCTGTAACTAATGAGTCTGCAATTGTGCTAAAAGATACTTCACTTGCTTTTACGATAGGAGTTGTTGAACTTGTCAGACAGGGAGATTACTTTATTGCTACTTCTAATGCGCCGATGACTATTTATCTAACTGTTGCAGCTATTTACTTTGTTTTAACTACTACAATAAATCTGGCTTTATCTTTCTTTGAGAAAAAGTATCAGATACCGGGGATAGGAATTGAAGGAGGACATTCAGATGCCTACTAGTCATTTATTAAAAATAGAGGATTTACATCACAGCTTTGGTAAAGAAGAGGTGCTTAAGGGTATTTCTTTTTCCTTAGATAAGGGAGAGACCAAGGTTATTGTTGGACCGAGTGGTACAGGTAAGAGTACTATTTTAAATAATATTATTCGCCTTGTTCCACCTAAAAGGGGAAAAATATATTTAGAAGATGTTGAGATTACTTCTACCAAAAAGATCAATGAGATTAGACAGCAGATTGGTTTTGTATTTCAGGATTTTGGTCTTTTTAATCACTTAACTGCAAAGGGTAATGTGATGATCGGTTTGACCAAGGTTAAAAAGATGGATAAAAAAGAGGCGGAAGAGCTGGCAATGTTTGAGCTGGATCGAGTTGGACTCAAGGATTTTGCTGATTCTTATCCTTCACAGTTATCTGGAGGACAGGCACAAAGGGTTGGTATAGCTAGAGCACTTGCTATGCAGCCTAAACTGATTCTTTTTGATGAGCCGACTTCTTCTTTAGATCCTGAATTAACAGGTGAGGTGCTGAGGGTTATGAAGTCCCTTGCTGAAGAAGGGATGACCATGCTTGTGGTTACACATGAGATGGGTTTTGCCCGCTCTGTCGCAGATGAACTGATTTTTATGGAGGGCGGCAATATTGTTGAACAGGGTGATCCCGAAAAACTCTTTAATAATCCTGAACATAAAAGGACTAAAGAATTCTTGTTTCAGCTGGTTGATCTCTATGGTGAGGGTGAGGAATAATGCTGGATATATTTTTAAATTATTATCCTGTGCTTTTTAAAGGACTTGCTGTGACTGTTTTGATCACCATCATTTCCTGTTTTTCAGGAACTGTTTTTGGTGTTTTCTTATCACTTGGCAAGATCTATGGTAATAAGCTGGTTTCAAATCTGGTGACCGCTTTTATTGCTGTGATCAGGGGAACCCCATTACTTGTTCAGCTCTTTATCATCTATTATGGCTTACCTGCTTATGGAGTCAATTTTTCTCCGATTACTGCTGCAGTGATAAGTTTTATTATTAACTCTGGAGCTTATCAGGCAGAGTATCTCAGGGGATCTATTCAATCTGTGAGTTCAGGGCAGCTTAAAGCAGCTCTTTCAATCGGCATGACAAAGTGGCAGGGGATCTTCCATATCATTCTGCCTCAGGCTTTAAGGAGAGTAATACCTGCCTGGACAAATGAATTTATCTATATGATTAAGTATTCTTCTTTGGCCTATGTTATTGGAGCTAAGGAGCTGATGACAGAAGCAAAGCTGATTGCAAGCCGCAATTATCAGTTCTTCAATGTCTATTTAGTAACAGCACTTATTTACCTTGTTGTTATAATTATCTTTGTCTATTTCTTCAACCGCTTTGAGAAAAAAGTTGCTATTCCGGGCTTTGATTTCGAAAGATGATAAATGGAAATGATGAAGCTTTTAAGACTAAAGTCTAATCAATAATTATATACTTTAATTTAAATAATGATGCCTCTGGCTGGAAAAGCTGGAGGTTTTTTTACTATTTATTTTGTTTAAATGGAGCTGCGGCAGGATTGGTTCAGCCTAATGACGAAATTATTATTATGTCTTATGTACAGCTTGATGAATCAGAGTTAAATGAATGGAAAGCTGAGATATTATTTTTTAATGAGAAGAATGAGATAATTAATAATTGTAAAAAAAAGTAAATTATTATTGAATTTTAAATGTTGATTTGATATAATATCATCAATAGATAAAGAAATATATACAAAAGTGAAATCAAGCAATAAAACTGCTATTAGATGTTCTTCATGGAAATACATAGGAGCAGGGTGGTGAATTTTTTGGATAATCAACTTTTGGACAGCATCGGACAGATTATGAGAGAAGAAACAGCAGACTG
>JAGYNO010000113.1 GCA_018399955.1 Halanaerobium sp. | reverse complement strand
TACCCTTTTTATTTAATCTACCCTTTTGTTTTTCAGGATCTGCATTATATCCCGCATGAATTATTGCAGTATTGGCTTTTGTGGTTCCAGTAGCTACATCTGGATCTTTTTCTAATAGTAATATATCTAAATTATATCTGGCTAGTTTCCAGGCTACTGCACAGCCGGAGACTCCAGCTCCAACTATAATTACATCATATTTGTCTTTAGACAATTTAATAACCCCCTAAGTATATATTATTGCATATTCTCAAAAGTAAAAAGCCCAACCAGATAACATATTCAAATATGGCACCTGGATTGGGCTTTCTCTTTATCTTTCTCCAATAAAACATCTTACTATTTAACTATACTCTTTTTACTTTTATTCTTAATTTACTCTTCAGACCAATCTTTAGCTCTTTCTACAGCTTTCTTCCAGCCAGCATATAATTTTTCTCTCTGTTCTTGAGCCATCTTAGGCACAAATAACTTGTCTCTATCCCACTTAGCAACAAGTTCATCCATGTTATCCCAATAACCAACAGCTAGACCAGCAAGATAAGCTGCACCTAAAGCAGTAGTTTCATTAACTACAGGTCTTTCTACTTCTACACCAAGAATATCTGCCTGGAAATTCATTAAGAAATCATTCATTGCTGCTCCACCATCTACACGCAGAGTTTTAAGTTCGATTCCAGAATCTGCTTCCATAGCTTCTAATACATCTCTAGTCTGATAAGCTAATGATTCTAATGTTGCACGGATTAAATGTTCTTTTGATGTACCTCTTGTTAACCCAACAATAGTACCACGAGCATACATATCCCAGTAAGGAGCACCAAGACCAGCAAATGCAGGCACAACATAAACTCCGTCAGTACTATCTACTTTGTTAGCAAAGTATTCTGAATCAGGAGCATTATCAATCAGACCTAACTCATCTCTTAACCACTGAATAGCAGCACCAGCAATAAAGATAGATCCTTCAAGTGCATAATTAACTTTACCATTAACACCATAAGCAATAGTAGTTAATAAACCATTTTCTGATGCAACAGCTTCTTCACCAGTGTTCATGAGCATAAAGCAGCCAGTACCATATGTGTTTTTAGCTGAACCTTTTTCATAACATACCTGACCAAATGTAGCAGCCTGCTGGTCACCAGCAATACCTGCAATTGGTACTTCTTCGCCAAAGAAATGGAAGTCTACTGTATTACCGTATACTTCACTTGACGCTTTAACTTCAGGAAGCATAGACTTTGGAACTTCTAATACTTCTAATAGTTCATCATCCCAGTCAAGTTCATGAATGTTATAAATTAATGTACGGGAAGCATTAGTATAATCAGTTACATGTACATTTCCACCAGTTAGTTTCCAAATTAACCATGTATCAATTGTACCAAATCTTAATTCGCCATTTTCTGCTTTTTCTCTAGCGCCTTCAACATTATCAAGCATCCACTTGATTTTTGTACCTGAGAAATATGCATCAATAACAAGACCTGTTTTACTTCTAACTGTATCTTCATAACCGCGCTCTGTTAAGTCATCACAAATTGAAGCAGTTCTTCTATCCTGCCAAACAATTGCATTATGGATAGGCTCTCCAGTTTCTGCATCCCAAACAACTGTTGTTTCGCGCTGATTAGTAATACCAATAGAAGCAATTTGAGTAGGCTTAATATTTTTCTTACCTAATGCATCAGCAATAACTCCTAAAGTAGTTCCCCAAATTTCATCTGGATCATGTTCAACCCAACCTGGCTTTGGAAAATACTGAGTAAATTCTTTCTGAGCTACACTAACAACCTGGCCATCATGATCAAATACCATAGCCCGTGAACTAGTGGTCCCCTGATCAATTGCTAAAATATACTTTTCCAAAATTAATCACTCCTTTTAATAGTTTATTATGAATGGTAAATGAAAATAACTTATATAAATGATTATTAAATATATATTAAGAATTTAATTTAATAATAAATAATAACATTTAATATGAATTTTTATTGTAAAATAATAATATTTATCTAAATCTGAATTTTAGTAAATATTAATATAATTCAATTTAGAATGAGAATCCTAAGAATAACATAGCAGCTGTAATTAATGTAGCAATTGTAGCTGCAGGTGGATCAATGTGAGTATCTCCCCAATCGTAGAATAAGCGAGCATAAAATTCACCTAAGAAAGAACCTAAAATACCGAATATTCCACCCCAGATAATACTACCAGTAGCAACTGCCGCTGCTGCTGCAGGGAATGCGATATGGTGAGTAACAGGACCTTCACCTTTAGCTTCAAGGATAATTAGAGAAGCTGCTGCGATACCAAAAGGTACAAATACAGAAGTTTCCATTCCAACATATCCACCAACTAAACCAACACCTAAACCTATAGTAAACAATTGTGAGAAGTTCATCTGCCATGGTAACCATGCAATATCTGCAGGTGGGTTCCAGAATGAATCACTTTTATCTGGATCATAAGTACCAAAAATACCAGTTTCACCAAACATTACTCTGTGAACTAAAGCAGAAACTACAACAGTAATCGCGATTGTATCACTAGGTGTACCGATTGAAGCTAAAAATTGATTAACAATCATACCTAATATACCGAAAACTCCACCAACAAGCATAATATCCCAGTTTTCTGTGATTCCAATTAATGGCTTAAGGATATTCGCTCCATCATCAAGTCTGCCTTTTTGAGCTGCATATGCTGTTGCAGCTGCACCACCAGCAAAAGCGATATGTGGTCCAAACATCATACCAAAAGCAACAGAACCAGTTAAAGCTCCACCTCCACCAGCAAGCGCTAAAGCCTCACCAGCTAATACAAGGAAACCTGTGAATATAAATGCGGGTAATGCTCCTAAAGCTGCACCAAAAAGTCCGCCACCAAATGATGCTAATACCATAGTTAAAGTAATTCCCATACTAAATCCTCCTAGTTATTAATTTTGCCTAATAAATTTAATAAAGATAAAAAGTCATAATATTATGAAAT
>JAGYNO010000112.1 GCA_018399955.1 Halanaerobium sp. | reverse complement strand
ATATCTCTGTTTCAAATCCGCCAAGATTTGTTATTGTAAAGGTTCCACCACTGAGATCATCATTGTTTAATTTACCTTCTCTAGCTTTTCCTACTAAGTGCTTTCTATCTCTAGCAATCTCTTCTAGACCTTTTTTACCTGCATTTTTAATTACTGGTACAACTAATCCATCTGGAACATCTACTGCAATACCAATATTTATATTACTCTTTACTACCATACTCTCCTGACTGATATGAGAATTAATCTTCGGATATTTCTTAAGCATCCTGGATGCTACTAATACCAGAATATCTGTATACGAGATATGCTCTTCTGATAGTTCTTTAATCTCTTCTCGTAACTCTTTAATTTCTTTCATATCAACTTTTACCGTTGTAGTCACCTGAGGAACTTCCTGGAAGCTCTGTGCCATACGCTTTGAAATAACTTTTCTCAATCCGGTAAATGGAATCTCCTGATCGGCTGCAGTATCCTCTACAGCATAACTGTCAACATCACTGCTCTGTATTCTGCCACCAGCACCTGTGCCTTCTAAACTATTTAAGTCTATTCCCTTTGCTGCTGCTTTCCTCTCAGCGGTTGGTGTTGCTGAAGGGAGATTATTATTTATGTAATCTCTGACATCTGCTTCTATAACTGCTTCTCTACCTTCAGCTGGCTGAATATCTTTAAGCTCAATATCTTTTTCTTTTGCCAGCCTCTTTGCTGCTGGTGAAGCTTTGATTTTTTTGCCTTCTGCCCGGACTACTTTTTCTTCTTTTTTAACTTCTTCTTTATTTTCTGAACTTCCTTCTAAAGAAGCTTCTTCACTGCTCTCTGAATCAAAATCGAGTGAATCAATATCTTCGCCCTCTGCTGCTATTACTGCTACTAAGTCTCCAATCGGTGCAGACTCATTTTCTTTTACCAGAATTTTTGCTATAATACCTGATTCTTCTGCTTCTACCTCAAGACTTGCTTTATCAGTTTCTATCTCAAATAAGGGATCTCCAACCTCAACCTGATCACCCTCTTCTGCTATCCAATTAAAGATCGTTCCTTCTGTCATTGTTTCGCCAAATTTAGGCATTTTCACTTCATAAGCCAACTAAATCACCTCTATTATTAATTTATTATTTAACATAACAGGCTTTTTTTATTGCATCAGCAATGTTATCTGTATCAGGCATTGCAAAGTTCTCTAATTTTGCACTGTATGGTGTAGGCACTTCTAAACCTGCTACTCTCTGCAGTGGTGCATCTAAATAATAAAATGCATCACTTTCATAAATTTTTGCTGCTATTTCCGCACCAAATCCACCGCGTTTTACTGCTTCATGTGTTACAACTAACCTTCCTGTTTTAGAAACAGATTTAATGATTGTTTCTTCATCAAATGGTACTAAAGTAAGTGGATCAATAACTTCAGTGCTTATTCCTTCTTCTTTTTCCATTCTTTCTGCAGCCTCTAATGCTCTCGGCAGCAGATATGAGTTTGCAACCAAAGTAACATCAGTTCCCTCTCTTTTGATATCTGCTTTTCCAAATGGTATTGTATATTCCTCTTCAGGAACTTCTCCTTTAAAGCTGTATGCCATTTTTTGCTCAATAAACATTACTGGATTGTCATCTCTAATTGCTGTTTTTAAAAGTCCTTTTGCATCATAAGGAGTAGAAGGCATTACAACTTTTAATCCCGGAACATGCATAAACCAGGCTTCTAAACTCTGAGAGTGTTGAGCAGCACTACCTCTTCCCCCTCCCCCTTGGGTTCTGATTACTAAAGGTACATCAACTTTTCCCCCAAACATATACCTCATTTTTGCAGCCTGGTTGACTATTTGATCCATTGCTACTGCAGTAAAATCTATGTACATCAACTCTGCAATTGGCCGCATACCGGTAATCGCTGCTCCTAATGCACTCCCAATTAGGGCTGATTCTGATATTGGAGTGTTTCTGATTCTTTCTTTTCCATATTTCTCTAATAATCCCTGGGTTACACCATAAATACCGCCGTGCTCAGCAATATCTTCACCCATTACAAATACATTTTCATCTCTATCCATTTCTTCAATTATTGCTTCTTGTAAAGCATCTTTAACGGTTATTGTTCTCATTATCTACTCTCCTTTCGTTTAGTTTAGTCAGAAAATACATCTTCAAATACTACTTCTATCTCAGGATCTGGACTTTCTTTAGCAAATTTAACTGCTGCTTTTAATTCTTTTTCCAGATTTTTATCTATTTCTGCAATAATTTCTTCATCTATACCCTCATTATCTATCAGGTGTTTTTTGAATCTCTTTATCGGTTCTTTTTTTCTCCACATTTCTACCTCTTCATCATCACGGTAAACACAGGGATCACCAACAAAGTGTCCTTTTAAGCGATAAGTTTTAGCCTCGATTAAACTTGGGCCTCCACCCTGTCTTGCCCTTTTTACTGCTTCTCCAACTGCTTCGTAAACATCTAAGACATCATTTCCATCAACAACTACTCCTGGAATATCATAGCTTGTTGCTCTTGCTGCTACATCTTTAACAGAAAGCATTTCTTCTGCAGGACCAGTTAGACCATAGAGGTTGTTCTCACAAACAAAAACAACAGGTAAATCCCAGATAGCTGCCATGTTTAAAGCTTCATGAAAAGCACCTTCATTTGTAGCTCCATCACCAAAAAAACAGATAGCTGCCTGATCTGTACCTCTCATTTTTGCTGAAAGACCAGCTCCAGCTGCTATTCCCATACCTCCTGCAACAATACCATTTGCGCCAAGAATTCCAATTTCAGGGTCAGCAATATGCATCGAGCCACCTTTACCTTTACAGTAACCAGTACCCCTTCCAAGTAATTCTGCAGCCATCTTATCTACTTTGCCACCTTTTGCAATACAATGACCATGGCCGCGGTGAGTTGATGTTATATAATCAGCATCATTTAAGTTTGAACATGCTCCTACTGCAACTGCTTCTTCTCCTGTATAAACATGCATTGGACCTCTTACAAGACCTTGATTAAATAATTTGATTGCATTATCTTCAAACAGTCTTATTTTTTTCATTTTTTCATACATCTCTAATAACTTATCTTTTGATTTATCCACTAAAATAACCTCCTAGTTTATTAAAATTTGTTTTAAATAAGATACTTTTATAAAATTTAAAATATTTAAATTAGCTTTTTCTAATTCATCTAATAAAGAGGTGGAAATT
>JAGYNO010000111.1 GCA_018399955.1 Halanaerobium sp. | reverse complement strand
AGGACCCTTATCCTTATACTAAAGAGACTTTAACAGAACTGCTGGGTCAAGAGCCTACAGGACAGGATATACTTCTTTTTTCACTTTTCAAAAAGAATAGATTTTTAGATATTATCAGGAACTTTACTGTTTTTGAAGATAAGGGTAATGCAAAAATTAAAATGGCCTGCCGCTACCAGCAGTTTAGAGCTGTACAGAAGGCAGTAGAAAGAATAACAAATGCTGATAGTCTGGAAGATAGAAATGGAACAGTCTGGCATACTCAGGGTTCAGGTAAATCTTTAACCATGCTCTTTTTAGCACTGAAGCTGAGAAGATTAAAAGAGATAGGTAATCCAACAATGCTGATTGTAACAGATAGGGTTGATCTTGATGAACAAATCAGTGGTACTTTTAAAAAGTGTGGCTTTCCTAATCCAGAAAGAGCAGCCAGTGTAAAAGACTTAAAAGAGCTTTTATCCTCAGAAGCGGGCAGAACTATTATGACTACTATCCATAAGTTTCAGGAATATGAAAACGAAAAATATCCTGTTTTAACTGAAAGAAAGAATGTATTTGTAATGGCTGATGAGGCTCACAGAACTCAGTTTAAAGATTTAGCCTCTAATATGAGGAGAGCTCTACCAAATGCAGCTTACATAGGTTTTACAGGAACACCAATTGATAAAGAATCAAGAAGCACCTTAAGAACCTTCGGTGATTATATTGATACCTATACTATAGAAGAATCAGTTGCAGATAATGCCACTCTGCCAATTAAATATGAGAGCAGACTGGCTGAGTTACATGTAGAGGATAGAACTTTAGATGAGGTCTTTGATCAAACCTTCCACAGATATTCAGATGAAGAAAAACAAAAAATAAAAGAAAAATACGCTACTGAAAATGACATAGCTGAAGCAAGTTCCAGGATTAAAACAATTGCTCTGGATATTATTCAACATTATACGGAAAAAATTGCCCCTTTTAAGGCTCAAATAGTGGCCGTAAGCAGACAGGCAGCAGTTAGGTATAAAGAGGCGATTGATGAGTTAGATGGTCCAGAAGTAGCTGTATTAATCTCTGGCGGGCACAATGATGAGGGCTTGCTTAAAAAATACAGTGTTGATAATGATCAGAAATCTAGAATAGTTGAGAGGTTTAAGAATCCTCACTCTTCACTTAAAATAATTATCGTTTGTGATATGCTCCTGACTGGTTTTGATGCTCCAGTTGAGCAGGTTATGTATTTGGATAAGTCTCTGAAAGAACATAACTTGCTGCAGGCTATAGCCCGAGTTAACAGAGTTTATCCTGAGAAGAATTATGGTCTGGTAGTAGATTATTATGGAGTCTTTGATAATCTTAAAAAGGCACTGGCTATCTTTAATCCTTCTGATGTGGAAAATGCTGTAACTCCAATTGAAGATGAGAAGCCAAGACTGGAAGCCAATCACAGAGAGGTAATGAAATATTTTAGAAATACAGATATGGATAACCTGGAAGCCTGTATTGAGCTCTTTGAAGACGAAGAAAAGAGAAATGACTTCAAAAATGACTTTAAGGACTTTGCTAAGAGTATGGATATCATTATGCCGCACCCAATAGCTGATCCTTATAGGGGTGATTTATATAAGCTGAGTAAAATTCATACAGCAGTAAGAAATAGGTATCGTGATGACAGTATTGATATCAAAGGTGTGGGAGAAAAGGTTAAAAAGCTAATTGATGATCATATCAGAGCAAGCAGTGTCAGAGTCCTACATGAGCCAGTATCTATACTTGATGAGAAAAAGTTTGAAGAAACTCTAGATGACTTAAAATCTGATAAGGCTAAAGCCAGTGAGATGGAGCATGCGATAAAGAAAGAAATCAATGTACAGATGGATGAAAATCCCGTCTATTATAAAAAGCTAAGTGAGCGACTGGAAGAGATCATCGAGAAGCGTAAAAATAATCAGATGAGTCTTTTAGAACAGATTGGTGAGATGAAGGATATTATTAATGATATGAGAACAGTCCAGTCGAAAGCAGAAAAACTGGGGTTAAACAAAAAAGAGTTTGCCCTCTATGAGCTTCTTTTAAATGAGAGAGAAAAAGAAGAAAAGGGCAAAGTTGCAGAAGAACCTGGTGAATATACAGCAGGTGAAGGGTGCAATGAGCCTTATGTAAACAAAACTGTCAAAGAGGTTACTCAAAATATCTTTAATGATTTAAGTGAATACACTAAGATTGATCTTTGGCGGCAGAAGACTGAAGTGCTGCAGAAAATGCGAAAAACAACCAAGGTTCATTTGATCAAATATGACGAGTTCAAGCAGAAATATGAGAGTTTAACCAACAAGATAATTAAGCTCTCTCAGAATATATTTATGTTTTAATCGGAGGTAAAAATGCAGCAAATCAAACTGGGAAACAAACTAATAAATTATGAAATAATACGCACTAGACGCAAAACTATGGGGATCATTGTTGATCATGAGAGGAATTTAATAGTTAGATCTCCAAAAAATACAGCAGAAACTAAAATAGAAGAGGTACTAAAGAAAAAAACTAACTGGATTCTTTCCAAATTAAAGGAAATGGATAAGATTAAGCCGGCACCAAAAGAAAAAGAATTTATGACCGGGGAGAAACTTCCTTATTTAGGTCGAAGATATAGCCTGGAAGTTAATCCAGCAGAAATTCCAAGAGTAGAAGTAAAGCTCTACCAGGGGAAATTCATTATTGACTATCCAGTGGAGCTTACAGATAAGAAAGAAAAGCGGCGAGAAGAGATTCGGACCCGTTTAATTGAATGGTATCGTGAACATGCTAAAGAAAAGATTAATGAGCGAGTGGATAAGTATAAGGTTAAGCTTGATGTTGAACCAAACAATGTGGTTGTGAAAAAACAGAAGAAGCGCTGGGGCAGCTGCAGCAGTAAAAACAACCTTAATTTTAACTGGAAGATCATTATGGCACCAATGTCCATTGTGGATTATTTGGTAGTACATGAGCTTACTCACCTAATACATGACAATCATTCTAGAGATTTCTGGGCAACAGTAGCGTCTATAATTCCTGATATTAGAGAGAAGAAGGAGTGGTTAAAGGTTAACGGTAGAAGGTTAGATTTCTAAACTATTATAAGGGGTTAAAATTATGACTAAGTGTAAGTTAAAGCTAGTTGGTTTTGTTTTGATTATTATATTAGGTTTTACCATTTCTGTTTCAGCT
>JAGYNO010000110.1 GCA_018399955.1 Halanaerobium sp. | reverse complement strand
TTGGTCGTAATATACTTTTTGCGGAGCAAGATCCTCTATTATTAGCTGAGGCAATTGCCTCTATATGGAAAGATGGATTAGATATAGATTTGGCTATAAAAAAACATTTAAATAATTAGAATCAGAAAAATAATTCTAATTATTTATAGGAGGCTATAAAAATGAAAAACGATCACGCTATTGTTTATGATTGGGAAAAAAGATTACTGGATGCTAGAAAGCAAAGTAAGGTACGAAAAAATTGGCTTAAGAAAAAATTGAAACGCGTACTTCCCGAAATTATGAAACGGGAAGGCTTGGATATGTGGATAGTTGTTAATAGAGAAAATAATGATGATCCTGTCTATAAATCCTTGACTCTTAAAGTTGCCAGAAGACAATCGATTTTAGTATTTTATTTAGATGAAAATGAAAAGTTAGAGACCTTATCTGCTTCCCGATATGGATTAGAGATTGAAGGATTTTATAAACCACAGTGGTTACCAGACAAGGAAGGCCAATGGGAATGTTTAGCAAGAATAGTTAAAGAAAGAGATCCTAAAACAATAGGGTTGGACTATGGTGAAACATTTGCTTATGGAGATGGAATTAGTTATACCCAGTATAATAAGATTGTGGAAGCTTTAGGACCGAAATATGAAGAAAGAATTAAAAGTGCAGAGAAAGTTGTGGTAGGCTGGTTAGAAACTAGAATCGAAGAAGAATTAGAAGCTTATCCTGGAATGATGGAGTTAACTCATGGTGTTATAGCAGAAGCTCTTTCTCCGCGAGTTATTCATCCGGGAGTTACTACTACAAAGGATGTTCTGTGGTGGTTTAATAATCGTTTACCCGGTTTTGGATGTGGTTATGTCAAAGTTCAAAGATGTGGGAAAAAGGGTTCAGAACAAAATTTGGATGAATTGAAAAAAACCGGTTCAGAACAAGATTTGGGAGAAATTAGTGATACAGTAATAAGGCCAGGAGATATTGTCAGATGTGATGTAGGAATTTCTTATTTGGGTTTACATACTGATGTTCAACAAAATGCTTATGTTCTGAAACCTAACGAAGAAGAAGTTCCAGAAGGATTAAAGGTAGCTATGAAAAACTGTAATAGACTGCAGGATATATTAGCTGAAGAATTTGTTTTAGGCCGAACAGGCAATGAAATCCTTAAAGCAGCCCTAGACCGAGCAGAAAAAGAAGGTTTAAAAGCTACTATTTATAGTCATCCAATAGGAACCCATGGACATGGAGCAGGTCCCACCATCGGACTTTGGGATCAGCAGGATAGGGTTGAAGGTGTTGGTGATTATCCATTGTATGATGATACTTGTTATGCTTTTGAATTAAATGTGGTAACTCCTGTCCCAGAATGGAATAATCAAGAAGTGAAAATTGCTTTAGAACAAGAAGTTGTTTTCACACAAGGAAAAGCTGATTTTATTGGAGGTCGTCAGACCAAGTTTCATCTAATTCGTTAAGAATATAAATAGCGAGGAGGTGAGTAGGCAAATAAAAAAACTGTTGGTGTAAATGGGAATATTAAATAATAGGAGGAATATTAAGTGAAAAAAATCATTATAATAACTATGTTATTGTCTCTTTGTTTGATGATAATGACTACCGGTGTTTTTGCACAAGAGCCTCAATATGGTGGAACTTTAAGATTTTCTATGTACAGTTCTCCTGAGGGACTTTGGATACCTGCAAGAGGTGCTAGCACCTATGATGTTAATGTAAACAACATGGTCTATGAACCATTAATACAGCTCGATAAAAATATGGAGCCAACAATACCACGTATTGCAGAAAGTTGGGAATTTAATGATGATAAGACTAAAGTAACTTTTAAATTGAGAAAAGACATTAAATTTCATGATGGTGAACCTCTTACAGCAAGAGATGTCTGGTATACTTATACTCAAATAGGACATATTGACTATGAGGGAACTCATATGGCTTATAATAGTTATCTAAAAGGTTTTGATGCATTTCGCGAAGATGAAAGTCAAAGAGGAAAAGCACTTGACTATGAAGCTTATATGAGTGGAGAAGAAGATTATATAACTGGTATTCAGGTTATAAATGACTATGAAATAGCATTTGAAAGCACAGAATATAGCAGTAGAATGCTTGCTGACCGTGTATTAGGTATAATGCCTTATCATATCTGGAAAGATGTTCCTATAAAGAATCAGCATCTAGCAGAAGAATTAGAAAAACCAATTGGTTCAGGTCCATTTAAATTTGAAGAATATGCACGTGATGAGTATGTACTTTTATCAGCCTATGAAGATTATTATTTAGGTAGACCTTATGTAGATGAGTTAATCTGGGCAATTAGAGATCAAGAAGTAGCCTTAATGGAGTTAGAAGTGGGTGAATTACACCTAGCAGAATTCGATCCTAATTCTTATAATCTGATCAAGGGATTTGAAGAGCTAGATGTATATAATGATTTAAGTCCGGTTTATCAGTATATGGGCTTTAATCTTCAGGATCCTAAACTTACATTAAAAACAAGACAGGCAATGGCACATGCTATAGATCGTCAAGGTATTGTTGATAGCGCATTATTAGGTTTTGGAGAAGTAGTCGAAACTCCAATTGTTCCCTTTCACTGGGCTCATAATCCCAATCTAGAAGGTTATGACTATAATCCAGAAAAAGCAAAAAAAATGCTTGCTGAAGATGGCTGGGAAATGGGAGATGACGGTGTACTCACCAGAGATGGAATGAAGTTTAGAGTAGAGATTCTTTATCCAACAGGTAATCAGGTTCGTATTCAGTCTGCACCAATTATACAGCAAAATCTTGCAGAGGTTGGTATTGATGCCAGGCTTAACATGACTGACTGGGGTACACTACTTGATAAAACCGAACGCAGAGGTGTTCCATTTAATGGAGATCAATTTGATTTAGTTCTAGTTGGTTTAGCAGGTGGAGTTGTACCTGACCAGAGTGCAAAATACCATTCAAGAAATATTCCAGATGGTAACTATGTAGGTTATTCGAATGAAGAATTTGATAAAATGTTAGATGATGCTTTAAAAGAACCAGATAGAGAAAAAGCAGTTAAACTATATTGGGAAATCCAAGAGGTAATGAGCCATGATTTACCAGTTTTAACCCTCTATAGTCCTAACCGCCTAACAGCTGTTAGTTCCTCTATCCATAATGTCCGTCCAGAAGCAGTTGAAGATAATGATTGGAGAGCATTTGGTTTAGTTAATATACATGAATGGTGGATTGAAGAATAAAGTAAAATG
>JAGYNO010000011.1 GCA_018399955.1 Halanaerobium sp. | reverse complement strand
AAATAAAGTGCAGAAAGAAATACAAAAAATAACTACCGGGAGGTTATTATAATGGAAAAAAGAGCTAATTCAGGTAAGACTGTAAAAATGGTGGTTGCGGTTGTCCATGATCACGATGCATCAGATCTTCTGGAATCTTTGACAGGTGCTGGTTTTCAAACAACTAAATTAGCATCTACCGGTGGATTTCTGCGGGAGGGTAATACCACCTTCATAATTGGTTCTGATGAAGACCATGTTGATGAGGTGCTTGAAATTATCAAAGAGAACTGTGAATCCCGCAAAAAGACAGTAGCTCCTATGTCACCTGTGGCAAATTCGCTTGAAGGTTATTATTCTTTTCCAATGGAAATTAAGATAGGTGGAGCAACTGTATTTATTCTCGATGTAGAGCAGTTCGCAAAACTATAAATGATAATATATAATTTAGAGGAGTTTTTCTATGAGTTTTGTTTCATTATTGGGACAACAAGAGGCAGTAAAAATACTAAAAGATGAGATAAGAAAAGACAGAATAAGTCATGCTTATCTTTTTAGTGGACAAAACGGGATAGGTAAATTCAAACTAGCCTTCGAATTTTCGAAGGCAGTTTTTTGTAAAGAATTAGAGCTGGACAGCTGTGGAAGCTGTATTAACTGCAGAAAGATGGCTCATCAAAATCATCCTGATTTTAAAAGGATTGCTATTTTAGAAGATAAAAATGCAATTTCAATTGACCAGATCCGTGAGTTAAAAAAAGAAATAGCTTATAAACCATATGAAAGCGACCATAAAATATATATAATTGAAAATGCTGAAGAAATGACAAAAGAGGCAGCAAACAGCTTATTAAAAACACTTGAAGACCCTCCTTTTTTTGCGACTATCATTTTGCTGGCTGAAGATACAGGTAAAATGCTGCCCACAATTATATCCCGCTGTCAGCAGATAAAATTAAAAAATGTAGAAAAAGAAAAAATAAAAAGTCTGCTGCTTGATAAAGGTTTGGAAGCAGAAAAGGCTGAAATACTAAGTTTGACAGCTGATGGAAGCCCGGGTAGGGCATTAAAAGCTGCCGAAAGAGAAAGCTATTTTGAAAACAGGAAAATTATCTATGATTTTCTCTCCGATATAGATTCTAAAAATACAATCGATATATTTAAAATAACAGATAAATTATTAGAATTATTAAAGTCCGACTTTCCCTGTTTTGATTTGCTATCAGACTGGTATCGCGATATAATGATGATTAAACAGGATTGTCTGGGAGCAGTAAAAAATAAAGATTATCTAGAGCATTTAAAACACAATAAAGCTTTAATGAGTTTAGATAGTATTATCGAAAAATTGGACTCAATTGATAGAACAGAAAGATATATTAAAGAAAATGTAAGAGCAAATTTAAGTCTGGAAGTATTATTTTTTAAACTACGCCAGCCTGATCAAGAATAGCTAATAATAGAGGTGTAAAAATAAATGAATACGGTAGTTGGAGTTAGTTTTAAAACAGCCGGTAAAATCTATTACTTTGATCCTGGAAATTTAGAGATTAAAACTGGAGACAATGTAATAGTAGAAACTGCACGGGGAATAGAATATGCAGAAGTAGTTGTTGGTAAAAAAGAAGTAACAGAAGATGAAATCGTTGCTCCCCTAAAAGATGTAATTAGGAAAGCAACACTTAGAGATAGAGAAAAACACGAAAAAAATCAGAAGCTTGAAGAAGAGGCTTTTGATATTTGTTTAGATAAGATAGAAAAACACAGACTGCCGATGAAGCTGATCGATGTGGAGTTTACATTTGACCATAATAAAATTATATTTTATTTTACTGCAGATGGAAGAGTTGATTTTAGAGAACTTGTCAAGGACTTAGCTTCAGTATTTAAGACACGCATCGAACTGAGGCAGATAGGTGTGAGGGATGAAGCAAAAATGCTTGGTGGACTTGGACCATGTGGTTTACCGATCTGCTGTGCAACATTTTTGAGAGATTTTCAGCCGATTTCCATAAAAATGGCAAAAAAACAGGATTTATCTTTAAACCCTGCTAAAATATCAGGTTTATGTGGTCGTTTAATGTGCTGTCTTCAATATGAGGCAACTACTTACCGCAGATTAAAAAAAGAAATGCCTAATGTAGGCGAAAAAGTAGAGTTAGAGATGGGTCATGGTAAAGTAGTTGAGCGTAATCTTGTAAAACATACGGTAGAGGTTGATATCGGCACAGATGATAATATAGAAGTTGATGTAGATGATCTGGATGATTAAAATGAGATTAACTGATTTTGAAAGGATGGGTAGTTGATGGACCAGAAAATCTTGAGTACCCTTGCCCATTTTCAGGAACAGATAGAGGCACTTTCACTTCGTTTTCACAAACTTAAGGATATAACCTACCAGCTTTATCAGGAAAATGAAGAACTTCAGAGAGAAAATAAAGAACTCAAAAATCTTCTTTTCGATGATCAGGTAGATGACTCACTACGGGAAAAAGAAGGCTACAGTAATCTGATAGATATTTATGATGAAGGTTATCATGTCTGTCCTTTAAGTTTTGGTGAAAAAAGAAAAGGTGACTGCCTTTTTTGCTTAAGCCTCTTAGAAAATCAAGGTAAGGAGAAATAACTGCATGGAAGAGATTCATTATCTTATCAAAGATGAGTTGGAGATAATACAGGACAGTAGGTTTTTTAAATTTGGAACTGATTCAGTACTGCTGGCTAATTTTGCAGAACTTCGCAGTGGTGATAGAGTAGTTGATCTGGGAACAGGCAGTGGAGTTATTCCTCTGCTTTTAGCATATAAAAATAAAGGTGTAAAAGTAACAGGTATAGAAATACAAAAAGCTCTTGCAGATCTTGCTGAAAGAAATGTTAAATATAATAATTTAGAAGAAAAAATAGAAATAATCAATCATGATCTCTGCAGCCTTGAAGATATCACTACAGCTGGTTCATTTGATGTTGTAGTTTCTAACCCACCATATTTACCTCTCAATGAAGGACAGATTACAGAAAATAAATTTTTGGCAGCAGCAAGACACGAAATACATGCAGAAATAGAGGATGTCATAAAAGCAGCAGCTTATATATTAAAATATGGAGGTATTTTTTATATTGTTTATCGAGCAGAAAGACTGACCGAAGTTATAGAAAAACTTTCGGAATATAATTTTCAGGCTAAAGAACTTAGGCTCGTTCAGTCTCGTCTTGATAAAGAAGCTGATATTTTTTTACTTAAGGCAAAAAAAGGTGCTAATCCCGGTCTGCGGATCAAGCCAGTTTTGCTTATTTACAAAGGGCAGAGTAATCAATACACAGCTGAAGTAAAAGAGATCTATGGGGAGGACATATAATTGGGAAAAGGTAAACTATATATTTGTGGTACTCCAATCGGTAATCTTGCTGATGTCAGCCAGCGCCTGCTGGATGTTATGCAGAGGGTGGATATGATAGCATGTGAAGATACCCGCCACAGCAGAAAACTTTTGAACTATTTTTCTATAGAAAAAAAGCTGCTTTCTTATCATGAACATAATGAGCGGCAGAGAAGCAGAGAAATAATAGAAAAATTAAATTCTGGGCAAGATATAGCTTTACTCAGTGATGCAGGAATGCCTGTTATCTCAGATCCAGGTCAAATCTTGGTCAAGGAAGCAGTTAAAGCTAGTATAGAGCTAATACCAATTCCCGGCCCAAGTGCATTTTTGGCAGCTTTAGTTGTTTCTGGACTCGATATTTCTTCTTTTGTATTTAGATCATTTATTCCCCGCAGTGGGAATGAACGCAGAGAGTTTTTAGAAGAACTGGCTCTGGAAAATAAAAGCACAGTTTTTTACGAATCACCCTACCGCTTGAAAAATACATTAAAAGATTTAAAAGAATTTAGTGAAGAAATGGCTGTAAGGCAGACTGTTATCGCTAGAGAAATAACAAAAGTACATGAAGAAAAATATTATGGAACAGCTGCAGAGCTTTATCAAAGGCTTAAAGATCAGGAGATCAAGGGAGAGATTGTTGTTGTAATAGAGGGTAGAACCGAAATCAGAGAAGAAAGTGAAGGCTGGGAAGAACTTTCCATCCTTGAGCATATCAAATTACTGATGCAGAGTGGTATCACAAAAAAGCAGGCAGTTAAGAAAGTTGCGGGATTACGAGATCTGCCTAAAAGTGAGGTTTATAAGGTTGGCACAGCCATTTCGGTAAATAAAGATAATCAAAATTAGAAAAATATGGCTGAGAGAGTGGAATCATATTATTTTAAATTTTTTTAAATGATTTTGTGAATTAACTCTTATATAATATTCAGAAAACAAAATATATAATCATATATTATTTAAAAATAGGGAGGATGATTAATTTGAGTAAAGATACATATTATGTAACAACACCTATTTACTATCCAAGTGATAAATTACATATTGGACATGCCTACACTACGGTGGCAGCAGATACTATTGCCCGCTACAAAAAAATGCAGGGTTATGACACGATGTTTTTAACCGGATCTGATGAACACGGGCAAAAAATTGAAAGAAAAGCAGAAGCAGCAGGTAAGGACACAAAGGAATATGTAGATCAAATTGTAACAACTTTTAAAGAACTGTGGAAAAAATTGGATATAGATTACGATTATTTTATTAGAACAACTGAAGCAAGACATGAAAAAGTAGTACAGGCGATATTTAAAGAACTTTATGATAAAGGTGATATTTATAAAGATAAGTATGAAGGCTGGTACTGTACTCCATGTGAGGCTTTTTGGACAGAAAGACAGCTTGAAAAAAAAGGGGGAGAGAAAGTATGTCCTGACTGTCATCGCCCGGTTGAATGGGTAGAGGAAGAAAGCTATTTCTTTAAGATGAGCAAATATGCTGACCGCCTTTTGCAGCATATCAAAGAACATCCGCAGTTTATAGAACCTGAAAGCAGACGCAATGAGATGATTAATTTTATTGAAAATGGTTTAGATGATTTAAGTGTTTCCAGAACAACCTTTGATTGGGGAGTACCTGTTCCGATTGATGATGGTCATGTCATTTATGTTTGGATAGATGCACTGAGCAATTACATTACAGCAATTGGCTACAAAACTGACCAGGAAAACTTCGAACATTACTGGCCTGCTGATCTGCATCTGGTTGGTAAAGATATACTGCGTTTTCACACAGTTATCTGGCCGATAATATTGATGGCGCTTGAGCTTGAACTGCCAAAACAGGTATTTGGGCACGGCTGGCTTTTAAGTGAAACCGGCAAAATGTCGAAGTCAAAAGGTAATGTTGTAGATCCTGTTGTTTTAATTGAAGATTTTGGCAGAGATGCAATCCGCTATTATCTTTTAAGGGAGGTTGCTTTTGGCACAGATGGTACTTATTCAACAGAAGCTTTGATTCAGAGGATAAATTCCGACCTTGCAAATGATTTAGGTAATCTGCTTAATCGGACTGTATCGATGGTAGAACAGTACTTTGACAGTGTAATACCTGAGGTCGAAGAAAAGGAAGAAATAGATAAAGAATTGATCAATTTAGCACAAAACACCAAAGCAGATGTAGAAGTAGAGATGGAAGAACTCAAATATACGGCTGCTCTGGAAAAAATATGGAATTTGGTCCGCAGAACCAATAAATATATAGATCAGACAGCACCCTGGATACTCGGCAGGGATGAGAACAATAAACCGCGGCTGAAAACAGTTCTTTATAATTTACTGGAATCACTGCGGGTAACTGCTGTAATGTTAAAGCCGTTTTTAACTGATACTCCAGAAAAAATCGGTGAGCAGATTGCGCAGCTTGATGGAATCCAAAATGCCGGCTGGGAAGATGCAAACTGGGGTGGACTGAAAACTGGAGTTAAAGTAACAAACGGAGAACCAATTTTTCCACGGATTGATCTGGAAGAATATTTTGCAGAGATCGAAGCAAGAAAAGAGGCAGAAGAAGGTGCAGAAAAGAGCAAAGAGGAGGATTCTGAAATGGATCTGGTAGATATTAAAGATAGAATAACATTTGAAGAATTTATGAATGCAGATATAAGAGTCGCCGAAATTTTGGAAGCAGAAATAATTGAAGGAAGTGACAAACTGCTCAAACTTCAGGTTGATATAGGCCTGGAAGAAAGACAATTAGTGGCAGGTATTTCTCAGCATTTCACTGCAGAAGATATAATCGGCAAAAAAATTCTTGTTGTTGCTAATTTAGAACCTGCTACCATTTTTGGTGTGAAATCAGAAGGAATGATTTTAGCTGCTTCAAATCCAGCAGGTAAGATGGTATTGTCGACGGTTAGTGATGACATTGCAAATGGAAGTCAGGTAAAATAAATATTATCGGGAGGGATTAATATGAAAGATAGAGATAAAATACCCAGAGCAACAATCGAAAGACTACCTCTATATTACAGATGTCTTGATAAAATGGGCACTTTTGAAGATGTAGATGTTGTTTCATCAAAAGATCTTGGAGGAAAACTGGATATTCCTTCAACTCAGGTACGAAAAGACCTCTCTTATTATGGAGAATTTGGCAGACGTGGAGTTGGCTATAATGTTAGTGATTTAAAAAGATCAGTTGGGAAGATATTAGGAGTTGATCGGACATGGCAGTCAATCTTGGTTGGTGCAGGAAACCTAGGTAGGGCTTTGGTAAATTACGGCAGTTTTTCGATGATGGGGCTGGAAATTAGCTATGTTTTCGATAATGATCTTGATAAAATTGGTAATTTAATTAATGACAAAGAAGTTGAAAGTATTCAGGAATTAAAAGATATTGTGCAGAAAGAAGAAATTAAATTAGGGATTATATCTGTTCCTTCAGATGCGGCTCAAGAAGTTGCTGAGCTGATGGTTGGTGCTGGTATTAAGGCGATCTGGAATTTTGCGCCAACAAGACTTTATGTTCCCGATGATGTCTCAGTGAAAAATGAAGATTTAGCTGTTGGAATTGTTAGCCTTATTTATCATTTGAGCTGGCAGGAAGAAATGGAAGTGTAAATCTTGAAAATAGAAGCAGCTGTTTTGTCCAGCGGTAGTGATGGTAATGCAGTATATATCAGAGCTGGAGCATATTCTGTTTTAATTGATGCAGGTTTAAGTGGTAAAGAACTTGAAAGAAGAATGAAAATCAGAGATATTGATCCAGCTTCAATTAACGCCATTTTAGTAACCCACGAACATAGTGATCATATCAAAGGTGTAGGTGTATTATCACGTAGATTTAATATACCTATTTATGCAAATCAGGGTACCTGGTCTGGATCAGAAAAAAAACTGGGCAAAATAAAAGCAGAAAACTCTCAGGTTTTTAGTGGTGATTTTGTGATTGGTGATCTGGCTTTTAGTCCATATGATATTTCTCATGACGCTGAAGAACCTGTCGGCTATATCTGCAGAGCTGGAGATCAGAAAATAGTACTTGCTACTGATACAGGCATTATGAAAAATGAGGTTGTTGAAAAAATCAGTGGTGCAGATTTATTAATTCTTGAATCAAATCATGATCTTGAAATGCTGATGACAGGCAGTTATCCGTATTTTCTTAAAAATAGGATCAAGGGAAAAGAAGGCCATCTCTCAAATGATGCTGCCGCAAAAATTCTGCCGAAACTTTTAGCTGATAATTTTCCGACCGTGCTGCTTGCTCATTTAAGTGAGGAGAATAATAATCCAAAGGTAGCCTATATTACCGTTAATAACATACTTAAAGAAACAGGTTATAAGGTAGGAAGAGATTTAAGGCTTGGCTGTGCATCACAGGTAGAGCCGAGTCCGATAATTAAACTCGATAAAGAAAGCAGAAAAAGACAGCGAGCAAAGGCAAAAAATAAATTTGATGGTGATAATTAAAGATGGAAATCAATATTATTGCTGTAGGTAAAGTTAAATCTTCTTTTTTGGAACCAGCACTTAAAGAATTCGCAAAACGTCTGCAGAGGTTCTGCAGTTTAAATATAATTGAGGTAGAAGCTGAACATATAGCTAAAAACTCTTCTCAAAGAGATATAGACAAACTTCAGCAAATCGAGGGCAGCCGTATTGCAGAAAAAATAGTGGAGAGAAGCTATGTATTTGCTCTGGATGTTAAGGGAAAACCCATGCGCTCAACCGGGTTTGCAAAATCAATTAGGAATCTGCAGCTTAAATCCTACAGTTCTCTCACTTTTATCATTGGTGGGGCAACCGGTTTAAGTGATTTTATTCTGCAGAAAGCAGATTACAAACTTTCACTTTCTCATATGACATTTACTCATCAAATGATTAGATTGATCCTGCTTGAACAAATATACAGGGCTTTTAAAATCAACAATAATGAGCCCTATCATTTATAAGAGTAGTCTACATATAAGTTTTAAATTCCAATTAACTTTAGAGCAAATTTTTTCTTAAAAAACAGTTATCTACAGTATATATTTTTTAAAATTAAATTTACAAAACCAAGGCTGCTGTAATATAATATATTGGAGAAGTCAAATTTATATATAATGGAGTGAAATATTTTGTACTGTAGAGTTTGTAGGAGTGATGATTTAAGAATTTTAGATTTTGAGCAAAGATACTATTACTGCAATAATTGTCAGGCTATTTTTATAGAAAAAAAAGAAATTGTTAGGCCAGAAGAAGAAAAAGAAAGATATATGGGCCATGATAACAGCCATCAAAATGAAGGTTATGTCGAGATGTTCAAAGATTTTCTTGAAGTAGGTGTTTTTCCATTTATTCAGGATCTAAATAATGTGCTAGAATTCGGCTGTGGTCCCGGCCCAGTACTTGCCGATTTGCTTGAAAAAGAAGATTATCAGGTAGATAAATATGATCCGTATTTTTTCCCAGACAGAGTTTTTGAGAATAAAAAATATGATTTAATCACTTCAACAGAAGTATTTGAGCACTTTTCTGAACCGAGAAAAGAGATGAAATTTCTTAAACACCACCTTAAATATGGTGGTTATTTAGCGGTTATGACATCTTTTCATCCCGGGCCAGAAAAATTCGCTGATTGGTGGTATAAATGGGATCCAACCCACATTATTTTTTATAATCTTAATACTTTTCAGAAAATAGCTGAAGATTATAATCTGAAAATCATCTATACAAACGGAGAAAAATACATACTTTTCAAAAATTTAGATTTTAAGTAACTAGAGGAGGAGAGTTTTTTGAAAAAAAAATTAATACTGGTTGTGATAGCTTTATTTTTTGCAGCTCTATTTATGAGTAATGCTGCAGCACAGGATGCACAGGATGATCCCTGGGCAAAAGCCAGAGCAGAAGGTGTAGTATTCCGAGCACTTGGTAATGAACCAGGCTGGCTGATAGAAGTTAACCAGGATGAATCCATTAAATTTATTAATCATTATGGAGAAATGGAAATCAAAGTGCCTGTTAATGATATATGGGTTGGTCCAGATGGAGAAGATAAAATTTATTATGTGGAAAATGAAGTCATTCCTTTTCAGCTAATAATTATTAAAAAGAATTATCAGGACACAATGAGTGGCGAAGTTTTTCCCTATCAGGCAAGAGTGATTTTTCCCGAAAAGAGTTATACAGGTGGAGGGAAAATACTAGTTGAAACTGAAAATGGTGAAAATAATTAATAAAAAAATAATTATGCAGTTAAAAAGCTCTGCCGGCTGATTATTCCAGCAGAGCTTTTCTAGCTCATTAGATATATATTTTTAAAATTTTAGTTATCTGCAGTATATATCTTTTTAATCTTATAAAAACAGATCATTATTTTACACTGATATTTACAGGAGTTTTATTGGCAAGGTTATCACTAACAGGACATCTGCTTTCAACAGCCTCTATCCATTCATCTAAAACAGCCTGGTCTGCATCACAGTCTGCATCAATTTCGACATTAATGGCTTGATATCCAGCTCTAACTTCATCTGATTTACCCATAAACTTAGCTGGATCTAATTCCCCACTTATATCAATGGAAAGTCCCCTTAATTCAATTCCCATCTCTTTTGCCACAAGGTGTCCTACTACATTTAAACATCCAGAAAGTGCAGCTATAACATAATCTACAGGGCTTGCTCCATCATTTGTTCCACCCATGTTTTCAGGCTCATCAACAATTATTTCAAAGCCCTCTCCAGTTTTTACAACAACTTTTGTTGGGTTTTCGCTTTGAGCACTAATTGAAAAATTTACAGTTGGCATAATTATCATCTCCCTAGTTAATTTTAATTATAATTATTTTTTATCTCATTATTATATTCAATAAGAAGCAATAAAGTCCTTCTTTTATCTAAAACTGCCAATTCAGCTTTATCAAAGCTGTGGATTGGGTGGAGGTGAAAAATCAATTAAATAAATTTTCTTTACAATATAGTAATATAAATGATAAGATATTTACATGAAGAGTTTTCTTTAGAGAATAAAATTAGAGTTTTACATTTACAAGAAGACTAATCTCTAATGCCTTCCAAATTATATTAGTAAATACATTATTAAATCAACTTACTTTTTTAGAAAATGAGGTGGAGATTATTAATACTGAAACGAGAAGGAATGAGCTGCTTTTAAAGCTTAAACAATCACATCAAGCAGTAACAGGATCCGAATTAGCTGAAAATTTTGATGTCAGCAGACAGGTTATAGTTCAGGATGTAGCACTTTTGAGAGCAAAAGGAGAAAGGATTATTGCGACTTCTCAGGGCTATTATTATGAAGACAATCTGGGTATGAAGACAATTAGAGCTTCAATTGCCTGCAGACATTTTGACGGCAGTGAATTAAGAGATGAATTAAGAACAATAGTTAATTATGGGGGCAGAATTGTTGATGTTAAAGTTGAGCATCCGATTTATGGAGAACTAATTGGAAATTTAATGATTTCTTCACTCGAAGATGTAGAGAATTTTATCAATAATTACAGATTAAATGATACATTATTACTGTCAGAATTAACTGATGGAATTCACCTGCACACAATAGAAGTTGTTAATAAGCAGGTATTAAATTTAATTGAAGAAAAATTAGAAGAAAAAGGTCTGCTGCTTTCAGAATAAAAACCAGCCGTCGGGCTGGTTATATTTTTGCTTTAGCTGTAAAGACACCTGTAAAGACATATATAAAGTTTTAGCTGTAAAGAAGATGGATAATTTACTGATGATCTTTAAATTATAAAGAACTATTTTTGGATCAAGGATTGGAGCTCTTCATGCTGTTGAGTACTTATGCAAATTATTTATATTTTTTGTCAAATTAAAAAGGGGTGAAAGTAATTAATAAAAAAGAATTGAAAAAAAAGAGAATATTTTGGCTTGTTATTATATCATTATTAGTTATTTCAGCGTTTGTAGTTCCTTATCTTTATTTAAGTGAAGTATATTCATTTTTTGGAGCATTTTTCTACTGGACAGTCTTTGCCTTATTAGTGATTTTTTCTACTATTAAAATAACAAGCTACTGGAGGGAGTAATCAATGCCGTCACATTATCTATACACAGCTATATTAATCTATATACTAGCTGGTTTTATTACTGCATATTTAGCACGACGTGAGATGAAACAGGGAGTTATGGAATATTTTTTAAGTGATAGGAACACAGGAGGCTTTGTAGCTGCACTATCATACAGTGCAACTACCTATAGTGCCTTTATGATGATCGGACTGGCAGGGTTTACCTACTCTGGAGGAGTTGGTGCACTTGGCTTTGAGCTGGTATATCTTTCAGGACTTTCACTTGTGGCTTTTTTCGGTCCACGTTTCTGGCTGATCGGTAAAAAGAATAATTATATATCTCCTTATGAAATGCTTGGAGATCGCTATCAAAACCACTGGATTGCTTCAGCTGCAGCACTATCTGCATCTGTATTTTTAATACCCTATCTAGCAGTTCAGCTGATGGGGGTTGGTTATCTTTTGAGTGCTCTCTCGGGAGGGAAAATACCTTTTCTTATGGGAGTGATTCTTGCTTCAGTGCTCGCAATTGCCTGGGCTTTAATTGCAGGTATGAAATCTGTGACCTGGACAGATTCTTTACAGTCACTGATCATGATGTCAGTAAGTATTGTAATTTTAGCCTATATAATTTATAATCATCTGGGAGGATTCGTTAATTTTTTTGGATCGCTGAGCAGTGAACATCCGGAGTTTTTGACTGTCCCTGGGCCCGGTTTCTTTTCCTTTAAAACATTTTTAGGACTTAGTTTGCCGTGGTTTTTCTTTTCGATCTCAAATCCTCAGGTAAGCCAGAGGCTTTTTATACCCCGTGATCTAAAAGCAATGAAAACGATGATCAAAGGCTTTTTAGGTTTTGGATTTATCTATACATTAGTATCTGTAATCTGGGGTTTTTCTGCAAAATTACTGATTCCGGGTCTGGAAAATGCAGATATGGCCGCTCCACAGCTATTGGCTTCAGAATATGTGCCAACAATTCTTGCTTTAACAGCAATGATAGGTATTACAGCTGCTGCGATTTCTACCATTGATTCGATAATGCTCACACTCTCTTCCTTAGTTGTTAGAGATTTATTTAATAAATTGGAAAAAGCAGAAGAACCAGAGCAGCTCAGGCAGCTGAAAATTGCCAAAATAGCTATCATTATTATTGCTGTACTTGGTATGTTATTTGCAGTACAGGAACTGGATCTGATTGCATCATTATCAGTGGCTGCTTCAGTTGGACTGATGGTGGTTGTTCCGTCTATGTTTGGAGCATTTTTCTGGAAGGGAGCAACAGCAGCAGGTTCTTTAAGCAGTATCATTATTGGCTCATTTACAGCAGTCTATCTGCAGTTTAGCGGCTGGCGGCCATTCGGGCATGCAGCTGGAGTCTGGACACTGCTCGTGAGTGTTTTGGTGTTTGTTGTTATCAGTATATTTACAGAGGCACCGAAAGAAAAAGCTGATCAGTTTATCGACTATTTAAATGAAGAATGTGAAGCAAAAAATATTATTTAATGATACATATTGTCGATAATAGATTCTATAATTAAATGCACGGGCTGATTTGATAAAAAACTTGACAAGAACATTTTTTTGATGTACACTGTAAAAAATCAAAGTTAATTAAACAGAGTTTATCAAAAAATAACTCAAAAACTGTGATCAGGGAAAGTAATTAGAATTATTTATTTCAGCGAAGCGGGGTTAGTGAGAGCCTGCAAATAAATATTTTGGTGAAGTTCCCCTGTGAGTTGTCGGCTGAACCAGAAAGTAAGCTTGACCGGCTGTCTACCGTTAACCGGACAGATTATTGGAAATCATTTAAGGATTCCTGTAATTGCTGAGTGGGCTATTTAGCCAAAAAGATTGGTACCACGAGAATTTAAACCCTCGTTCTTTAATTAGAACGGGGGATTTTTGCATTTATGGGAGAAAATAAGGAGGAAGGACATGAGAGATTTAGATTATGCTTATTTAGGACCACCAGGTACATTTAGTGAACAGGCAATTTCTAATTACTGCAGCAGATATGGCGGCAGAACACATCAATGTGAATCAATAAGAGATATAGTTGAAGCACTTAGCGGTGATAGGGTAGACCTCGGGCTGCTCCCACTGGAAAACTCACTTGAGGGATCAGTTAATTTAAGCCTTGATTTGATCTATCAGCATTCGGAATTAAAGTTATACAGAGAAATCATCCTGCCGATAGCTCATTATCTTCAGGCAGCACCGGGTGTAAAAAAAGAGGAGATAGAAAAAATATACAGCCATCCTCAGGCGATCGCCCAGTCTGGAGAGTACTTAAACAAGCATTTTAAAAATGCAAAAATTGTTTATACAGAAAGCACTGCAGCAGCAGCTTCCAAGGTATTGGATCAGGATAAAAGTGCAGTTATTGGGTCGATCAGGCTCTCTGAAATTTATAATCTTAATATACTTGCAGAAAACCTGCAGGGAGATCTGCCAAATGCAACTCGATTTGTACTTGCAGCAAAAAAAGATAAAGATTTTAGTGATAACAGACACCTTGGGGATTCAGCAGATAGTGAATTTAAAACATCCATTATCTGTGCTCCAAAAGTAAATGAAGCTGGTGTTTTATACAGAATTTTAGGTGAGTTTGCGAAAAAGAAGATCGACTTAAGCAGAATAGAGTCAAGACCGACAAGACAGAGACTTGGAGAATACTTATTTTACATCGATCTTAAGGGTAATGCTGAGAATACTGATTTGAAAGAGGCACTCAATAAAGTAAAAGAAATGTCAGGTTATTTTAGGATGCTGGGCTCTTATCCTAAAACTGTGATTGAATAAATTTAATTAGAGCTATTTATACAAAAAGAGTGGAAAGTAATATTAAGTTATTTATTGTAATGAAACTTAGTAATCTGAAAATCTAGTTTTTTGTAAACATTTTGTAAACTGCAGCTTGAAAACTTAATATCTGGGTGATAAGCGGAAAATCTATTTGACAAAGCAAAATTCTCCTGCTATAATACTCATTAACAAATTAAAACTCTTAAAATCTTTGAAAGAGGATCCAGTAAGCTTAAAGCTGAAATACACCTCTTGAGCTGCCAGCTGAAAGTGAAAACGAGTAAGTGTAGGCCGTCTGCCGTCGTTATCCGGTGCGGAAGTGTTGGCTTCCAGAAGAGATAATCTGTTATATTGTTTTTTAATTAATGAGATTAAAACAGGTGGTACCGCGATTTCAATCGCCCTGACAGGGGCGGTTTTTTGCATTTTTATAGGGTTTTTATTCATTAAACAGATAATTTGCTAGTTTTGAACTGTTATTTTTAAAAAGAAGTCAGGGATTATATAATAAAAAAATTAAAAGGATTTTAGTAGAGAGGAGATTTAAATTATGATAGCCGTATTAAAAAGAAATGCAAGTGAAGAAGAAAAGCAAAAGGTGATTGATGTTATAAAAGGTGAAAACTTTGATGTTCATCCGATTGTTGGAGTAGAGAAAACAATTATAGGTGTACTTGGTGATCAGGATAACAGAACAAAATTAAAAGAGAAGCTGATGACGATGAGTGAGGTCGAAAAAGTAGTGCTGATTCTCGACCCATATAAGCTAACAAGCTGGAATTTCAAACAGGAAAAAACGGTGATTGATCTTGGTGATGGTGTAAAAGTCGGAGGTAATGAGCTGACTGTGATGGCAGGGCCCTGTTCGGTAGAAAATGAAATTCAGCTTATGGAAACTGCAAAGATTGTTAAATCAGCCGGTGCAGAGATACTGCGTGGTGGTGCATTTAAACCGAGGACTTCACCCTATTCTTTCCAGGGACTTGGAGAAGAAGGCTTAAAACTGCTGGCCCAGGCAAGAGAAGAAACAGGCTTAAAAGTAATAACCGAATTGATGGATATAGCACATATAGATGTTGTTTGTGAATATACAGATATTATTCAGATTGGTGCCCGCAACATGCAGAATTATGCCCTATTAAAAGAGATTGGTAAACTTGATAAACCGGTTATGCTCAAAAGAGGGATGGCTGCAACGATTAAGGAATGGCTGCTTGCCGCAGAATATGTTATGAATGAAGGAAATCATGATGTAATTCTCTGTGAAAGAGGAGTAAGAACCTTTGGTGAAGAAACCAGAAATACAATGGACTTAAGTTCAGTACCACTTGTTCAGCAGTTAAGCCATTTACCGGTAATTGCTGATCCAAGTCACGGTACAGGCCGCTGGGAATTAGTAACACCTGTGGCTAGAGCAGCGGTGGCTGTTGGCGCTGATGGAATAATGGTAGAGGTCCATCCAAATCCAGAAAACGCTCTTTCTGATGGCCCACAGTCTTTAAAACCAGAAAACTTCAGATTAATGATGGACGAAATCAAGACTATTCATAGTTCTCTGCACAGCTTTGAATCAAGAGAGAGAAAAATCGCTTATGCCTAAGTTTAATACAATTGCTGTTGTCGGGGTCGGCCTTATCGGGGCTTCCCTGGCAGCAGCTTTTAAAAAATCTGACTCAAATCTTAAAATACTGGCAGTTGATCAGGATCAATATACTATCAAAAAAGCAGAGGACTTAAAGATAATTGATAAAGGTTTTTTAGAAATCAAAGATAATCTCAAAGAAGCAGAGCTAATATTTATAGCAGTACCTGTTTCCAAAATAACAGATATTATAAAAGAAATTGACAGGGGCAGTGACAGCAAACAGCTTATTATTGATGCTGGAAGCACCAAAAAAGAAGTATTAAAAAAAGCTGAAAAAATCCTAGAAAAAAGCAGCAAAACTTTTATTGGAGCTCATCCGATGGCAGGTTCACATAAATCAGGTATAGACTGGCATGATCCAGACCTTTTTGTCGGAGCACCTTTTATCTTAACTCCGATAATTGATGATAAGCCGGCCCAAGCCGAAGTTAATGAAAATACTTTTTTTAATAAAGAAAGTGAGATAATTAATAACCTGGATCAAAACAAAAGAGAAGAACTGCTTGCATTAAAAGAGCTTATAGAAAGTATTGGGGCCAGAACATACATTATTTCTGCAGAAGAACATGATAGATGTACAGCACTTGTCAGCCATCTGCCTCATCTGCTCTCTTCAGCACTGGTAAATATGCTTAACCTGGAAAAAGATAATACAAATATGCTTAAACTTTCTGGAAGTGGGTTTAGGGATATGACAAGAATAGCAGGCAGCTCTCCAGAACTCTGGCAGGATATAATTTTATCAAATAATAAAAATCTCATAGATCTGATAGAAAAATATATAAGAGAACTTGAAGAATTAAAGGCTGATCTTGAAAAAAATGATGAGCAGAATATTTTCGATTTTTTAGCTGAAGCAGCTGAATTAAAAAAGGATATTGACTAAGATAAGGAGGACGTTATGGAATTAAAAGTAGAGAGTAAGCAAAAAGTAGAAGGTGAGATCAGGGTTCCAGGGGATAAATCTATCTCCCACCGTTCTTTAATTTTGTCTTCTATTGCAGAAGGTGAAAGTAAAATTGAAGGACTTTTAGAAGCAGAAGATTGTCTGAGTACTATGGGTATCATGAGAGATCTTGGTATAGAGATTAAAAAGGAAAAACCCGGCAGCTACAGAGTTCAGGGTAAGGGTCTAAACGGTCTGGAAGAAGCGGATAATGTGCTTGACTGCGGAAACTCAGGAACTTCGATGAGGCTTCTGGCAGGTCTTCTTGCATCTCAGGATTTCTATTCAGTTTTAACCGGAGATCATTCACTGCGAAAAAGACCTATGCAGCGGATAATTGGACCCCTATCGAGAATGGGAGCCCAGATTTGGTCGCGCAGAGATGGACTTGCACCACTCAGCATCAGAGGTCAAAAGCTGAGCGGTATGGAATATAAACTGCCTGTAGCAAGTGCTCAGCTTAAGTCATCGATTTTACTGGCAGCTTTAAAAACAGAAGAAGAAACAGTAATCATAGAGCCTGCAGTTTCTCGAGATCATACCGAGAGAATGCTGATTGGAGCTGGAATAGATTTAGAAATCCAGGCAGACAGAATCACACTCAAAAAAGCAAAAGAAAGAAAGCTCAAAGCTTTTAATATTAAGGTACCTGGAGATATTTCCTCAGCTGCATTCTTTATTACTGCAGCATTAATTGCAGAAGAAGGAGAACTTCTAATTAAAAATGTGGGGCTCAATCATACCCGCAGTGGTTTTCTTGAAGTTGTAGAAGCGATGGGTGGGAGAATTGAACTCCTCAACCAAAAAGATCAGGGAGGAGAACCTACTGCAGATATTCTTGTTAAGGCATCTGATCTAAAAGGAACAGAAGTAGGTGGAGAGATTATTCCCCGCCTTATAGATGAGATACCGATCATCTCCGTTTTGGCTGCTTTTGCTGAAGGGGAGACCGTTATCAAAGATGCAGAAGAACTGAGAGTAAAAGAAACAGATAGAATTGCAGCTGTAGTAAAAGAATTTAAAAAACTGGGTATAGAAATAGAAGAACATGAAGATGGAATGGTAATTGCAGGTTCTGCTGAAGTAGAAGGTGGAATCAGCGTAAAAAGCTACCATGATCACAGAATAGCAATGTCCCTGGCCGTACTTGGACTTAAAAGCCAGCAGGGTATCACAATAGAAGGAAGTGAAATCATCAACACTTCATTTCCTGGTTTCAAAGGCCTTTTAGAAAAGATATAGTCGAAAATCCTTGGTACCAGGTACCTTTATTTAACTAAAGGTACCTGGTACCAAGGAATACCAATAAATTTAAACAAAAATAGACAGAGGAAGGTGTATTTATGGAGAAGTTATTTGCTGGAATTTTAGAGTCGGTAAAAAATATGAAGCGCTATAAAGCTGGTAAGAGTATTAATGAAGTGAAAAGAGAATACGGGCTGGATAAAATTGTTAAACTTGCCTCAAATGAAAATCCACTGGGGCCGGCTCCAGAGGTTATAGAGACCATAAAATCTGAGGCAGCAAATGTTTATCTTTATCCGGATTCAGACAGCAGAGATTTAAAAGAGCTGCTTAGCCAGCATTACAATCTGCCTGCAGAGAGGATATTTATTGGTAATGGTTCAGATGAAATACTCGACTTATTGATGACTCTGCTCTTAGAAAATGGTGGTCAGGTAATCCAGGGAGACCCTGCTTTTATCAAGTATGAGCTGGCGGTCAAGTCCAGAGGTGGAGAAAGCATAAAAGTTCCTCTTGATGACAATCACCGCCATCAGCTCGATAAGATGGCAGCTGCAGTTACAGAAGATGTAAAGGTTATCTTTATCTGTAATCCCAATAATCCAACTGGAACAATGCTGTCCAGAGAAGGAATAGAGGATTTTCTGGAAGATATTTCAGATGATATTCTAGTGGTTGTTGACCAGGCATATATTGAATATATAACTTCTGATGATTATTTTGATGGAGTAGAACTTTTAGCTCATTATCCTAATCTATTTTTGATGCGGACATTTTCTAAGGCATACGGCCTTGCAGGTATGAGAATAGGCTATGCACTGGGAAATGCCAGGTTAATAGATTATTTAAATAGAATTAGAGGACCATTTAATGTAAATAGAATGGCACAGCAGGCTGCTGTCACAGCTTTTGAGGCAGAAGATCATCTCAAAAAATGTCAGGAGCTAAATAAAACGGAAAAAGAGTTTCTCTACAAGGAATTTTCTGAGATGGGTTTAGAATACATAAAGACAGAGACGAATTTTATGATGGTAGATACCGGACTGAATGCGGTAGAAGTCTTTAAGGAGCTGCAGCAAAAAGGTGTAATCATCAGGCCGGGAAATCAATTTGCTATGGAAAGCTGGATAAGAGTGACAATTGGGACTCGCGAAGAAAATGAATTTTTTCTAAAAAAATTAAAAGAGCTTTTAGCTGAGAGGAGAAATTAAAATGATTGCGGTATTAAAAAGAAATGCTACTGAAGCGGAAAAAGAGAAGGTAATAGATGCTATTGAAGAAAAAGGATTTAAAGCACATCCAGATACTGGTGTAGAAACAACTATTGTAGGTGTTGTAGGTGTTGCACCTGATAAAAAGGTAAACTTAAAAGAACAGCTGATGACGATGAGCTGTGTGGATAAGGTAATAGTGATTTCCGATCCCTATAAGTTAACCAGCTGGAATTTCAAACAGGATAAAACCATTATTGATCTGGGTGATGGGGTAAAAGTTGGAGGTGAAGAGCTGACCGTGATGGCCGGCCCTTGTTCAGTAGAAGATGAGGAGCAGATATTGGAGACAGCTAGAGTTGTCAAAGCAGCTGGAGCCCAGATACTGCGCGGTGGAGCTTTTAAACCGAGAACCTCACCCTATTCTTTTCAGGGATTAGGAGAAGAAGGATTAAAGCTTTTAGCAAAGGCGAGAGAAGAAACAGGTCTTAAGGTAATAACAGAACTGATGGATATTGAACACAAAGATGTTGTTTGTGAATACACAGATATTGTACAGATCGGTGCCCGCAACATGCAGAACTATGCACTTTTAAAAGAATTGGGTAAAATCAATAAACCTGTGATGTTAAAAAGAGGTATGGCCGCCACAATCAAGGAATGGCTGCTTGCTGCGGAATATGTCATGAATGCTGGTAACCATCAGGTAATATTATGTGAAAGAGGAGTAAGAACCTTTGGTGAAGAAACCAGAAATACGATGGATTTAAGTTCAATTCCACTTGTTCAGCAGTTAAGTCACCTGCCTGTGATCGCAGATCCAAGTCACGGTACTGGACGTTGGGAACTTGTAGTTCCAGTCGGCAGAGCAGCAGTAGCGGTGGGAGCAGACGGAATTATGGTAGAGGTCCATCCAAATCCGGAGAACGCATTATCTGATGGACATCAGTCATTAAAACCAGACAACTTCCGCTTATTAATGGATGAAATAAGAGCAATATCTAAGTCACTGGCAAGTTTTAAAGCAAGAGAGAAGAAAATAGCCTACGCTTAATCATTATATTAGGATGAAAACAAATAAATAATTAATTATGATTAAATTTGAGCAGATAGTAATAAAGAAGTACTTAAGGGAGGATATTTTATGTTCGAATATTTAACTGCTGGAGAATCACATGGCCCGAGGTTGACTGCAGTCATCAAGAGTCTGCCTTCAGGGCTGGAATTAGACATAGAAAAAATAAATGAGCAGCTCTATAGAAGACAGCAGGGTTACGGCCGTGGAGGCAGAATGAAAATTGAAAGTGATAAGGTAATTATAAATTCTGGGGTCCGCCACAAAAAAACGCTCGGCTCACCTTTAAGCATGACAATTGAGAATAAAGATTGGCAGAACTGGCTTGAGATTATGGCTCCAGACAAAGAACGAGGGGCTGATGTAGAGGCAGTGACCAATCCCAGGCCTGGACATGCAGACCTACCGGGAGCTATTAAATATAATCAGAAAGATATTAGAAACATCCTGGAAAGAGCTAGTGCTCGAGAAACAGCAGCCAGAACTGCCGTTGGAGCAGCAGCCAGACAGTTCTTGGAAAAGCTCGATATAAAAATATACAGCCATGTAGTGCAGATTGGGAGTTTAAAAAGCGAAAAATGGAATGATTTAAAAGAAAGAAATGCAGAGCGTTTCCAGACTGCAGAGGGTGTAGAAAAATATTTCAGTGGACTTGATGATACCCCACTTCGCTGTGGAGATCAAATCAAAACCGAAGAAATGAAAAAAATGATTGATTCCTGGCGGGCAAATGGAGATTCTGTAGGTGGTGTTTTTGAGATTGTTGTTAGAGGAATGCCGGTCGGGATCGGCAGCCATGTCCACTGGGACTTAAAACTTGAAAGCAAACTGGCAGCCCAGCTGATGGGAATCCAGGCAATTAAAGGTGTGGAAATCGGTGCAGGTTTTAAAGGTGCCGGTCTGCCGGGCTCAAAAGTTCATGATGAAATTTTTTATGATACTGATAAAGGTTATTACCGCAGTACAAATCAGGCAGGAGGCATAGAAGGCGGGATGAGCAATGGAGAAGACCTTGTAATTAGGCTTGCAATGAAGCCAATCCCCACCCTGGCTGCTGCTCTTCGCTCCGCTGATATCATAACTAAAGAACAGACAACTGCTGCCAAAGAGAGAACAGATGTCTGTGCAGTGCCGGCAGCCAGTATTGTTGGAGAAGCAGTTACAGCTTTGGTTTTAGCTCAGAGTACTGCCGAAAAATTCGGTGGAGACAGCATGACTGAAATTTTAAGGAATTATAAGAATTATTTAGACTATACAGCTGAATTCTAATCCGGAATTTATTTTATTTTAATTTCTTTTTAATCTTCGTCCCCTATTATGTTTATTGAAGTAAGAAAAACAAAGCAAAAAACTTAAAACGGGATGTGAATAATAATGAAAAAGAAATTAGTAATATTGTTCTTAGTCACTGCTCTTATTGTTCCGACCACTATATTTGCACAGGAGATGGAAATCGATCCAGACCAGCCTGCTGATCCTTCACTTGAGGAAAATGTACAGCAGCAGACTGAAGTAGTAGCTGAAGTTAATGGAGAAGAAATAACTCAACAGCAATTAGCTCAGCAGGCAAATGTAAATCAGCTTTTACAGCAGGTAAGTCAGATTGATCAGACTTTTGTACAGCTTTTGGTAAATTCAGATGAAGGAAATAGGCTATTGGAAACATATCAAGAGCAGCAGCTCGATTCTTTAATTAATAATGTGCTGCTAGAACAGCAGGTAGAAGAAGAAAATATAACTTTAAGTGAGTCAGAGGCAGAAGAATTTTATCAAAATCAAAAACAGTCAATATTACAGAATAATAATATGTCAGAAGAAGAATTTAAATCTGCTCTAGAAAATCAGGGTTATGCATCAGAAAGCGAATACAAGAATGAGATTATAGGAAACCCCCAATTCAAGATAAATAAATTGATAGAAGAAGAAGTTGTAAGTAATATTCAAGTTTCAGAAGAGGAATTAAAAGAAGCATATGAAGAAAATAAAGAAAATTTCCAGCAGCAGGATGAAAATGCATCATTTGAAGACCTTAAGCCCCGAGTAGAACAGATGCTTGTCCAGCAGAAACAGAGTCAGCAGATAAATGAATATCTTGAAGAACTAAGAGATAAAGCTGATATCGAAAAAAATATTTAAGCAGAATTTAAAGAGATAATTGTATTCCAATAAATTAATAATATAATGAGCAAATAGAGCAGTCCCCGGCTAAATTAGGTCGGGGGTTTTATTTTTGTAAAAGACTTACTTACATAATTACAATAAAGCTGGTATACTTGTTTAGAAAAGATATAAAAGGGGGAAATATTGATGACAGAACAGGAAAAAAATAAAAAAAATGAGAATGCATATGAGGCAAAAAATGCCTGGTTAGAAATGGGAGAAGAAGAAAGAGAAGAAGTATTTTCCTTTAATAAGGCATATGCAGATTTTTTGACAAAAAATAAAACAGAAAGAGAATTTGCCAGAGCAGCTGCAGCTGAGCTGGAAGAAGCAGGATTTAAAAATATTGAGCAGTATGAGAGCTTAAAAAAAGGTGATAAAGTTTATGTGATGAACAGATCAAGAGCTCTACTTGCTGCAGTAATTGGAGAAAAAGAGCTTACAGAGGGTCTGAAAATAGTGGGCAGCCACATTGATTCACCAAGACTTGATCTTAAACCTAAGCCATTATATGAAGATGGAGAAATGTCATTATTTAAAACTCACTACTATGGTGGCGTAAAAAAATATCAGTGGGTAACAATGCCGCTTGCTATTCATGGTGTAGTTGTCAAAGAAGACGGAAATCAGGTGGAAATAAGTATTGGGGAAAATGATGATGACCCGGTATTTTTCATCAGTGATGTTCTACCTCATTTAGGGAAAAAACAGATGAAAAAATCTATGAATGAAGGAATTACAGGTGAACAGCTGAATGTTGTAATCGGAAGTATTCCGGTAAATGATGAAGATGCTAAAGAAAAGATAAAAACAGCTGTACTTTCTCATTTAATTGAAGAATATAATATAAAGGAAGAAGATTTTATCAGTGCTGATTTACAGGTTGTACCTGCTTTTAAAACCAGAGATGCCGGTTTTGACAGAGGGCTTCTCGCCGGTTATGGACATGATGATAGAGTCTGCAGTTATACAGCTTTAGAAGCAATTTTAGATCTTAACGAACCAGAATACACCTCGCTTGTTTTACTGATGGACAGAGAAGAAGTTGGCAGTATGGGAAGTACAGGTATGCAGTCACATTTCTTTGAAGACCAGGTGGCAAATCTTGTTGATCTCTATTACAGTGATTACAGTGAACTGCTTGTCAGAAAAGTAATGCAGAACTCAAAAGTGCTATCTGCAGATGTAAATGCAGCCTATGATCCCGATTTCGCCGAGGTTTATGCAAAACACAATTCCGCCTATTTAGGTAAGGGAATAGTAATATCAAAATATACAGGTGCAAGAGGTAAGGCTGGAGCATCAGAAGCAAGTGCTGAATTTATGGGTGAAATCAGAGGATTATTCAATAAAGCTGGAGTTATCTGGCAGACAGCCGAATTAGGTAAAGTTGATGAAGGTGGTGGTGGAACTATCGCCCAGTTTTTAGCTAATTATAATATGGATGTAGTTGACTGTGGTCCTGCAGTATTATCGATGCATTCACCTTATGAAGTTGTAAGTAAAGCTGATGTTTATCACACTTATCTTGCCTATAATGTTTTTCTAGAAAATTAAGTTTGCACATTTATTTTAAGAAAATGTTAATTACTTTACTTTAATAAAAGTTATATCTTATATAATAAATATAGTTAGTTTTTATTATATGCTCAAAATATAATGAGACATTACTGAGATATTAATGGTGTTTAAAGTATAATTAAGCAAAGAATATAACAGGGGAGTGATATTACAATGGCTAAAATTGATCAAGACGAAAAAGTGAAAATCAAGGAACTGTTTTCTAAAAATTTAAAAGATGATGTAAATCTTCTTTTCTTTTCCAAAGATGAAAACTGTCAGTACTGTGGAGATACAGAAGAAATACTTGAAGAAGTAACTGGATTAGATGATAAAGTTAATTTCGAAAAGTATATGCTTGGAAGCAAAAAGGCAGAAGAATTCGGTGTTGATAGGGCACCAGCTATTATTTTCTTAAATGAAGATGATGGTGACAGTGGACTTCATTTTTATGGAATTCCTTCTGGATATGAATTTACCTCATTAATTGAAGATATACTTGATGCATCTGATAATGATAGAATTGATCTATCAGATGATATAAAAGAACAGGTTAAAGCTGTAGAAAATGAAGTAACTTTACAGGTGTTTATAACACCAACCTGTCCTTACTGTCCGCGTGCGGTTAGAGTGGCACATCAGATGGCAATGCTTAATCCAAATATCAGAGGAGAAATGGTAGAAGCTATTGAATTTGAAGAACTATCTGCCAGCTATAATGTTTCCGGTGTACCGAAAACAGTTATTAACCATGGTGCAGATGAGCAGGTAGGTGCAGTACCAGCTAAAACAATTTTAAATAAGATCCAAAAACTGCAGGAGGATGCAGCAGTAGCAGCTGATTAAATATTATATATAATATTTCAAGGGGGAAATTCAAAAATGAGCAAACCAGTAAAAGTAACAGATGGAAATTTTAACAAAGAGGTCATCAATTCAGACAAAAAGGTGCTTGTTGACTTCTGGGCAGAATGGTGTGGGCCCTGCAGAATGGTAGCACCTGTTGTAGAAGAAATTGCTAAAGAATATAGTGCAGATGTAAAAGTTGCAAAATTAAATGTTGACGAAAACCAGTCAACCGCATCAAGATATGGAATTATGAGTATTCCAACAATGTTAGTATTCGAAAATGGTAAATTACAGGATAAATTAGTAGGTTATATGCCTAAAGATAAACTTGCAAGTAAAGTTGGTCTAAAATAGTTATTATATCAAATATATAGCTAAGACAGTTTAATATTACTAATAAAATAATTATTAAAGCATTGAAATCCTCTCTTCCTAAAGAGAGGTCTTTTTTTTGCAGACAGCAGTGTTTCTATAAATAACCCTGTAAAATAATAAAAATATATGATAAAATGAAGAATGATAAAAATCATTGCTTTTCAAATAACTATTATTAAAGATATTTAAATGATATTATCTAGGGAGGGCTTAAACTTGCAGCGCATATTAATTATTCATACACCTGATAAAGACATCAAGGAGATTGCGGAAGGTATAAAAGAAGGAGCAGAAAGTAACGGTATTAGAGCTGAACTTAAAAATACAGCTGATACCGGAAATTCTGTTTCCTTTTACCCATATGATCTTGTAGTTGCCGGCAGTCCTACCCTCGGTATATTTAAAGGCAAAATAGATAATTCTTTAAATAAATTTTTAGCTGATGCAAAAAGGACAGTAGGCCAAGAAGCTTATGCATTTGTTAAACCAAGACTTTTTGCCACAAACAAAGCTTTAAAGTCTGTAATGGCAGCTCTGGAAGCACAGGGATGTATTGTTAAAAACTTCAAAGCACTTTCTGAGCAGCGCTCTGCTGTAGAATTTGGTAAAAGCATTAAAATATAGAGATTATTAATATTATTTACAGCCGCAGTCAATTATCTTTATACTGTGGTTTTTTCAAATCATAGTATTTAGATTGCTGGAAGTTAAATTGTTTGGAATGAGATAGCTTCAAGTCTATTTAGATAACAAAAAGGCTTGTCCAGAGGAGGCTCAAATATAACTGATGGATCAAAAAATTTTAATAAAACTTAAAAATAAACAGGATTTTTTAGAAAATAGAGAAAGTGATAAAATAGAAAAAGAGTATACTGGTGAATTTTATAAAAAAAAGCAGAAGTATTATTTGAGTTATAATGAAGACTCAGAAGGTATTAATGGAGCAAAAACAATTCTTAAAATTGATCCTGCAGCAGAAAGAGTTTTATTGATGCGCCAAGAGCCGGCAGAGATGAAGCAGGATTTTAAAATTGGTAAAAAAATCAGAGGCTATTTTAGCACAGGATATGGCAGTATAAAAACTGCTGTTAAAACAAATCAGCTAAAAATAAATATAAAAGAAAAAAGCGGTGAAATAAAGATAAAATACCAGCTTTATTTAGGTGAAGAATTAAGCTCAAAACACAGTTTGAAACTTAATTATAAACATTTGGATTAAGATAAAATATAAAAGCACTTTTGCAGTCATATATTAATGCTTAAAGGCTTATTAAAGATCATTGTAATATGAATATATATAATATGAGAGTTTAAAGTTTAGAAATTAATTTGCTGAATTAGTTTGATAATAGCAAATAATATTGTATAATGAATTTTGATATTAAATATTAATTAATATTTAAATGAATTTTATTGTATTTTAGTTAATTCATTAAAGATAATAAAGATATTTTAGTCTCGGTGTTCTATCTATATAATTATAAGAAATAGCAATTAGGAGGTTTATTGTTTTGCATAAGAATTTACAGGCTGTAGTTGAAGCGAAATTAGTTGGCTATCTTGCAGAAAGTGTTAAAAAGGCAATTTATGATGGGGAATTGGATTTAGATCAGGTACCAGAAGTGTCTGTTGAAATTCCTCGCGAAAAAGAACATGGTGATTATGCTACTAATCTGGCTATGATTACAGCAGGGAAAGCCGGTATGAATCCACGAAAAATAGCGGAGATAATTATAGAAAATTTAGAAGCACCTGAGGTAGAGGATGTTTCTATTGCTGGCCCAGGGTTTATTAATTTCAAATTAAATAATAACTGGCTCTATGATAATTTAAGGCTGATCATCGGTCTTGGTAAAGATTATGGAAAGATTGATCAGGGTAAAGGAAAAAGAGTACAAATTGAATTTGTGTCTGCAAATCCAACCGGACCTCTTCATGTTGGCCACAGTCGGGGTGCTGTTGTTGGTGATGTTACAGCTTCTATAATGGAAGCAGCAGGTTATGATGTAGAAAGAGAATATTATATAAATGATGCTGGTAATCAGATGGATATTCTTGCTCAGTCTACACTGCTCCGCTACAAAGAAATAATGGGCCGTGATATTGAGATGCCCGAGGATGTATATGCAGGTGATTATGTTATAGAAATAGCAGAAGACCTCTATAAACTGCACGGAGATGAAATTTTAAATAAGTCAGAGCAAAAACAGCTAGAAATCTGCAGAGAATATGCATATCAGGAAATGCTTAAAAATATAGAAGAAGATTTAAAAGATTTTGGCATAGAATTTGACAGCTGGTTCAGTGAGCGCACACTTCATCCTGATAAAATTAATGAGGCAGTTGCAAAATTAAGAGCCAAAGGATATATCTACGAAGAAGAGGATGCACTCTGGTTTAAATCTACTGATTTCGGTGATGATAAAGATAGAGTAGTCATTAAATCAGACCAATCCCCTACTTATCTAGCTGCAGATATAGCCTATCATTTAGATAAACTCGAAAGAGGTTTTGATAAATTAATCAATGTCTGGGGAGCAGATCATCACGGCTATATACCGCGGATGAAAGCTGTTATTGAAGCATTTGGTTATAAAAGAGATACATTAGAAGTAATTGTAGTGCAGATGGTAACACTGCTCAGAAAAGGCAAAAAAATGCCGATGTCCAAAAGAGCGGGAAGTTTTGTTACAATGAAAGATGTTAATCAGGAAGTAGGTACTGATGCTGCAAGATATTATTATATAATGCGCAGCACAGACAGTCACCTTGATTTTGATCTAGAACTTGCCAAAGAAGAATCCACAAATAATCCGGTTTATTATGTACAGTATGCACATGCAAGAATCCACAGCATTATAGATAATGCTGAAGTAGATGGTTCAGATCAAAATTTAGATCTGCTTCAGGATCCGGCAGAGATAGACCTGATGAAAATGCTTGCTAAATATCCAGAAGAAATTAAATTAAGTGCAGAATCAAGACAGCCTCATCATTTAACAAGTTATGCCTATGATTTGGCAACAGCTTTCCATGCTTTCTATAACAACTGTCGAGTGAACACAGAAGATATTCAGCTTTCTAAAGCAAGGCTTTATTTAGTTGATGCATCACGTCAGGTGCTGAAAAATGTTTTAACTCTGCTTGGAATAAGTGCCCCAGCAGAAATGTAATTAACAAAACTTGGAGGAGATAGTAAAATGACGAAGTATATTTTTGTGACAGGAGGAGTTGTATCTGCGCTTGGGAAAGGTATTACAGCTGCTTCTCTAGGTAGATTACTTAAAAGCAGAGGCTTAGAAATAAGCATTCAAAAATTTGACCCCTATATTAATTATGATCCTGGAACCATGAGCCCCTATCAGCATGGAGAGGTATTTGTGACAGATGATGGTGCAGAAACCGATCTTGATTTAGGACATTATGAGCGCTTTATCGATACCAATCTGAGTCAGAACAATAATGTTACAACAGGGAAGATTTACGGTTCAGTAATTCGCAAAGAGCGCCGCGGTGATTATCTGGGAGCAACCGTTCAGGTAATTCCCCATATTACAGATGAGATAAAAGATAGAATCACGAGGGTTGGAAGAGAGACAAATGCAGATGTTGTACTCACAGAAATAGGTGGTACTGTAGGAGATATAGAGAGTCTGCCTTTTTTAGAGGCGATCAGACAGCTGAAAAATGATCTTGGCTCTGATAATATTCTTTACATCCACTGTACCCTGGTTCCTTATCTGGCTGCTGCGGGTGAATTAAAGACCAAACCAACCCAGCACAGCATCAAAGAGATGAGGAGCATCGGTATTCAACCAGATATAGTAGTCTGCCGCTCGGATAGAGAACTGACCCAGGAAGTAAAAGATAAAATTTCACTATTTGGTAATGTAGAAAAAGAAGATGTAATTCAGCTGGAAGATGCCGAACATATTTATGAAGTACCATTAATGCTCGAAAAAGAGGGCTTGGCTGAAAATGTAATTTCTAAATTGAAACTGAAAGATAAAGTACATCAGCCCGAATTAGAAAATTGGGTTAAAATGGTAGAAAAGATAAAAGATCGAAATCACCAGGTGACAGTTGGTATTGTTGGTAAATATGTTGAATTACCTGATGCTTACATAAGTATAGCAGAATCCTTTACTCATGCTGGTATAAAAAATAATACCGAGGTAAACATTGAATATGTATATGCAGAAGAATTAGAAGAGTGTACAGCTGTAAATGAAAAACTTAAAGGTCTGGATGGTATTTTAGTTCCAGGAGGATTTGGAGATAGAGGAATAGAAGGTAAACTTGAAGCTGTAAGATATGCAAGAGAGAACAATGTTCCATATTTCGGAATCTGTCTGGGCATGCAGTGTGCAGTTATTGATTTTGCACGCAATGTTTTAGATTTAGAAACTGCAAACAGTTCTGAGTTTAATGAAAAAAGTTCTGATCCAGTTATTGCATTAATGCCTGACCAGCATGATGTAGAAGATATGGGTGGAACAATGAGGCTGGGACTTTACCCCTGTAAATTAAGTGAAGGCAGTATCAGTAGAGAATCCTATCAAGAAGAAGTTATTTATGAGCGCCACAGACACCGCTATGAATTCAATAATCAATATCGAGGTAAGATGAAAGAGCAGGGGATGATTTTAAGTGGTTTATCTCCAGATGAAAGACTTGTAGAAATAATAGAAATTCCTGACCATCCCTGGTTTGTTGGAGTACAGTTTCATCCAGAATTCAAATCGCGTCCAAATAGACCACATCCTTTATTTGTGAGCTTTATTAAGGCAGTTTTAGATAATAAAAATTAGAAAAATAGGGGGAAAAAGAATGGGAGGAGAATTTATTAAGTGCGAGTTTGATGCTCCACTGGCGACCGTTAAGATTAATCGTCCTGAAGTGCTAAATGCTTACAATGCTCAGCTTTTAGATGAATTACATCAAACTCTTAAAGATGTCTTTACACGTGATGATCTGGGAGCAGTGATTTTAACCGCAGTCGGTACAAAGGCTTTTTCTGTTGGGGGAGACATTGACTATCTAGAAAAATTGAACAGTCAAGAAGCAGAAGAACTTTCTAAAAAAGGTAAGGCCATTTGTGATTTGATTGAATCAAGCTGTCCTGTTGTCATAGCAGCGATTGATGGTTATGCACTTGGTGGTGGAATGGAGCTCACCCTGGCATGTGATATCAGACTAGCTACAACCAGAGCCAGGTTTGGACAGCCAGAAGTTAAACTAGGTATCATTCCAGCATTTGGAGCGACACAGAGGCTGCCGAGGTTGATAGGTATTGGCAAAGCAAAAGAACTGCTTTTTACAGGAGATATAATTGATGCCACCGTAGCCTATGAGATCGGTTTAATTAACGAAGTTGTTACACCTCGTTCACTATTATCAAGTGCAAGAGAAATTGCGCTTGAGATAACTGACCGCTCTGCAAAAGCAGTAACAATGATTAAAAGAGCTATTAATAAAGGGTTTCACAATGGTATTGAATCAGGTTATGAATATGAAAATGAAGCTTTTGCAGAAAGTTTCAAAACTGAAGAACATAGAATCAGAATCAGAGAAATTCAGAGGATTGTAAAAGAGGATAATAACTAAACAGCCTTTATTTAATCTAGTTTTCTCAAATCAAAAAAGGGTTTTTTGTGATAATAGAGAATAATTAGATTAAGGAGGTGAAGACCTGGCCTTGATTAAAACAGGCTGGGCTGATTATGGTAATTAAATTTTCTACAGCAGTAGCTCTAAGCTGTCCTGCCTGTGGATGTCTAGAAAAAGAAGAAGTTAATATATTTGAGCTTCCCCTTGGTGAACTAAAGCAGCTTAAGTGCAGCTGTGGTGCAGACAAGGCTTCATTACTGCGAAAAGAAAATTCCTACATAGAAATATATTATTTTTGTTTAAACTGTAATCAGGCCCATAAAATGGTCATCTCTCCTGAGAAGTTCTGGCATTCTCAAAATCTTAATCCTCTTCCCTGTAAGGAAGAAGGCTTAAACCCTGGTTTCTTTGGTCCACCAGAAAAAGTGACTAAAGAAATAAGGAAAGAAAAAGAAGAATTAAATTTAATGGCAGAAGAACTTGGATTTGATGATTTTAAAAATCCAGAAATAATGCTTCAGGCATTAGATGTTATTGATGATCTTGCACTAAAAGGCTCAATAAGCTGTGAATGCGGCAGTGCAGATATCAATATAGAATTATTTACTGACAGAATTCAACTGATATGTAATAACTGCAGTACACATTTAAATATTTCAGCCTCTGATAATTATGATTTAGAGAAACTGAGGCATTTAAATAGTATAGAACTGCACGATGTTCAGGGAGAAGCAAATAATTCTCTAGATCCCTGGATAAATTTATAGAGACTAACATCAATATAGGAGGCAACAATTATGAATTTAGTACCAATGGCTGATATTTTACAGGATGCACATAAAAGAACATATGCTGTAGGTGGATTTAATATTAACAATATGGAATTTCTACAGGGGATTATTAGAGGAGCAGAAGAATTAAACTCACCTTTAATTTTACAGGCAAGTGAAGGTGCGATTCGCTACATAGGTATGGATTATGTAATTAAAATGGTAGAAGCAGCAGCTGCACATACTTCTATTCCAGTTGCGCTGCATTTAGATCACGGCAGCAGTTTTGAAAGTATTATGAACTGCATTAGAGCAGGGTTTTCCTCAGTCATGATAGATGCTTCAAAACACTCATTTGAAGATAACGTTGCTCTAACTAAAAAAGTGGTTGAAGCAGCCCATAGTGTAGGAGTTAGTGTAGAAGCAGAATTAGGTACACTCGGTGGTACTGAAGATGATCATACAGTAGAAGAAAAAGACGCTATGTATACAGATCCTGATCAGGCAAAAGAATTCGTTGAAGTTACAGGAATTGATGCTCTTGCAGTTGCAATCGGAACTGCACATGGTGTTTATGAAGGTGAACCAGAATTAGATTTTGAAAGACTAGATAAAATCAAGCAGTTAATTGATATGCCTGTAGTATTACATGGGGCATCCGGTATTTCTGCAGAAGATCTCCAGACAGGAGTCAAGTATGGAGTTAACAAGGTTAATGTAAATACTGATTTTCAACAGGCTTTCACTTCTAAAATCAAAGAAATATTTGCAGAAAAACCAGAACTTTATGATCCACGCAAATATTGTGGACCAGGTAGAGATGCAATAACTGCAAAGGTAAAAGAAAAAATAAAGATACTTGGCAGCAATGATAAAGCCTGGTAATTAAATCTTAAATAATAAAAAATAAGGGAGGATTTCCAGCTGGAGGTTTTCCCTTATTTTTATTGATAAACTAAGAAAATTTTAAAAATCGGTGCTTTAAATTTTTAAAGCTGGCTAAAATAATTTAAAATAAAACTTATAAGAATTTATCTTTAAATAGTTTGGATAGACTTATTTAAAAAGAGGAGTTTAAATTGACACAAATCTGGCTAGAATTTTTATTAATGGCACTTATAATAATAGCTGCTGGTACATATCTTTCAAGATTTGGTGATATAATTTCTGATAAAACCGGACTTGGTCACGCTTTTATCGGTGGTGTTTTAATTGCAATGGCAACATCACTACCTGAGCTTGTTACAAGTATAACTTCCGCTGTTGTAGGTGCACCTGATATTGCAGTTGGTAATGCTTTTGGAAGCAACACATTTAATTTAGCCATTCTGGCGTTTGCAGATCTCCTTCAGGGTAAAGGCCCTCTTTTACTTCAGGTTAATTACAGTCATGTTCTTTCCGGCCTTCTGGGTATTCTACTTTCAGCTTTAGTAGTATTCAGCCTTATTATTTCTCACTTCATGAATTTAAATCTCAGCATTTTCGGTATTGGAATAGACAGTATTATTTTAATAATTACATATCTGCTTGGGATGAGGCTTATTTATC
>JAGYNO010000109.1 GCA_018399955.1 Halanaerobium sp. | reverse complement strand
ATATGTCATATAAAGAGGAAGACTTAGTCCAGCGCGAACACCACTTTGCCATTTTGGATGAGGTCGACAGTATTTTGATTGATGAAGCAAGAACCCCTCTCATTATTTCTGGGCCAGTCCAGGAAAAAGCCTCAGACTACCGCAAATTCAATCGAGTTATTCCCAGGTTAAAAAAAGAAGAAGATTATGAGGTCGATGAAAAAAACAAGCTTGTTACATTAACCGAAAATGGTGTAGAAAAGGCCGAGCGCCGGCTGAATGTAGATAATCTCTATGATCAAGAAAACTTTGAGCTTAATCATCAGCTCAATCAGGCCCTAAAGGCCCATACACTGATGAGAAAAGACAGAGATTATATTGTCAAAGATGGTATGGTAAAAATAGTTGATGAATTCACAGGGCGGGTGATGGAAGGCCGCCGCTACAGTGAGGGACTGCATCAGGCGATTGAGGCCAAAGAAGGGGTAGAGGTTAAAAAAGGTTCTCAGACCTTTGCAAAAATTACCCTGCAGAACTATTTTCGGATGTATAATAAATTATCCGGAATGACAGGTACAGCAAAAACCGAGGAAGAAGAGTTTATCAAGATTTATGATATGCCTGTTGTGGTGGTTCCGACAAATGAACCGATGATTAGGGATGATATGGCTGATCTTGTCTTTACAAATAAAGAGGCAAAATATAGATGGGTTATCGAAGAAATTAGAAGGCTGTATAAAAAGGGCCAGCCGGTACTTGTCGGTACAGCTGATATTGAAAACTCAGAGACTTTAAGCAGAGAACTGAAGAGAGAAAGTGTTCCCCATGAGGTGCTTAATGCTAAAAACCATGAGCGTGAAGCCGATATCATCAAAGATGCGGGCCAGAAAAAAAGTGTAACAATCGCGACAAACATGGCCGGTCGTGGAACAGACATCGTGCTCGGAGAGGGAGTAACAGATCTCGGAGGGCTGCATGTACTTGGTACAGAAAGACATGAAAGCCGCAGGATTGACAATCAGCTGCGGGGACGTTCTGGTCGTCAGGGAGATCCAGGTTCATCACAATTTTATGTTTCCTTAGAAGATGATCTGCTGCGCCTCTTTGGCTCAGATAAAATAAACGGTATTCTCGATAAACTTGGTGTTGAGGAAGACCAGCCTGTTGAGCATAAGCTGATTTCGAATTCTATCGAGAGGGCCCAGCAGAAAGTAGAATCACGCAACTTCGACATCAGAAAGGCAATCTTAGAATATGATGATATATTAAACAAACAGCGTGAAGTAATCTATGAACAGCGCAAAACCCTGCTCAAAAGCAATGAGTTAGAAGCAAAAATTACAGTTATGCTCGAAAAACTGCTGGATGATCTACTTGAGATGTTCATGTCTGATGATCTGCATCCAAATGAATGGGATCTAGAGGCAATGCTTGAATACCTGCACGGAATCGGACTTGCCAAAAGTATTAAAGAAGATGGACTGATCGGTAAATCTAAGCCAGAAATCAAAGAAGAGATAGTACTTAGTTCACTTGCTTCATATCAGCAAAAACGGGAAGAGATAGATTCAGATCATTTCAATAAGATAATCAAATTCCTTTCACTGCGGGTTATAGACCGCAAGTGGATGAATCACCTTGATAACATGGATCAGCTGAGGCAGGGAATTGGCCTGCGTGCTTATGGACAGAAAGATCCGCTAACTGAGTACAAATTTGAGTCATTCGATATGTTCAATGAACTGACTGCTTCGATCAGGGAAGATATAGTAGAAACCGTCTTTAAGGTTGAAATGCGGGAAAGAAAAGAAGCTGGAGCAGAAAAAATAAACAGCAGACAGCTCAGCTATTCTGCACCTGAGGCAGCACTTGGAGGATCTTCTAAATCAGGCAGTTCTGCAAATAGATCTGGTGACGGCAGTATTGGAGAAAATACTATTGTTAAAGATGAAGAACCGGGTCGTAATGATCCCTGTCCCTGCGGCAGCGGCAAAAAATATAAAAAATGTTGTGGGAGATGATAAATGATGACTAAGAAATTTAAAGATAGATTTGAAGAATTGAAAAGCAGATTTGATGAACTGAGTGATTTACTTTGACCGAGAAACACTCCGCTCGGAAAAAAAATATATAGAGTCAGAAATGGCCAAAAAAGGATTTTGGGATGATAAAGAAAACGCCCGCAGAAAATCGCGGCGGCTTGACCAGATCAAAAAGAGGCTTAAGGTAATCTCTGAACTCGAAGAGAAATTCGATGATGCAGAAGTATATATGGAGCTTGCAGAAGAGGAAGACGATAATTTAAAAGAAGAACTGACAGTTACCTTTACCGAGCTGGAAAAAGCCCTGGAAAAATTAGAATTGAAGCTCAGATTAAATGAGCCCTATGATGACCACAATGCCATCCTGGCCATTCATCCTGGTGCAGGTGGAACAGAATCTCAGGACTGGGCAGAAATGCTGCTCAGGATGTATTCCCGCTGGGCTGAAAAAAATGGTTTTCAAGTTGATACTCTTGATTTTTCTGCTGGAGATGAGGCTGGAGTAAAAAGTGTAACCCTCATGATTTCGGGTGATTATGGCTACGGTTATTTAAAAGGAGAAAGAGGGGTCCACAGGCTCGTCAGAATCTCTCCCTTTGATTCTTCAGGTAGAAGACATACCTCTTTTGCCTCGGTTGATGTAATGCCGGAGCTGGATGATGACATCGAAGTTGATATTGACGAAAAAGACCTAAAAATTGATACCTACAGGGCAAGTGGGGCAGGTGGACAGCATGTAAATAAAACCGATTCTGCTGTACGCATAACTCATCAGCCGACAGGTGTTGTTGTTCAGTGTCAAAATCAGCGCTCACAGCATAAAAATAAAGAGATGGCGATGAAGATCTTGAAATCAAAATTGCTCGAATTAAAAGAAGAGGCTCAGGCGGAAAAGATAGATGAGTTAAGTGGAGAACACAAAGAGATTGCCTGGGGAAGTCAGATTCGTTCCTATGTTTTCCACCCTTATAATATGATCAAAGATCACCGCACCAATTTTGAAGAAGGTAATATTGATAAGGTGATGGATGGTTATCTAGATGAATTTATCGAGGAATATTTAAAATATAAATCGCGTAATTAATTTCTTTACTGAATATAATTAGACTGCAGTGGAATCATTATTTTTTTGGCGGAAATTGTATCAAAACTGCAGATTATTAACTAAATAATAACTTTTATTGAAATAGGTGACTATATTGAAAAAGATACTTGCTTTAATAATTATCATCAGTTTTATTGCTGCCG
>JAGYNO010000108.1 GCA_018399955.1 Halanaerobium sp. | reverse complement strand
CATATTATCTTACACATACATCAGCACACTGGAATAGCCACTCTTAAAGGGTCTCAGAGAGCTATATACACTTATTTTTACCTTGTCTGACTATTTGTATGTTAACAGATAAACACCTTCAAAACAAGTATTTAAAGGGATATAGGCTAGATTAGAATATAAGCAGCCTCCATCATGATTTACCTTTATTCACAATGAAGACTGCAGGATTATTTTTGAAGATTAGTCTGGCCGGTGATATTATTAAATCATAGTTTTAAACCAGAAAAGATTTCTGAAAGCTCCAACCCTTTCTTAATCTACTTTTCTGGAAGTACAATCTTCTGATTAACTCTGATCATTGTATCAATCTCATTGACCTTTTTAATGGCTGCTACAATCAGCCGCGGGTCAAGGTCAGAGTTAATCGCTTCTGCTATCTCCCAGAGGGTATCACCTCGCTTTACCACATAAACCTCATTCCAGCTGTAACTATCAATAATATCATCTGGACCTGTCTGGGCTAGAATTGCAGCTGTCAAAAACATTACTGCCATCAATACAGAAGCTGCGGTTAGTTTATTCATGAGATTTCCTTCCTTTCCTGAGCACTTAACCTGCTAAATGTATTTAAGATAGACTTCAACTGCTCAAACTAATCCTTACTTAAACTGTTGATCGATATCTTTTTGCTGTCGTCTATACCTTTTTCTCTTTTTACATGTCTGAGGTAATTATAGAGATCCTCTTTCAGCTTAGGATCATCACCAACTATTTCTTTAATAGCAAGTTCTCTTTTGGTTAGAGAGTTAACTTGATTATTTTTCAAAGTTTCATCTTTCTTAGTCTCACTATTCTTCTTGCTCTGTACCTGGCTGAATGGAATCTCATCAAGATTATAATCACTCTGCTGCTGTACAGCCATTTCTTCCCTGGAAACAAGCCCAGAGACACTAAAAGCTCTCTTTAAAGCTATTGATTCAGCAACTTTAAGAATCATAGCAGAAGGATACTGCTTCCAGATCTTAGAATCAGCCTGATATTCTTTAAAAGGAGCAAAGATATAAACGGGATAGCTTCTGTCCTTTCTATAAACTAAAGCGTAACTACCGACGATCTGTCCGCGGTTGGTCCCATATTGATGATTAATTCCAGTTTCTTTTCGTCTAAACTTATCATTTTCTCTAACTACATCTGAAACCAGCCCATCATACTGGGGATGCCTATCAGCTATCTTTAGATAACCATCTCTAGAAGTCATAATTGTTGGCTTACCATCTTTCTTCCAGAAAAATATTTCCTTATTGAAAGGATCAAGTCCATAGTTTTTAGCCAGATAAATGAACATTTTAAATTCATCACTACTTGCATCTCCGGCAACAGTTCGTCTCAGAGTTTCTAACTCCTCTTAAGTAAAAGTAATTAGTTCCTTTTTCTTTCTATTAATATCAACAACTTTACTATTTGCACTCATTTTTATTCCTCCTCTTAATTTAAGGAGACCCAGATTTAATCCAGGCCTCCCATTATAATTTAGTCTTCTTCTGGTCTTTGAGCTGCTTCATCACTTAGATCATGGTCACAGTGGGGACAGTTCCATTCACCCTTTTTACAGGAGCTGTAGGACTTCTTCCCACACTCAGGACAGTGTTTTACATACATCTTTACCACCTCCTTTCTCTGCTTTTTAGACATAAAAAAAGCCCGGCGCAGGCCAGGTTAATTAACTATTATTAGTTTTTATTGATTCAGTCTTTCATCAAATTCTCTTCCTGCATACTGATAAAGTTATCTCTGCTGCCTATAATTATGTGGTCTACTACATTAATCCCCATTATCTTACCGGCCTTCTGCAGCTTTTTAGTAATTGAGATATCATCACTGCTTGCATCAGCCACTCCAGAAGGATGATTGTGAGCTAAAACTATCCCCGCTGCATTCTGCAGTATTGCCCGCTTAAAGACCTCTCTCGGAGTAACTAGGCTTGAGGTCAACGTACCTGTAGAAACCTCAAATACCCCTGTTACTTTGTTCTTAACGTCAAGGGTAGCGATAGCAAAGACTTCTTCTGCTCTCCTATCAAGTTCAACCACTTCTACAAAGAGATCTCTTGCCTGAAATGGGTTCCTTACGTACTTATCAATGTCATACCTTCCACCTGACTCCTTAACAATTCTTAGACTAAACTTCTGAATATTTACCATTACTCTCATCTCCTTTATGTTTTTAGTATTCATTTAAAAGGGCATCTTAAATTTCTGATCATCACTGCTTAAAGCTGCAGCTCTTTTCTTCTTTTTCTGCGGCAGTCCGGCTGTTCTCTCCAGTTCATCCTCATCCATTGGCTCAGCATAGGGTCCTAAAGCTCTTTTTATCCTCCACTCATCACTCGGCACACCATTAACCGGCATAATTTTCACCTCCAAATAAAAAAGAGACCATCAGCTCTCACTGACAGTCCCCTGAGTTTAACCCTAAGCATTATTCCAGCCTTCCATAAATGCATCCTTCAGTCCTGAGAAAACACTCTCTGATTTAATCCTGGTAGAATTAGCAGCAATAACCGACTTCTCTATCGCCTTAAGGGCAGCTCTATCGACCTTTGCAGCTGCCAAACCAGTGACTTCAGCAACATTCCTAGTTCCAATAGAAGCCAGGCCTGCTGCCTTTTTAACGCCATTCTCAGCTGTCTGAGCAAGCTTCTTAATGGCATTGTCATCACTCTTAGAATCAATAACTTTTCCAGCATGTTTGAGCTCATCTTTTCTCTTAAGCCCAAGCTCTTCCAGCTTACTTAATACCAGTTCCTGCATAACATCATTCTCTGCCATCATTGCTCTAACCAGCATTTCTTTCAATCTTAGCACAGTCTCAACATTGTTTTCATTTTTACCCATTAATTATATACCTCCGTATTTTAGTTTTATTTTGACTTTCAACTTAAACAGCAGTTACTCAGAAATTAGATATAGATCAAAAAGTATAAAGAACAAAGCCATCAAAATATTACCACTGAACAAACTCTGCCAGGCTAAAGCACCAAGCAGAAGGATAACAAGTGTCTTAGAAGCCATCTGATTCACCTCCATTTCATTATTTTGGACTAACCCCACTCCCTTATCTACTCTCACCTCCTTAAATTTAGGCATAAAAAAAGAGCTGCCGGGACAGCCTCAGTTAAGTGACTATCCAGACAGCTCAATGTCTTTAAGTATTTAATTGTGCTCTAGGGGGTGGGGCGTCGAACGTCGATTTGAAATTCATAATTAAGACGTGGTCCCTCTAGAAATTGTGTGCAATTTTTGAGATTACTAATGGAAAAAGTAATTTAAAGTTATATTGAAA
>JAGYNO010000107.1 GCA_018399955.1 Halanaerobium sp. | reverse complement strand
CATTCCCACATCTTTGATATCGGCTCCGCGCTCTTTTAAGTACTCATCTTCCATTGCCGAAAACATTGCTGCATACTGATTTACTACATCTTTTACTGCAGCTGCTGCATTGAGCTTTTCTTCTTTAATTTTTTCTTCAAAGGCAGGAATAACTTCCGGGTCATCTAAGATCATGAGGTGTGCTCCGAATATTTCTGCCTCTTCTTCACCGAACTTCTCTGCTGTTTCTCTCTTAAGCTGCTCGAGTGATTCTTTTGCTTCTGCGAGTGCAGAGTGCAGTTTATCTATTTCTTCAGAAACCTGATCTCCACTTATCTTTTTGCGGTCGATTTCAATTTTCTCTTCTTTTTTAACCAGTGTTTTCCCGACAGCTATTCCTGGTGAAGCTGCAATTCCTTTCAAATTTACCACTCCTTATTTTTTTTATTTTCATTATGTAATTTTATCTATTATTCATCTTCTACTGTTTTTAATACTCATTTTTTTCAAAAACCATATTTATCATCTCCTATTTTAAAATATTATTAGTATAAAATCAAATTTTAACAGCAGTTAAGATAATAATTTGCTTTAAATTAAAAAGAGACCTCTCTCAATATTTTTTAAGAGAGATCCCTTTAATTTAGTTTTTTATGTTATATTGCCTGCTGGATTTAAATCTTATCTAGTTTGATAACTATTAGTTATCTCATTTAACTTTATAATTTTAAGTGCCCTATTAAAATTTTATTCCTTAAGCAATCTTATATACTCTTATAAAAATAATAATTCCTATTTTTTTATTATCTTTATTACTGTACCTTCTGTAATCTCAGGAATTTCTTTATTTGCAAGATTAATGTCTCCTGGAAGCTGTGGCTCATCTTTACCATTGAATCTTAAGGTTGAATGTCCCAGTTTACTTATATTCTTATTTACTACTTCACCAACTGCTTTAATCTCAAATTCTTTATTATTAATAGTTATTATATCTCCTACTTCAATTTCTCCTTTAAGTTCAGCTGTAGAATGAATTACTGATATCTCTGCTAATTCTGCTGGCGCATTATCATTAAACAGTACTACCAGCTGCTGATCTAAAAATTCTTCTACACCTTCTCCTAAACCAGTTACTTCTACTTCGTATATTGTTTCCATGAAAATTCTCCCTTCATAATCTCTTGAATCTGCTTACTTTCTTATAATTTTAGTAAAGACCAAAACTTGCAAAGTAAGCTATAATTGTTGCTGCTGGTCCTGTAATAACCCTTGATATCAGTACGGCTGGAACTCCTACTTCCTGAGTTTCTGGATCTGCTTCTCCAAGACTCAATCCTACAGGTACAAAGTCACATCCTACCTGAGGGTTTATTGCAAATAATGCCGGTAGTGCAAAATGTGGTGGAATATTACCTTTACCTATTTCTACACCTATAATTACTCCAATAATCTGAGCTATTACTGCTCCAGGCCCAAGTATAGGAGATAAAAATGGCAGTGATGCAATTACTGTCAGTGTTAATAATCCAGGTAAGGTTCCTGCTAATGGTGACAGAGTATTTGCTATAAATTCTCCAAGTCCAGTTGCATTTATAATACCTATTAGTGTTGCTATAAAAGCCATGAATGGAATTATATTTTTTATCAGCTGGTCTATAGTTTCTCTACCCGCCTGATAAAAGATTCCTACTACTCCACCCATTCCTCTTCCTATGTTCGCTATGAATCCGGTAATTCCTCCATTACCATTGCCGTTCCCTGATTTTTTTGTTTTTGCTGAAGCTGCTGCAGGTGTTTCTGTTTTTTCTTTACCTGCTCCACTTGTAATTGCTTCTGACTCATCTTCTGCATACTGAATATTTTTCTCTTTTACTCCTGAAACATAAATATCTTCTTTAATATGCTTTGCAAGTGGACCTACCTGACCTGCAGGTGTTAGGTTAACTGTTGGTATTCTCTTTTTAGGATATACTCCTGCTCTAGCTGTTCCACCACAGTCAATTACTACACAAAGCATTTCATCTTCTGGTACGCCTTTTGTAAATCCATCTATAGCTTCTGCGCCTGTCATATCTGCTATTTTCTGGGCTACAGGGTCTATACCTCCACCTGTTACTGATGCCACTTTATTTTTCTTGTCTGTAGGCTTAAGTACTAATGGTCCTCCCCATCCGTTACTGGATCGGGTAATTTTTACAGCTTTATAACTCATTATTTTTCCTCCCTTTTTTCCCGGTATTTATTTAGATTAATTGGTTTTCATAATTACTCATATTCAACTATTATTTCTATTTACTGATATTTGATCTAAATTATACTTTATGCACTTTTTGCTTGAAATTCTTCAAATCCTTCTAGTTCTATACCATCTTTCTTCATCATCCAAACTGTGATTCTCTCGGTCACAACTCCTCTGATGAAGATTACTACTATACCAACTAAGAAGTATCTGATTGCCAGTGCTCCTAATGATAAACCCAACTCCTGTATACCATTGGCTATTCCCATATATACAAATAATTCCGCTGGATTAGCATGGGGGAATAATCCCAATATCGGATGTACAAAAGATACTGCGGCATCATAAAAAGCAGGCTTATATCTCTCTGGTAAAAATGTCCCAAAAGTATATGCCATTGGATTTGTCAAAAAGAATACTGCCATTACCGGCAGAAGTGTGTACCTTAAGACTATATTCCCGCCAATCTTTGCTGCAAATTTGTTGACCTTATCTTCTCCTATTAAATTCTTAACTGCATAGACTGCTGTCATCAATGCAACAAGTGTTGGTACAATCCCTGTTAAAAAACCTACAAATACATTTCCACCTTCATTAAATAAACCTATAAACCATTCTGCAAATACAGTCAATATTTCCATTAATTTACACCTCCGTGTTTTTTTATAAATCTAAGTATTTAATTTGCCTGTGCTAATAACTGCATAATATCTGGCTCATCACCCCCCAAAATATATGGATTTAATTAACGAAATATTCCTAATATTATAAATTTTCTTTCTATTATACCAAGATTAAATCTATAATTTTTATAACAACTTTAGAATATTTTTCTATTTTGAATACTGTCATCTTAATTATTTTAATTATTGGTCGAATTGTACTTTAAGGTTATCAAGTGCTTTTTCAACTGCCTCCCGTTTGCTTTTACTCTTAAAATCAATCTCTTCTAGTTCTTCAATACTGCGTCCGATTAATTCTTCATCTTTTTTAAAGCGAGCAAAAACACTTATTCCAGACATTTTTTCAGCATCAACAACAGTTTTGCAGTCATTGCTTACTATAAATATTATTGTTCCTATCCCCAATTTTTTACTGACCTTACCTATCCCAATTTTTCCTTTTTGCTTAAGTTCCTTAATTCTTTTTCTATAATTTGAAATCTGCAAATAGGTAAAGAATGCCTGCGTAAGCCAGGCTATGATAATTATTACAATTAATGTTCCCCACATTAGATTTACTCACTTCCTTTTTCTAAAACCTTCCTGGCTGTATATTCATCAGTAATTAATACATCTAAAAATTGCCCTTTGAGTGAAGCT
>JAGYNO010000106.1 GCA_018399955.1 Halanaerobium sp. | reverse complement strand
GTATTGAGCCCGGGGTTTCTTTTTCTGAAAAAAGTATTGGGGTAAATTCTGTTGCAGTTGCAGAACAAAAAGAAAGGGCAGTATTATTGAGTGAAAAAGAACATTTCTGCCGTTTTATGAGAAAAATATCCTGCTGTGCAGTTCCATTAAAGATTTCCGGTTCTGTAATTGGTTTTTTATGTGTAAATACAAATCAGGATTCAGAAAAAGATAAATTAAAAACTATTATTGATATTTTATCCAATGCAATGATTAATAAACTGCACCTTTTGGAATGCAGAAAGTATAAAAAGCGTTTGAGTTCTCAGCAGCTGCAGATACTCTCTCTGCTTGCAAATGGAAAAACAGAGTCTGAGATAGCAGAGAAGTTAAATTATTCTGTACAAACTATTAAATATCATAAGCGGAAGATCTTTGATAAATTTGAGGTGGATAATACTAGGACAGCTATTACAAAATTATATAAATATAATGACAGCAAATGCTTATATAAGTAAGAAAAAACTTCACCCAATTCTAATTATTAGCACTAAATATAATCCAATTAGAATAGGTGAAGCTCTTATTAAATATCTTTTTTTAAAAAAATACTATCAAGATAATTAATTGCTCTTTATTTCAGGCATGCCAAACACTGATACTGGAGCAGCCGACTGCTCAGGCAAATAATAGATCTCAAATTCCGCAGCATAATTTCCGCCTTCACTAACAGTGAAGGTTTTTTGATTTTCTCCATAATAATCTCCACCATTGATTATGCCGTCCTCATTTACATCCCGCCAGGCAATTAACTTTAATTCGCCAGCTGCTGCGTCATTTAAAGTAAAGCTGCCATCAGCTTCAGCTATAATAATTTCACTTCTCACGTAAAGATCACCATTTTTCTCTTCTGCTGCAAAAACATATGGATTTTCAAGCCTCTTATTGAGTAATGCTCCATAAACATCAAGCAGACCATGACCATAATAATTATCTTTACCTTCTACACCTAAATCACGAGCTGTAGATGTCAGACGTTCTTTAACCCGAGATGGACTAACTCCATCTGCAATTAATAAGGCTGCTGCACCACTAACAAAGGGTGCAGACATCGATGTACCCTCCAGGTATTTATAACCAGGATAAGTTTGACCATTTTCATAATATCCCCAGGTACTTAATATTAAATCTTCTAAAACACCTTTATAATAACCACCTGGTGCTGTAATATCTACCCTAGGTCCATAATTAGAATAAGAACTAATGCTATTATCCAAAGCAACAGCTGAAACAGCAATTGTCTCTTCATAGCGAGCAGGATAAGCAATACCATAACTGCTGTCATTTCCTGCTGCTGAAACTACAACTACATCATTTTGAACAGCATATCTTATGGCTTCATGAATTAAAATACTATAATCTAAACTTCCAAAACTTGTGTTAATTACATCTGCTCCATTATCAACAGCATAATATATCCCTTCTGCTATATCCCAATTTGAACCGGCACGTGCAGCAAAACTTCTAATTGGAAGTAGATCAACCTGCCAATTAACTCCTGCTATACCTAGGGCATTATTAGCTGCTGCTCCAATAATCCCACTGACATGAGTACCATGACTTCCACCTTCAGCTAAAGTTGTTTCATCAGTTGGATCATCATCAGTCATATTATAGTCCTGTATTAAACCTGAGTTTGAACCGCCCACAAAGTCAGCTCCTTGAAGCAGATTTGCCTTTAAATCAGGATGGTTTGGAATAATACCTGAATCAATTACAGCAACGGTAACTGCTGAACTGCCCTTATTTTGATCCCAGGCAGCTTCGAGATTAACTTTAAAGTTTCCCCACTGCTCTGAATAACCAGGATCATTAGGTACAGCAGTTAAATAATTATAATAATTTGACTCAGCCCATTCAACATTCTCAAGTTCTTTATAATAACTCAGCATTTCTTCAACACTTTTATCTTCAGGAATCTCATATCTGTAGATATTTCCACTGCGCAGATTAAGATCAGCCACCTTTTTTAGACCTTTCTTCTGCTGCAGATCAACAATAGATTGACTGCTGAGCGAAGATTTATATTTAACTATTATTTCATCTCTTTTATAATCTTCCCTATTTTCTGTTTTTTCAAAATCATAATCAGCAGCCATATTTGCTTCTGTTTTACCAAGCTTATCTGTCTTTAAATCCATATCAGAAATTTTAACTGAACTGTTATGTATATTTATACTCCCTTTGAATACAGCTGTTCCGGCTTCAATATCCAGCTTTTGACTTATTGTCATGTCATCATCTATATATACAGGTGCTGAAAATCCCTGATAACCTTCACTGCTGACCTTCCAGCTGTAGCGGCCTCCTCTAATCTTTTCTATAATATAATAACCATCTTCATTAGTGACTATACTTTGACCTGCTATTTCTATCTCTGCTCCCTCAATTGGTGAATCAAAATTTTGTGTTCTAATAAAACCATCTATATTATAATACTGAACTGTATTATTTGAGCTAGAACTACCATCACAACCACTTAGTGAAAATAGTAATACAATTGAAACCATAACTAAAATGATTTTTTTTATATTCATCTGCTCCTCCTCCAAAAACTGGACTTTTAATCTGCTGTATTTTTTGTTTGAAATAAACTCTTTTAATTATAATCAGAATAATCAACATTATTTTCATAAACACTCAATTTCCATTTGCCAGCAATATTATCAACCTTAAATTCTACCGGAAAAGAAAATTTTTGTGGAGCACCATATCCTTCGATATAAGCAAAATTTACAATTCCTGACACAGCTATTCTATCTTCTTTTTCAACTTCTGAAATTCTATCAATAAATTCTATTTTAATGTATTCACCATGTGGATTTATATAATACTCAAACATTGTTTTCATATCATTAAAGCTGTACTCTTGTTCTTCTTCAATATAAACAAAGTCTGCTGTAGTATAAATCTCAAGTTTCTGCATATCTTCATTTACTATACTGGCCAGCGCCTTATCAATTACTTGGTTTGAGGCGGTTATTTTTTCTTGATCTGATAAAAAAAGATCACCACTCTGACAAGCAGTTAATATGAAAACTGAAGCTGAGACTATTACAATAATAAATAAAATATTTTTCTGCATCAAATTATCCCCCCTGTTTTATTAAACATGATTTTAAAAGCTGGGCTTAAATAGCTAAATCTATTATAATTATAAAATTCTTGAAATCAACTGAATCTCCTCTAATTATTTTTCTAATAATAGCAATTTTCACTATTAGCAAAAAAAAAAGCCCAATTAAGGGCTCTTTTTTATACTGAATTCAATTTAATATTTTTTTATCTCCAGTAAATATCCTCTCCATAATAATCATGTAGTTTTTTCTCATAATCTTTATCGACAAGATAATCTGATCTTTCTTCTCTATATTCAGGTGCTTCTTTGATTTCCTTTTTAGTCTTATTAACAAAAACATCTTCCTTATTCCAGCTGATGTGAGATATCCACTCTGGAGCGATGAGAACATGCTTACCGGGTAGGATATTTCTCGTATCGATAAGCAGATAGCGAATCAGCCAGTCTTCTTCATCAACAAATAGGTCTTCA
>JAGYNO010000105.1 GCA_018399955.1 Halanaerobium sp. | reverse complement strand
CTTAAATATGCTATTATCTTATTTTTTTCTTCCGCAAAAATATGTATTGAATCATAATCTTTATTATCACACTCTTCATAAGGACAATTTTGCTCTACAACAAATATATCTATTCTTGCCTTAAGTATTTTATATAATTCATCTGTAGTTAAATCATCAAAATATTTTATTTCGAATTTCATTTATTATCCCTCCAATTAGATTGTTATCTTCATTATAACATTATATTATACTTATTCTTAATTAAAAAAACTTAACCCCATCTAATTAGATTATAATCAAATGAGGTTAAGCCTTTTGCACAATATTCTTTTTTATTGGAGTGGTAAACTTATAATGTCATTCCTCCATCAACAGCAACAGCTTGACCTGTAACATGTGGAGCAGTAGCAAAGTAAACTGCCAAACCACCCATATCTTCAGGTGTCTGTGCTTCTCCTTGAGGAATTAATGCTTCTTGGTTGCGCTGCCATGATTGTTCCATGGTTTCATCTTCCTCTTTCCATTCTGCAGCAAGTCCTTTATCTCCATACCACATTTGAGTGCCTATGATTCCAGGACAGATTGCATTAACAGTGATCTTAGTACTGCCAAGTTCTTTGGCAAGTGCATTAGTAAAACCAACAACAGCAAACTTAGATGCACTGTAATGAGCCAAATCTGGGAATCCTGATTTACCAGCAATAGAAGCAGTGTTTATTATTCTTCCCCATTCTTGTTTTTTAAGATATGGTATTTCTGCTTTTGCACATAAAAATACTCCTTTTGCATTTACATCGAGTACATGATCCCAGTCAGCTTCAGTTAATTCTTCAACCGGTTTAATTGAAATTACACCTGCATTATTAACAGCTATATCAAGTCCCCCAAGTTTTTCATCAGTTTCTTTAACCATATTCTGAACTTGATCCCAATCTGTTACATCAACTTCAACTGCAATCGCTTTTCTGCCCATTGCTCTAATGTCTTCTGCAACCTTTTCTGCATTTTCTTTGTTTATATCAGCAACAGCGATATTACAGCCAGCTTCTGCAAGTTTTTTTGCTATACCTTCTCCTAAACCCTGACCTCCACCAGTAACTAAAGCAACTTTACCATCTAATTTCATCTTTTTTCTCCTTTCAAAATCCAACTCACTGCAAAAATTACTAATTTTTAATATTCTGAAATTTACAAGAAAAAAAACTCAATTCATTTATCTATTCTGGATAAACTTCAACTGGTTCGGGCCATTCAAAATCTTCTTCAGGGCCATAAAGCTCAACTATACATTTGAGGTCAGCCTGTGTTTTACGGTAATCATAGTGGAAATTCTTTCCCCAGTAGCCGTACTGCAGCTGATCTATCTCGTTTTCACCACAGAATTCAAGTGCTTCATCATATGATGCTGTATCAAGTGCCACATGATGGATTCCTTCTCCATGCTCTTTTAAAAACTCTGCATAATCACTTATCTCATCCAGCGGCTCAATCAGCTCCCACTGTACACCTCCAATATCTGCAACTGCAAGCTTCATTGCATAATCCTGTCTTTCACCATCTATCTTCATATCAGCCACTGTATCTTTATTGAATTCATAAACTACCCAGGGACCAATACCATATTTATCAGCATATGTTTTCATAGTTTTATCAAGATCTGCTACAACTACACCAACCTGCAAAACATCTTTAAATACAGCTTCCACTTTTTGATTCCTCCCTATTTTGAAAAAATTTTAATTTCGTGAAGTTGAAAACAGCTTATATTATTCAGGTGTAACTAATATTTTAATATGCTTATCTTTATTTTTGACCAACTCTTCAAAAGCTTCATCTACAACCTCTTCAAGTTTAACCTTTTTGGTAATCATTTTTGGTGCATCAATTCTGCCATCTTGAACTAAAGATATTGTAGCAGGAAAAACACCGCGATTATATGCCAGTGTACCTATAATCTCTTTTTCAGCTAGAACCAAATTGTTTAAATGAAATTCTACTTCCTCTTCCCAGATACTCGTTACAACAACCCTTGCACCTTTATCAACAGAAGCAACTGCAGTTTCAAAACCAGCTTGTACCCCAGTTGTTTCAAATGCAGCGTCAACACCTTTGCCATCAGTTATTTTCATAACCTCTTCAACAACATCAACCTCAGTTGGATCTAAAACAATATCTGCTCCGAATTCTCTAGCAAAATCTTTTCTAGCCTTTTTAATTTCTACAGAAATTATCTTCTGAGCTCCTGCAGATTTTAAGGCAAGAACAGTAGAAAGTCCAATTGGACCTGCACCTGTTACTAGAGCTGTCTCACCCTGCACAAATCTACCTCTTCTAAGTGAATGAACTGCAACTGCTATAGGTTCAACTAAAGCTCCTTCTTCGGTACTGACACCTTCGGGCAGTTTATGCACAAACTCAGCAGGAAAAGTTGTGTATTCTGCTAAGCCTCCACCACCACCAGCTAAACCATGAAAACCTAATTGGTCACATATCTGATAGTCTCCTCTTTTGCATTTTTCACATTCTCCACATGCCCAAATTGGTTCTAATGTTACTTTGTCTCCAACTTCTAAATTGTCGACACCCTCTGCCTTATCTACTATTTCTCCAGCAAATTCATGCCCTAAAATAACAGGTGCTTTTTCTTTAGTTATCGGATGAACATCTCCAACTGGTATAAAAATTGGGCCAACTAGATATTCATGTAAATCTGAACCACAAATACCACACCACTCAACCTTGATTTTTACTTCCCCTGCTTTGACTTCTGGTGCTTCTACATCTTCTACTCGAATGTCTTTTGGGCCGTACCACCTTGCCGCTCTCATTGTTTTACTCATTTAACTACCTCCTATTTTATTATGATTATTATATAAAAAACCTGCAGTAATTTAATAATTATATTAATATTACAATAAATTAATTACTACAGGCCTCTTCCCCCAATATTATTATCCCCAAATTAACTATTTACAATTAGAAGCACAAATATGGATTTTCAATATAAGATGCAAACTTCTGCATAAATACAGCTGCTGTAGCACCATCTATTGATCTGTGATCAACACCTAAGGTAAAGTTGATTACTCTTTTTTCTTTGATTTCATTATATGAATCAATATATACCTTTTCTTTTATTGTACCTACTGCCATAATTGCAGATTGTGGTGGATTAAGGATCGCTGTAAATTCATCGATCCCAAACATTCCAAGATTTGTAATTGTAAATGTTCCACCCTGCATCTCATCTGGCTTTAATTTGTTTTCTTTTGTTCTAATGATAAGATCCTTACTTTTTGCTGCTAATTCTTCGATTCTATATTGATCTGCATTTTTGACTACTGGAACTAAAAGTCCTTCTTCAACAGCAACAGCTAAACCAATATTGATATCTTCAGCTATTTCAAATTCTCCATCTCCAGTTTCTACAGTATTAACTTTCTTGCTGTCACTAATGGCTTTGGCTGTTACATAGGTAATTACATCATTTAAAGAAACTTCTCTACCTTCTGCTTTTAGTGATTCTTTAAAACACATTAATGCTTCCACATCAATCTCTTTGCGGAGATAAATATGAGGTGATCTCCAGCTCTCTGTTAATCTTTCACCAATAATTTTCCTCATTGAAGAACCGCCTGATTTTTTCTTTGGTGCTGCTTTTTCTTCCTCTTCTCCACCTTTTTCAAGATATTCTTCTATATCAGAAACACTAACAGTATCTTTACCTAAAA
>JAGYNO010000104.1 GCA_018399955.1 Halanaerobium sp. | reverse complement strand
AGCCACGGTTCTTCCACCTTCTCTAATAGCAAATCTTTGTTTTTCTTCCAAGGCAACTGGAGCAATTAATTTGACTGTAACGTTAGAAGTATCGCCTGGCATTACCATCTCTGTTCCTTCAGCTAAATTTAAATCACCAGTAATATCAGTAGTTCTGATATAAAACTGTGGTTTATAACCGCTGAAGAAAGGAGTATGTCTGCCGCCTTCTTCTTTTGTTAAAGCATAAACTTCTGCTTCAAATTCTGTATGAGGAGTAATACTACCTGGCTTAGCTAAAACCTGACCTCTTTCTACTTCTTCTTTCTTTAGTCCTCTCAAAAGTACTCCAGCGTTGTCTCCTGCTCTGCCTTCATCTAAAGATTTGTTAAACATTTCAATACTAACAGCTGTAGTTTTTGCAGTTGGTTTAATGCCAACAAGCTCTACTTCTTCCCCTGCCTTTACAATACCTCTTTCAATTCTGCCAGTAGCAACTGTTCCTCTTCCTTCTATTGAAAAGACATCTTCTACAGCCATTAAAAATGGCTTATCAATATCTCTTTCTGGCTCTGGAAAATATTCATCTACCGATTTCATTAAATCATATATTGGTTTTATCTTTTCATCTTCAGCAGATTCAGCTTCTAAAGCCTTAAGTGCAGAACCTCTAATAATTGGAACTTCATCTCCAGGAAACTCATATTTCTTTAAAAGTTCCCTAACTTCTGATTCTACTAAATCAATCATTTCTGGATCATCAACTGAATCACATTTATTTAAAAATACAACAATAGCTGGTACGCCAACTTGTCTAGCAAGCAAAAGATGCTCTCTGGTTTGAGGCATTGGACCATCTACTGCAGATACAACTAGAATAGCTCCGTCCATCTGGGCAGCGCCAGTAATCATATTCTTAATATAGTCACTATGTCCGGGACAATCAATATGAGCATAATGCTTATTTTCAGTCTCATACTCAACATGAGCTATATTGATAGTTAAACCGCGAGTCTTTTCTTCGGGAGCAGAATCAATCTGATCAATATTTTTATCAGAAGCAGAAAATCCTTTGAGCTTCATAGCTTTAAGAATAGCTGCTGTTAAAGTGGTTTTACCATGATCAACATGGCCTACTGTCCCTATGTTTAAATGTGTTTTACTTCTTTCAAATTTTGCTTTTTCAGCCATAAATTTTATTTAATTATATTAATAATAATTTAATTAGATATCTTAACTTAAAATCAAAAAAAGTCAAGACCTTTTTATTCTATCACTAAAAAGGCAAGTCTTCAAGCTTTAATTCATCCACTGGCATCTCTTCTTTAGCTATCACTTCAGTGCTTTGAGATACATCTGGTTTCTTTTCTTCACCTTTTAGTTCAATGGGTTTCTGATCAAGCTCAAGTTTTTTCTGGTCAACATTATTCTTTAATGAAGAAATAACCATTACTGGTTCATTGTCTTCAACTATAATAATCTTTGTATTTTCTTCCAGCAAATTTTTAATCTCTTGTAAATCCATAAAAAATGTTAATTATTCACCCTCCACGATTTTCTGAGTAATATTCCCTGGCACTATTTTATATGAATCAAACTCCATTGTAAAGCCCCCTCTTCCATGAGTCATTGAACGCAAAGAAGTAGCATAACCAAACATTTCAGCCAAAGGCACATTAGCTTCAACAACTTTCATTTTGGCTCTATCAAAACTTTCTTTAACACTGCCTCTTCTAGAACTTAAGTCACCAACGATATCACCAAAGAATTCTGTTGGAATAGTAACTTCAAGTTTCATTACCGGCTCTAATAAAACCGGCTTAGCTAATTTAATTGCTTGCTGCAAGGCTTGAGAGCCAGCAATCTTAAAAGCAGCTTCAGAAGAATCAACTTCATGAAAAGAACCATCATAAAGAGTAGTTTCTATATCTACCAAAGGATAACCAGCCAGGACCCCTCTATCCATAGCTTCAGCTACACCTTTTCTTACAGCTGGAATATATTCCTTAGGAATTATACCACCCTTGATTTCATCTATAAACTCAAAGCCTTCTCCCCTTTCTTTGGGCTGGACTTTAAGCCAAACATGTCCGTACTGCCCACGTCCGCCACTTTGTCTTATATATTTCCCTTCAGCTTGAGATTCTTGAGTAATTGTTTCTTTGTAAGCAACCTGTGGACGGCCAACATTAGCTTCCACTTTAAATTCTTTTTTCATTCTATCAACTAAAATTTCTAAATGAAGTTCTCCCATTCCAGAGATAATAGTTTCTCCCGTCTCTTCGTCAGTCCTGATTTTAAAAGTAGGATCTTCTTCAGCTAATTTTTTTAATGCAAAACCAAGTTTTTCCTGGTCAGCTTTTGACTTAGGCTCTATTCTAATAGAAATAACTGGTTCAGGAAAAGTAATATTTTCTAAAATAATGGGATGTTCAGGATCACAAATTGTGTGTCCAGTTCCAACATCTTTTAGACCAACAGCTGCAGCGATATCTCCTGCATAAAGTTCTTGAACTTCTTCTCTGTGATTTGCGTGCATTCTAACAATTCTTCCAATCCTAACTTTTTTACCATTAACTGGATTTAAAAAGGCTTGGTTACTGCTGGCTTCCAGCTTACCTGAATAGATTCTGAAATAAGTTAAGGCACCAACATAAGGATCAGTAGCTATTTTAAAAGCTAAAGCAGAAAATGGTTCATCGTCTGAATTTCCTCTCTCTAAAAGTTCTCCTGTTTTTGCATCTTTACCTTTTATAGGAGGAAGATCTTCTGGGCTTGGAAAATAATATAGTACAGCATCTAATAAGGGTTGAACTCCTTTATTCTTCAAAGCTGAACCGCAAAATACTGGAATTAAATCATAACTTAAAACGCCTTTTCTTAAAGCTTCCCTAATTTCTGAAACTTCCAAATCTTTACCTTCTAAATATTTTTCTAAAAGATCGTGATCTTCTGCAGCTACCTTTTCAAGCATTTTAGAACGCCACTGATTAGCCTTTTCTTTTAAATCATCTGGAATTTTCTCTTCTTTGTATTTTTCTCCATAGTCGCCTTCAAATCTTAAAGCTTTCATTTTTATTAAATCAATAATTCCAGAAAGGTTTGATTCTTGACCAATTGGTATCTGAACTGCTACTGCTTTAGGAGTCAATCTGTCCCAAATACTTTGAAGACTGTCTTCAAAAGAAGCTCCCATTCTATCCATCTTATTGATAAAACACATTCTGGGAACATGAAACTTATCTGCTTGATGCCAAACAGTTTCTGACTGGGCTTCTACTCCGGCCACTCCATCAAAAACAACAATAGCACCGTCTAAAACCCTGATGGAGCGCTGAACTTCAGCAGTAAAGTCAATGTGTCCAGGCGTATCAATAATATTTATTTTATGCTGTCTTTCTTTATTATCCTTATCTTCTGTTGGATGCCAAAAACAAGTTGTAGCAGCAGAAGTAATTGTAATACCTCTGTCTCTTTCCTGTTCCATCCAATCCATAATAGCCTGACCTTCGTGAACCTCCCCTATTTTATGGGAAATTCCAGTATAAAACAAAACACGCTCGGTTACTGTGGTTTTACCGGCGTCTATGTGGGCGATAATACCAATATTTCTGTATTTTTCTATAGGAAATTGTCTCATAATATAATTAAAATGGGCTACAAAATACGAATGCGTACGAATATACGAAAATTAGTTACTTTAAGTTGACTACTCTTTTATGTTTAACGCCGCTTCCAGTAAAATGAGCTATTATACCCAATTTTAAATTCTTT
>JAGYNO010000103.1 GCA_018399955.1 Halanaerobium sp. | reverse complement strand
TTAATATTAAAGCCAAGTATCTCCTTTTCATTATAGCCGAACATGCTCATAAAACTTTCATTTACTTTTACAATATTAAAATTCTGGTCAAGCAGGGCCAGTCCCTGATCAAGGTGGGTAAAAAGCTGATCAAAGTAATCAGGTGCTTTGATATTTATTTCTTCCGATTCCAGCTCACTGAACTTATCTTCAACCTCAGCTAAAATATCCAGGTCTTCCTTTTCTAATACTTCTAAAAATGCATCCACAACCTCTGGAGAAAACTGAGTTCCTCTATATTTTTTAAGTTCTTTGACAGCTTCTTCTTTAGAAAGTGATTTTCTATAGGAGCGATTTGATATCATTGCATCCCAGGCATCTGCAGTACCTAAAATCTGGGAGATGAGTGGGATTTCATCTCCTTTGAGGCCCTTGGGATATCCACGACCATCCCACCTTTCGTGGTGATAAAGAACATATTTGGATAAATCTCTGAGCACAGGTGAATCAGATAAAGCACGGCTTCCCCAAACAGGATGTTTTTTTACAAGATCATATTCATCATCATCAAGTCTGCTTCTCTTATTGATAATCCGTAATGGAATCAATAATTTGCCTATATCGTGAACCATCCCTGCCCAGTATGCATCTAGGGCCATCTTATTAGGAAGGCCCATCTTTTCTGCAATAATCAGCGAGAAGTTTGCCACACTTTCCGAGTGTCCTTTTGTATAGATATCATACATTTCTAGAATATTTATTATTGATGAGATAAGTTCTTTAGTAAATCTTCCCTGAAGGCTGTCATATCTTTTGTAAGCAAAAAATGAAGAGGCAAGTGTAGAAAAAGATTTTAAAATTGATTGACTGGTATTGGAAAAAGTAGAGTTATTGTCAGAAGCAATATCAAGTGAGATGCGGCCTACTGCATTATCATCTACTGTAATATTAATGTATAATGATTCTTTAATCGGCAGCAGAGCCCTTAAAAAATTTTCTCTGTTTTTATCTGTAAGCTGATTCAAATCTATAGAATAGTCTTCAGAATGATACACACCTTCTCTCTGCTCTTTTAAAACAGCCTTTCGATTTATAGTTATTTTGCTGAGAATGTTCTGATCATGGCCGATAGTATCAACAAATCTTATCTTTTCACCCTCAAAAGTATATATTTTCCCGTAATCTGCTTCAGGTACAATATCAACTGCCTTATGCAGCAGCCTTGTTAAAAATTCTTCTTCACCTGCTTCAGTATATTCATTTAGTTCAGAGACTGTATTAATCATACTCACAAAGCGTTTGTTCAACTTATTTAATTCATTGAAAGACCTGTCCAATTTTATATTTGTATCAGCAATTTTCTGGTTGGAGCGTTTGAGCTGCTCGTTTTTCGCTTTCAGTTTTTCTTTCTGGCTTTTTAGGTTATCAGTATAATACTTAAGCAGCAGGTAAAAAAAAGCAGCTGTTGCAGTCACAAAGAAGATCCCCTTATATCTCTGGAAGAGAATGAACTCCTCCTGATCTGCAGCCAAACTAAGCAGAATATTATCGCTGATATAAATCCAGGCCAAACCGAAGAGCAGATATATAAAGGAGATTAGTTTTTTATTTTTTAGTTTGAACAATTTTACCACCTCATAGATTCTTGAAAGTGAAGATAAAAACTCTTATCCCCTTTTTATAATTCTCTGGAAATTAAAAAAATCCTTTTGTTAAGTTACAATAAAAGGATTTTATATAAATTTATACAATTATCGACATATATTGATAGTCACCGTGTATTTTAATCATCTTGCTCAAGTATGATTTCAAATTGACCAACATATCCACCATCTCTGCTTACTTTGATAGTTTCTATTTCAAGCTGTCTTAAACCTCTTCTTTTCAGATCCTGTTCTGAGAGCTTGAGCAGATATTCTCCAGGTGGAATTTCCTGCAGGTAGAAAAAACCATCAAAAGAAGTAGAAGCTGCTGCAGCGATTTCAGCCTGACTATTTTTTTCAAGCAGCTGTACTTCGCTTCCGACTAAAGCAGTAATCTTTTTGCCCTCCTTGATATATGCCTGACCAGTCAACTCTCCAGCCAAAAGAAGCGGTATTTCTACTTTATAAGGCTGTCCCCGGCGGGGCGTGAAGCTGATGCCTTCTTTTTCCGGAATCAAAAATGGATTCTTTAAAGTATCAAGATCTAGAGAAATATCGGTCTTATGATCTGCTTCAAGTGGAATCAGCAGATTACCCTCTGAATCTGTCCTGTAATCTGTTTTTACATCATTGATTTTGACGCCAACATCTTCAAGCGGGATTTTTTTTTCTCCCTGTTCGATATATACCTCCAGAGAAGCCGCTGCATCTTCAGATCCAACGGTATTATGCCTTTTTCCATTATGATCAAATCCAAAACTTTTGGATAGTTCAAATGATAATTGATAATCATCTTGATCAAAATAACTCAGTTCAATCCCTGCTTTTCTTCCTTCTTGATCTGTACTAAACTCTGCAGAAAACTCATCCCTGCTGTAACTTAAGCCAAAACTATGCAGAGAATCTTCTCTTTCTTTATTTATTGATGCCGAATATTTGCTGCCTTTATCTTCTAAATTATAACTGCTGTTCAGCTCAAAATAATATTCGCTATTTTCTGTTTTTTTATTTAAATAATTGATCAGACCACGGAGTTCAAGGGAAAGATTATTAGCTTCCCAGGGATCAAACTCATAATCAAGCAGAGCTCCCAAATAATAATCAGAAAATCTTTTCGTCATTCTTAATTCTCCACTGCTGTTTGAAGATGATTCGGTCAATTTACTATTTAACCTGTTTCTGAAACGAAAGTCAGCAAGAGAAAAAGAGCTGAACAGCCTGTTCGTCAGCTGATATTCCCAATCTGAATCCCGCTGTTTAATATCTAAAACTGAGTATATATTTAAACCCGAAACCAAGCTGAATGAGCGTCTAAGCTCCAGATTGCTTCGATATTTGAGGTCCGAAACTTCTGGACTCTCAAAATCATTGAAATACATAAAATCTCCATTAACCCTTGTATTTAAAATATTAGTATTGAAATCAATACCAATCCCTGAACCACCCGCATGATCATTCAGATAAACACTTTTCCAGTTTAGATTATTAAAAGATCCTGTTAGGCCCAAACTGCTGAAATAATTCGCTCCCTCTTCTTCAGCCACTTCTGCTGTATCCATGATTAAGCTGATATTTTTATTTAATCCATAAGCATATTCGTATAATCCTCTTTCAATCTCATTTTCATCTTCATCTTTACCATAACTGAATTCATAATAATATTCACCTGGGGGTACCTGGGTTGAATTAATGCTTATATATTCAGTTTCTTCTACTCTCTGTTCCAGCTCGTCATAAAAGACAAGTGTAAATTCATTTTTCCCATAATTGATCGGTATATCCTCAAAAGTATATTTTTCCTCTTCATTTGAACTTTCAAAATCAAGCAGCTGTTCACCACTGTACAGTTCTACCTCCCAACCTTCTGGCAGCTCTCCCTCAAATACATGTGAATCAAAATAATCGGAACGGTCATAGGGGAAGCTGCTGAACATCAATCCCCGTAAATCATTGGATTTAAAAATATCTTGAACAGAGTTCTGCCTGATATCACCCATCCAAAATTCATGAGCTTTGAGGGGACCAAGCAGTTCAGCTTCGGGCTCTCTGCGCCCCAATTTATAATTTGAAAGAGAGAGCTCTTCTGGTGATGGCCCGGAAAAACTAAATTCTCCGGTCATAAATAAGATATCTGCCGAAAGAT
>JAGYNO010000102.1 GCA_018399955.1 Halanaerobium sp. | reverse complement strand
TTTATCTACATTCAATATAGAATTAATATGTTATAAGCAGATGATATCATATTTTCATGCTATAAGTAAGGTACATTCTATTATTAGTATCGAAAACTATAAAATATAATTAAATGCCTATAAATCAGATTAAAGCTGATTAGAATAGTATTGCTAATCATAACTCTAATTTGCAAATCATTTTGGTTTTTGATATCCTTTAATTGACAGAAATATAATATTCGTTCAGGAATCCAAACGTGTCTGCATATATATGAGGCGCGTTTTTTTATTGGAGGTGGAAAAATTGATAAAGGTAGAGAATTTGACAAAGGTTTATCAGGGTGAAGAAGAAAAAGCTGTATCTAATCTTAATTTAAAAGTAGAAGAGGGAGAAATATGTGTATTTGTTGGTCCATCAGGTTGTGGAAAAACCACCACATTAAAAATGCTCAATAGGCTGATTGAACCTACCTCCGGCAAGATATTTATTGAAGGAACAAATGTAGTAGAACAGGATAAAAGTATTTTGAGAAGAAAAATAGGTTATGTAATACAGCAGATTGGACTTTTCCCACATATGACAATCAGAGAAAATATCGCCACAGTTCCTAAATTATTAGAATGGGATGAAGAAAAAATAGAAGAGCGAGTTGTTGAACTACTTGATTTGATTGGACTTGACTCGGAAAACCATATCGATAAATACCCAGACGAATTATCCGGAGGTCAGCAGCAGAGGGTTGGAGTTGCACGTGCGATGGCTGCGGATCCCCCCATTATGCTTATGGATGAACCTTTTGGAGCAGTTGATCCTATAACAAGAGCTGATCTGCAGAATGAATTTTTAAGACTGCAGAAAAAAATAAATAAAACAATATGTTTTGTAACACATGATATAGATGAAGCAATAAAAATGGGAGATAAGATTGCGATCATGAATAAGGGTAAACTGGTGCAGTATGATACCCCTAAAAACATTTTATTTAATCCTAAAAATGAATTTGCAGAAGATTTTATAGGTTCAGATAGGGGGTTAAAAGTTCTTAATCTGCTGAAAGCAAAAACAATAATGAATGATGTCTATCATAAAGCTGACAGCTCAGATAGTTATGAAGAAGTAATGGAAAAATTAGAAGCTTCAAAACAAAATTATATTCTCATAACTAGAGAAGAGGAAAAATTAAACGGTTATGTTAACTTAAAAAGACTTCAGGATAATCAGGTATCTAACTGGCAGAAATATATCAAAGAAACACCTGTCATCGAAGAAGATGCATCTGTAAAAGATGTATTAAATAAAATGATAGAAAACGATGTAGAGTTAATTCCTATAGTTGATGAAAAAAAGAACTTGAATGGCCAGATTACTATGAACAGCATTCAGGATTATATAAGTGATGAGTATAATCAATAAATCCGGGGAGGTTAAAGATGTCTGTAATTAATTATTTTATTTCAAACTGGGATAAGATTCTAGACTATACATTTGCACATCTTTATTTGATTGCTATTTCGATTACTTTATCTTTAATTATCTGGATTAGTGTAGGTGTGATAATTCGCAACAGAGATAAAACTGCAAAATCATTACTAGGTTTTGGCAGTTTGATAATGTCGGTTCCGAGTGTTTCGCTTTATGGTATCTTAATGACTATTCCAGCTTTTGGTCTTAATATGAGGAGTGCGATATTTGCTCTTGTATTATATTCGATGATTCCTATTGTCAGGAATGTTTATACTTCATTAAATGAGGTTGACCCGGCTGTATTGGAATCAGCCAGAGCTATGGGAATGACGGAAAAACAGATTTTATGGAAAGTTCAGCTGCCGATGGCTATGCCGGTCATAATTGCAGGTATAAGAGTTGCCCTGGTTATGATGGTAGGAATAGCTACTTTAGCTGTTTTTATTGGCGAGAGAAATCTCGGGCAGTTAATTTATCAGGGTATTGTTAGGAGCAAAACAGAAATGATAATCAGTGGAGCTATAGTAGTATCTTCTATTTCTATAATCGTTGACAGATTAGTTGAGCTTTTAAAAAGGATTTTGGTTTCACCGGGATTATTAAAAGAAAAAACTGTTGAGGGGGGTAAGTAAATGTGGAATGATATTTGGCAGATATTTTTGAATGACGGAATAAGCCTAATGATTGAACATCTGCAGTTAGTGGCTATAGCTGTCTCAACTGCATTATTAATTGCAGTTCCTTCCGGAATTCTTCTCAGCAGGGATATGATGAAAAAATATTCAGGAAAAATTATGGCGATTTTTAATATAGCACAGGGCTTACCCAGTTTGGCAATTATAGCAATTTTTATACCACTGCTCGGAATAGGCTTTTTTCCGGCTGTAACTGCCTTAACTATATATGCGCTTTTACCGATTGTTAGGAATACTCTGGCAGGGCTAAACAGTGTGGAGGCTGAAATTATAGAATCAGCCAGAGGAATGGGAATGACCCCATTTCAGGTTTTATATAAAGTAGAGCTGCCTCTAGCACTACCATTTATAATAGCAGGTATCCAGACAGCTTCAGTTATAACTGTCGGTACAGCGGTTATCTCAAATTTAATTGGAGCAGGTGGTTTAGGTGAATTAATATTTACAGGTTTAGTTAGATTTGACACCAAGAAAATATTATTAGGGTCTGGACTTTCCGCCTTGATTGCTGTGGGAATAGATAATTTATTCCAGCTCTTAGAATTTAAATTACAGGAATTTTGATTAATACTGTAAAATTTTAAGGAGTGATTTTATAATGAAGAAAAAGAAAAAATTATTAATTTCTCTATTTGCTCTGACTATGATATTTGCTCTTGTTTTAAGCGGCTGCTCAGGGGAAGAAGCACAGGAATCTGCAGGTGAACAGCAAACAATTCGAATGGCAACTACTATTGATTTTAAAGAAAGAGATGATGGGCTTTCAGGTTTAGAAGAAGAATATGATTTTGAGTTCGATCGTGATGCTCTAAAACCCATGCAGGTTGGTTTGAGCTATGAAGCGCTTGATTCAGATAAAGTAGATGTTGCTGTAGGATTTGCCACAGATGGACGAATAGCTGCTATGGATCTCAGAATATTAGAAGATGATAAAGGATTTTTTCCTGTCTATAATCCTGCACCGAGTGTTAGAAAAGAAATTTTAGATGAGTATCCTGAATTAGAATCTGTAATTAATAAATTACCACCTCTGCTTGATCAGCAGACACAGATCGAACTAAATAAAAAATCGGATGTTGATGGTCAGGAACCAGAAAAAGTTGCACAGGATTTTTTGGAAGAAAATGATCTTTTTGTAGAGAATGCTGAAGAAAAAGATGGCCCTGAAATTGCAGTTGCTTCAAAACCCTGGACAGAACAGCTTATACTTGGTCATATGACAATAAAGCTGCTTGAAAACCATGGTTATCCAGTAGAAGATAGAACAAGTTTAGGAGAAACTGCAGTACTCCGGCCTGCAATAGAATCTGGTGAGATTGATTTATACTGGGAATATACCGGAACAACATTGATGACAACGATGGGTTATGAAGAAGAAATTATCGAATCAGAAGAAGCATATCAAACAGTAAAGGAATGGGATAGAGAAAATAATAATATAATCTGGTTAGATTATGCTTCTGCAAATAATACTTTCTGTCTGCTGATGAAAGAAGAAAAAGCAGAAGAGAGGAGAATTGAAACCATAAGTGATCTTGCCGAATATATTAATCAAAATAGAGATTAAATTAATCAAACAGCCCTTTAGGGCTGTTTTTTACCTATTAACAATATATAGCAGCAGTAAACTATGCTAATTTATTTAGTATGAAAAAAATTTAGCTGAGATAAATTTTTAGTTAAAAAAAGAAAAAGTTTTTAAGGAAAAAATTGACATTTGAATATATTT
>JAGYNO010000101.1 GCA_018399955.1 Halanaerobium sp. | reverse complement strand
GGATGTATTATTTTGATTTTTTAATTGAAAATAAAATAGTGTTGGAAATTAAGGTTAGAGAGTACTTCTCAAAAAAAGATATTCGTCAGCTTTATTCTTATTTAAGGGCAAAGAATTTAAAATTAGGCATAATAGCTCATTTTACTGGAAGCGGTGTTAAGCATAAAAGAGTAGTCAACTTAAAATAACTAATTTTCGTATATTCGTACGCATTCGTATTTTGTAGCCCATTTTAATCATATTATGAGACAATTTCCTATAGAAAAATACAGAAATATTGGTATTATCGCCCATATAGACGCCGGTAAAACCACAGTAACCGAGCGTGTTTTATTTTATACTGGAATTTCCCACAAAATAGGAGAGGTTCACGAAGGCCAAGCTATTATGGACTGGATGGAACAAGAAAGAGCTAGGGGAATTACCATTACTTCAGCTGCAACAACTTGTTTTTGGCATCCAATAGAAGATAAAGACAATAAAGAAAGGCAGCACAAAATAAATATTATTGATACACCCGGACACATAGATTTTACTGCTGAAGTTCAGCGTTCAATCAGGGTTCTAGACGGAGCTATTGTTGTTTTTGACGGAGTAGCTGGAGTAGAAGCCCAGTCAGAAACTGTTTGGCATCAGGCAGACAAGTTTAATGTTCCTAGAATGTGTTTTATAAATAAAATAGATAGAATGGGTGCTTCGTTTGAAGATAGTCTCCAAAGCATTTGGGATAGATTGACCACTAAAGCAGTAGCAGTCCAAATACCAATTGGCCAAGAATCAGATCTTTCTGGAGTTATTGATTTAGTAAAAATGAAAGCTTTAAGATTTGAAGGTGATCACGGAGAGCACTGCAAAGAGGAGGAAATTCCAGATGATTTAAAAGAAAAAGCCCAAGAGTGGCGCTCTAAAATGCTTGAAAAGGTGGCTGCAGAAGATCATGAACTTTTGGAGAAATATTTAGAGGGCAAAGATTTAGAGGTTTCAGAAATTAGGCGAGCTTTAAGAAAGGGTGTTTTAAGTTATGATTTAGTTCCAGTTTTTTGCGGTTCAGCTTTAAAGAACAAGGGAATTCAACCCTTATTGGATGCTGTGTTATATTATTTTCCCAGTCCAAAAGATCTTCCTCCTATAAAAGGAAAAGATGTAAAAACAGGAGAACCTCTAGAAAGAGGAAATTCAGACGAGGAACCGTTTTCTGCTTTAGCTTTTAAAATAGCTACCGACCCCTATGTCGGCGCCCTGACCTATTTTAGGATTTATTCAGGAAAATTGGAAGCCAGCAGCAATCAAAGCTTTCTTAATCCAGTTAATAGTAAAAGAGTTAGAATTGGAAGAATTGTTAGAATGCACGCAAATCACAGAGAAGATGTTCAAGAACTCTATGCGGGTGATATTGCCGCAGCAGTTGGCTTAAAGGACGTTGAGACTGGACATACAATTTGTGATCCTGAACATCCTATTATTCTAGAAAGCATCAGTTTTCCTGAACCAGTTATTTCTATTAGAATAGAACCTAATTCAAAAGCAGATCAGGAGAAGCTTGGTTTTTCATTAAAAAAGTTAGCTGAAGAGGATCCTACTTTTAAAATTAGAACCGATGAAGAAACAGGGGAGACTATTATCTCTGGAATGGGGGAACTTCATTTAGAAATTTTAGTTGATAGAATGAAAAAAGAATTCAAAGTGGAAGCTAATGTTGGCCGTCCTCAAGTTGCTTATAAGGAAACAATTACCCAAGAATCTCAAGCTGAAGGCAAGTATATCAGACAAAGCGGTGGACGCGGACAATACGGACATGTTTGGCTTAAAGTCAGACCCAAGGAAAGAGGAGAAGGTTTTGAGTTTATAGATGAAATTAAAGGTGGCATAATTCCAAAGGAATTTATTCCAGCTGTCAGAAAAGGAGTAGCCGAGGCTATGGATAGAGGAGTTTTGGCCGGTTATCCTTTGGTAGATATAGAAACTACTCTTTATGATGGCTCTTTTCATGAAGTTGATTCCTCTGAAGCTGCTTTTAAGATTGCCGGTTCTCAAGCTTTACAGCAGGCAGTCAGATTAGCCAAGCCAGTTTTACTAGAACCAGTAATGAAATTAGAAGTTACTATTCCAACAGAATTTTTTGGTGATATTGTCGGTGATTTAAGCGCTAGAAGAGGCAGTGTTAAAGAAAGTTTTGATAGATCCAAGATGAAAGTTATCGAAGCCAACGTGCCTTTGGCTGAAATGTTTGGCTATGCTACTTCCTTGCGTTCTATGACTCATGGAAGAGGGGCCTTTACAATGGAGTTTGATTCCTATAAAATAGTGCCAGGGAACATTACCCAGAAAATTGTGGAGGGTGAATAATTAATATTGCTTTATGGATTTACAAGAGATTAAAAATTTGTTAGAAGATAATACAAAAATTATTATAGTTGAAAATGATAAACCAATAATGGTTATTTCTTCTTTAAAGAGTAACGCTGACCAAAAAAAGCTCGATCTAAACCAAAAGCCCATTGAATTAAGGGCTGAAGAAAAAAAACCAGATATATCTCAAAGCACTGAAGTAATAGCTAAAGAAGAAATGCCAGTGGATGAATTGAGGCTTGAAGACTTGCCTTTTTAGTGGTAGAATAAAAAGGTCTTGACATTTTTCTATCTTAAGTTAAGATATTTAACTAAATTATTATTAAAATAATTAAATAAAATTTATGGCTGAAAAAGCAAAATTTGAAAGAAGCAAACCACACTTAAACATAGGAACAGTGGGTCATGTTGATCATGGTAAAACTACTTTAACAGCAGCTATCCTTAAAGCTATGAAGTTGAAAGGACTTAGTGCTTCTGACAAAGGTATAGATCAAATAGATGCCGCTCCTGAGGAAAAGGCTCGTGGTTTAACTATTAATATAGCTCACGTTGAATATGAGACAGAAAACAGGCATTATGCCCACATTGACTGTCCGGGACACAGCGATTATATTAAAAATATGATTACCGGTGCTGCCCAGATGGATGGAGGCATTTTAGTTGTTTCTGCAGTAGATGGTCCAATGCCTCAAACTAGGGAACACCTTTTGCTTGCTAGACAAGTTGGCGTACCGGCAATTGTTGTCTTTTTAAACAAATGCGATTCAGTTGATGATCCAGAAATGATTGATTTGGTAGAATCAGAGATTAGGGAACTTTTAAAGAAATATGATTTTCCTGGAGATGAAATTCCAGTTATTAGAGGTTCTGCTCTTAAGGCTTTAGAAGCTGAATCTGCTGAAGATGAAAAAGTAAAACCAATATATGAATTGATGAAATCAGTAGATGAATACTTCCCAGAGCCAGAGAGAGACATTGATAAGCCATTTTTAATGGCAGTAGAGGATGTTTTTTCAATAGAAGGAAGAGGAACTGTTGCTACCGGCAGAATTGAAAGAGGTATTGTAAAAGCAGGGGAAGAAATAGAGCTCGTTGGGATTAAACCAACCACAAAAACTACAGCTGTTAGTATTGAAATGTTTAACAAATCTTTAGACGAGGGTAGAGCTGGAGATAATGCAGGAGTGCTTTTGAGAGGATTAAAGAAAGAAGAGGTAGAAAGAGGCCAGGTTTTAGCCAAGCCGGGCAGTATTACTCCTCATACAGAATTTGAAGCAGAGGTTTATACTTTAACCAAAGAAGAGGGTGGCAGACATACTCCTTTCTTTAGCGGATATAAACCACAGTTTTATATCAGAACAACTGATATTACTGGTGATTTAAATTTAGCTGAAGGAACAGAGATGGTGATGCCCGGTGACACTGCCAATGTCACAGTTAAGTTAATTGCCCCAGTTGCCTTGGAAGAAAAACAGAGATTTGCTATTAGAGAAGGTGGAAGAACAGTAGCTTCAGGATT
>JAGYNO010000100.1 GCA_018399955.1 Halanaerobium sp. | reverse complement strand
CTCAAACCAGGGCACGCCTTCGGATAGACTTTTTACAACAGCGAGATCTATCAGCACCACTTTCTTGCACTTAAAAATGACTGATATTTAATTTACAATATTCCTAACTATAATAGACGAGGTGTGTAAAATTGAAAAAAATAAATGAAGAATACATAGAAGAAATTAAAAAAGAAATGCCTCAGCTTGAGATCTACACTCAAAAGGAAGAAAGATTGATCTATGCTCATGCAACATTTCCGGTCGAATACAAATGGATTCTCCAGGATCACTATAAATATCTGCCAGATGCGGTCATCGTACCTGAAAGCGAAGAGGAGATTTCTAAACTGCTGGCAGAGGCCTATCAAAAAAAGGTAAGTTTGATTCCTTATGGTGGAGGTTCAGGTATTGTTGGAGGTACTATAGCTGAAGAACAGGAAATAATGATCGATACTAAAAAATTGCGCAAGTTTGAGATTAATCCCACAAATTGTACAGCAGCTGCCGGTGCAGGCCTGACCGGAGCGGAATTTGAAAATATGCTGAATGAAAAAGGTTATACAAGCGGCCATTATCCCCAGTCATTTCAGAGTGCCGTTTTTGGTGGAATGGCAGCCACAGATGCCATAGGAACATTTTCTACTAAATATGGGAAAATGGATGATATGGTAAATTCACTGCGGGTAGTACTCCCAGATGGTCAGGTGCTGTCTACACATAAGGCACCACGCAGATCTTCTGGCCCAGATCTCAAGTATTTCTTTATCGGCAGTGAGGGAGTCTACGGAATTATCACAGAGGTGGAGATGAAAATATATCCGCTGCCCGAAAAAAGAGCCTTTGAAGCTTATACATTTCCTGATACCCATTCTGGTTTAGAGGCTGTGCGGAATTTTATGCGGCAGGGAATCAGACCTCCTGTTGTCAGGCTTTATGATGAGGTAGAGTCTAAGCCAAAAATTAAGGCATTAGGTTATGAAAAAGGAATGTGTGTACTCTTTCTCGGTTATGAAGGTCTGAAAGAAATGGTAGAGGTAGAGAGAAAAAAAGTGAAGGAAACCTGTCTGGCCCATGGTGCTAATTACAAGGGAGAAGAAGGCGGCAATAAGTGGTTTGAAAGTCGTTTTTCAACAAAGGGTATGCTCGATTATGACCGCAAAAAAGGTGGTACAGCTGATGCGATAGAAGTAGCAGCTCCCTGGGATAAAATAGAAGCTGTCTGGAGAGAGATGAGAAATGCACTTGAACCTTTCTGTGACTATGTAGACTGTCATTTTTCACACTTTTATCACACAGGTGCCAGTGTTTATGTTATTTTCCATGCAAAAACTGAAGATGATTATAAGGGAGAAGAATTGTACAGAAAGTGTTTGAAGCTGGCAGTTGAAGCAAGTCTGGCAAATGGTGGAAATGTTTCTCACCACCACGGTATTGGTAAGGCTAAAGCACCCTGGATGGAAGAAGAACATGGAGAAGCAGGCCTCTATTTAATGAAGGCTCTCAAAGAAAAAATTGATCCAGATAAATTACTAAACAGAGGGGTGTTAGGTTTATGATTTCCTATAAATTAGAAAACCACATTGAAGAACTGAATAAACAGGTTATCAGCATGGATCAGGGGCTGTCATATAATCCAGAATTTAGGGCCACTAAGGAGATGCACGATTATCCATCCCGTAAAGCTCAGCTTATCCGTTCACTTTATTCTAAAGAACTGGAAGCTTCTCAGTACAGTGCAGAAATCATTTTTAAGTCGATCTTATCAAGACAGGGAGAGAGATGGCAGAACTTTGGTGAATCCCCCGAAGATTATACAGATATCATGCTCCTCGGGCGTGAGATGATTTACCGTTCTGGTATTATGAATGGAGAATTAGAAAAAATCATTGTTAAGATAGCAGACAATTACGGCCACCTCTTAAATATCGATGAAGCAAAATTTGCAGAATGTTTAAATGATATTCCACAGGAAGTTGATTCAGAAAACTATTTATTTATAGATGACCAGACTGTAAAATATGTTCCGGGAGCTCTCAAAAAAATCGGCAGCTATTTTACAGAAAAAAATATAAAATTTACTCCAGAACTTGAACACCACTTTGCGGGCTGGGAATATTTCGCATATGGATTAATCGAGCAGGGTAAAGCTTATCTTGAAGGTCTATTTGCTGAATTAAAAGAAAAAAATATCAAAAAGATAATTACCATAACCGGACAGAGTCATTACTTATTAAAACATTTTGCTGAGAAATTGGGAGTTGAGCATAATTTCAATATCATCAATATAATAGATATTCTAGAAGAATTAAAAACAGAGCAGGGTGTATATTTACATGCAGGCAGCTTTTACAGCAGATATCTAAAATACAATGAAAAAATCAACCAACTTTTGGCGGCAGAGACAGACAGTATACTTCCATCTTCTATTGAGTTTCTGCCGCTCTATTCTAAAGGTCCGCGGATGAATCAGGTAAATATCTGGCAGTTCCCGCTGACTGCAGAATATGAGCTCTACCTCTTTCCTGAAGAAATAGAAGAGGCAATTTATGCAGATGGATTGAAGCAGATTGAAAAATCTATTCATAAAAAATTGATTGTTTTTGACCCCTATAGCTATAAGGTGTTAAATGAAGATAATTATGATAAAGAATTCGGCTATTTTACAGATTTAATAAAGGTCTGGTGATTTATATGGATGCCAGCACAGGAAAAGCAATACGGATGCAGAGGCTATTTAACCCCGATGATGGTAAAGCTTTGATCAATGCTTATTCACATTCAGTGATCTATGGGCCGATTAAGGGTGCAGAAAATTTATCTGAGATCAGAAAAAACCTGGCCGTGATTGCTGAAGAGGTAGATGGGGTAATTTTAAATCCTGGTTCAGTTAAACACCTTGAGGATCTCTTTTATGGAAAAGATAAGGCCTCCTTGATTATTCAGATTGATTATCAAAATTACAGCCGCAAAAAAATTATTCCCTATCAGGAAGGTTCGGCAGTATCACTCTTCACAATTGAAGATGCTCTAAAGGCTGGAGCTGATGCTGTGATGTCATATCTTTATCTTGGAGCAGAAGACCCGGATCGAGAGGCAGCAGAAATCAGGCGAAACAGAGATTATGTCAGTCAGTCAAGGGAATATGGACTGCCGCTGATCATGGAACCGCGTTTTGCCAGAGAGGCGGTTGAGCCGGAGAAAAAACACGATATCGAGCTGATGAAGTTATATACAAGGATTGCCCAGGATATTGGAGCAGATATTATTAAGATGATTTATCCAGGCAGTGATCAAAAACTGGCTGAAATAGCAGAACTGATAGACATTCCAATTTTAACTGCGGGAGGTGAAAACAGAGGAGAAAGTCAAACTCTTTCTAATGCTGGGCGTTATCTAGAAAATGGGGCTTCAGGCATTATATTTGGCCGATCAATTTTTCAATCTGAAAATATGCAGGAATTGCTTATTAAGCTTAAGAGAGCCGTTCATCCGGGAAGTTAGTTGGGACTATTCAGGAAGCTTAGAAATTTAAAATTCCAAATATTCATTTTTTAGGAAGGGCTGAGTTCAGCAGCAGGATCTAAGGAGATAAAATAATTTAGGGAAAGAATTTTATTAATAATTAAAGTTCAGGATTGAATTCAAAATTGCTTAAAAGAAAAGCTCAAATTTGAAGGGAGATAAAAGATGAAAAAATATGTACTGGTTATTGATGAAGGAACTACAGGTACCAGATCTTTAATATTTGATCACGATTTCAATATTGTAGGACAGAGCTATCAGGAATTCACTCAGTATACTCCCGAAGAGAATATGGTAGAACACGATGCAGAAGAAATTTACGAAAAAAGTTTAGAAAACTGCCGCAAAGCGATGGCAGAAGCGGATATCACTGCTG
>JAGYNO010000010.1 GCA_018399955.1 Halanaerobium sp. | reverse complement strand
AGTATTTAAAGATCAACAATAACATTAAAAAAATAAAAAAATGAAAAAAAGGAAAACAGAAAAGGAGAAAAAAATGTATTTTCTTGGATATTTCTTTAGTTTTTTTAGCTTTAATATTACTTTCTGTTTTAGTTGTTAATGGACTTTATTTTGATACATCAACAAATCAAGCACAGGCACCAGTGGAGGTTGTTAAAGAAGAAGTAGAAAAGGATTATATAACTACTAATCTCAGCATTTCGAGACAGAAGGAATTTGAACCAAATATTGTTGATGTTGTACTTGGCTTCCAGAATGAAAATGAAGATCAGGCTGAAGCAGTTAGAGAAAACAGTCAAACTGTGAGTAATTTAATGACTATTCTCGAAGAAAGAGATCTAGTAAACTTAGAGACACAATACTACAGGGTTTATCCACTTACCCGTTATAATGAAGATGATGAAAGAGAAAGATATTATAGAGTTACTAATCAGATCAAATTTACTACAGAAAATTTAGAGGAACTTCCAGTTTTATTGGGACAGCTTTTAGAAGCCGGAGCAAATAATGTACAAAATATTAACTATCGTTTAAAAAATAATGAAGAAGCTTTAGATGAAGTAACAGAAATGGCTTTAACTAGTTTAAAAGATAAAGCTGCTTTTATTGCTGATAATTTAGATAAAGAAAATTATAGGATAGTAAATGTGAACCTGGGAAGACAAAATATAATTGGACAGTCATTGGATTCTGCTCTTATGGGCAGTAGATCTGCAGAATCTGCAGGCATTCCTGTTCCAGTTGAAGAAGAGAAGGTTAATATTAATGTTTCATTATCTGCAGAAATAGAATTGTACTAATCTAGATTTTATAAGAATAGATATAATTATATTTTAGATTAGAAAAGACTCCATATTATATGGAGTCTTTTTTGATCATTATTTATTTAATAAAAAGTTAGCTGCTCTTTCCATATCTTCTTTAGATGCAACTAGGAAAACCTGATTTCCTGCAAATATTTCTCTATTTCCTCTAGGAACTATAAAACGATCTCTTTTTTTATCATAAATACCGGCAATAACCGTACCATCAGGAAATTTTTCTTGACTAACAATTTCAGAAATTTTCATACCGGATATTCTAGATTCTGGTGGAATGGTTAATATAGATACTTCTGCCTTTCCATCACCAAGAGATGCAACTTTCCTTACATCAGGTTCTTCAATATCGGTTATAAATTTATCAACTATTAATTCCATAGTTGCTGCAATATTTGTTGCTCCTGCCATTTTATAGGCACTTTCGTATTCAGGCTCCCTCATTCTGACGAGTATTTTTTCTACTCCAAAGTTTTTTGCCAGGAGAGAAAAAGATAGATTATCAGCATCATCTCTCATTACAGCTATTGCAATATCACATTTTTCAATACCTGCTTCTTTTAAAACATCTATTGTTGTAGCATTTCCTAATACAGTTACAGCTCCATAACGGCTGTAAATTTTTTCAGCAGTACTCTGTTCTTTTTCAATTACTATAACATCGTGTTTTTCAACAAGATTTTTTGTTAAATTACTTCCTGCAATTCCACCACCTGCAATAATTATATACATTTAAATTCCCCCATAGTTTATGAATTGTAAAAAATTATTTAGGATTTATACTTTAAATTGTATTTAGAATTAGATTATTAAATATATCATTTCCATGCTTTTCTGGAAAACAATATTATTACTGGTAAGATTTCTAACCTTCCTGCCAGCATTCCAAAAATATATGTCATTTTAATTATTGGAGACATTGAGGCCATTTCTTCTACAGAAAAGAAGAAGGGACCTATATTACCCATTGCTGAAAACATACCTGAATATGCCTGCCAGCCATTTAAATCCGAAAAAATTGAGGTAATTACTCCACCGATTAAAATCAGAAACAACCAGAAAGAAAAAAGTCCTGTTAATTTATTGATCTCATCATTTCTAATAATCTGCTTATCAAGTGTTACAGGCAGAACGGCTCGATTAGGAAGATAAATTTTCTTCACTTCTCTTTTAAACAGTCCTCCTAAAATATTTAATCTCATAATTTTTATTCCACCTGCAGTTGAGCCAACACTTCCACCGATGAGCATAAAAACTATAAATAGCTGTCTTGCAGCTGCGGGGAAAAAAGATGAATTAATATTTTGAGTTCCAAAACCTGTAGTAGTTAAGATTGAAGTTACCTGGAAAATAGATTTTCTAAATATTTCTTCCGCACTGCTGTCTAATGCAGTATTAAGAAAAATAATTAAAATGGAAATAAAAATACTTGAATATAATACGATTTTTAGATAAGTTTTTAGTTCTGAATTAGTTTTTACACTATCAAGATCTCTGGTAAATATTCTGTAATGGAGAAGAAAATTCATCCCACCTAAAAACATAAAAAAAGTAATAACATATTCAATTAAAACTGCTTGAGAGAAACCATTTGCTGCATAATATCCTATTGAAGCATCATAACGGGAAAACCCTCCTGTAGAAAGTGTGGTAAAACTGTGTGTGACAGCATCAAAAAAAGAAAGTCCAAGTAGCATTAAGATTACTGTTTCCAAAAATATAAAGCCTAAATAAATAGCCCATAAGATTTCTACAGTTTTAAAAATATTGGGTACCGGTCTTGAAACATTGATCTTATGACTTTCTGCACTAAAAAGCTGCCAGGACTCACCCTTAGATCTGGTTGCAATTAATAGGAAAAAAGTTAAAATACCAAGCCCACCCAATAACTGCATTAAACTCCTCCAAAAAATTATTGATTTAGGCATTAACTCTAAACCTGTAAAAACTGTAATCCCTGTAGTAGTAAATCCGCTTACTGCCTCGAAAAAAGAATCAATAAAAGATTTATCTACAGCCATCATAAAAGGGAGTGCTCCAAGTAAAGAAATAGTAATCCAGGCTAATGCGCAGAGAAGCATAGCTGTTGTAAGGTCAATTTCTATATCTTTATTATTTGTGGGAAGTTTTAGCAGTACTCCTGCTGTAAAAGAGATTATTATGGTGTAATAAAAAGCCTGATATATTTCAATACCTTCTCGATAAGAAAAAGAAATTAGAAGAGGTATAATCATTATAATTCCAAGGATAAAACTTAATAAGCTGATATAATATAGTATAGTATTGTATTTAGTTGAATTTAACAATCGAATCCCTCCTAAATAATTCTTCTAATATATTAATTTCGATAATTAATTACTACATCCTGTATAAAATAAAAATTTACTTGCAAATTTTAAATAGTGGAGTTATAATATTTGTACAGAGGTGGTAAAAAATGGTTAAAAAAGATAATTATTTATTTTTCTTGAATAATATTAATGGTTTTGGCCCAAAAACAATCTGCAATTTATTAAATAAAGTTGAAAAAGTTTCAGATCTCTGGCAGATGGACTCAAACGAACTTAAAAATATTGGCTTAGATAAAAAAAGATTAAATAAATTTTTAAAATTAAAGCATAAAATCAAAAATTTTGATATATTAAATGAACTTCAAAAAAAAGATATTAACTATCTAACTATAATGGATCAAAATTATCCAATAAAACTAAAAAATATTTATGATCCACCTCCTGTAATATATTATAAAGGTGAACTCAATTTTACTTTACCTGCAGTTGCGGTTATAGGATCACGAAACTCTACAGTTTACGGCCGCAAAATAGCATTTAAAACAGCCTCAAGTCTGGCTGCAAAGGGCATCAATGTAATCAGCGGTCTTGCTAAAGGAATAGACAGTACAGCCCATAAAGGGGCTTTAAATGTAAATGCAGGTATAACCACTGCAGTTCTTGGAAATGGATTTGATTATATATATCCTTCACAAAATAGATATTTATATAAGAAAATAGAACAGAGTGGACTGCTTATAACAGAATTTAATCCAGATAGAGCACCAAAAGCAGCTAATTTTCCGCGCAGAAATAGAATAATAAGTGCGCTAGCAGATCTAATACTCGTTGTTGAAGCAGGTAAAAAAAGCGGGACAATGATAACAGTTGACTATGCACTTGAACATGGGAAAGATGTTATGGCTGTACCTGCAAATATTGATCGGCCTACTTCAATTGGTTCTAATAAATTAATTAAAAAAGGAGCTGCTATCTTCACATCTGTTCAGGATATACTTGATTATTTAAAGCAGTATTTGAGAACAGAAAAGGAGGAGAATGAATTTCAATTTTCTCAGAGTCAGGCAGAAAAAATTTTTCCTTCTTTAAACAAAGATGAAAAAATGCTTTTAAAACTTTTTCAACATGAAATCGAATTATATTACAGTGAATTATTAAAGTTAAGTAATTTAGATACAGACAAAATTGATAAAATACTGGTAAAATTTGAATTAATGAATTTAATTATTCGACTCAAAGGTAAAAAATATCGATTTAAGGGTTTACAAAATCTACTTAAACCAATATAATTATATACTAGTTAAAGATTTTGACTGGTGAAAGGGGAAAATGGCTTAAAAAGCCAGAATAATATGAATAAAAATGTTATTGAAATATTAAACTTTTTACTAAAACAGATTATTGAAGAAGAAAATTTAGAAGAAAATAGAGAAGAAATTGTCATCACTCTTGAGAATGAGGGTTATACTATTGAAGATATAAATGAAGCCTTTGATTTCATTATAAATGGCAGATTAAAACCTTATGATGAAAGAATTAGCCCAGTGACAGATACAGAATTTTATATAGATAAAAATTCAAATAGCGGTTATAATAGAGTGCTGGCTGAATCTGAGAAAAGAGTATTTAATGATTATATAAAAAGTTTAATTTATAGAATAAATGATTTAAAGGTATTAAAAGCATATGAATTTGAGCTTTTACTTGAGCATATGTTTCACAATGGAATTTATGAAGATTTGGAATCTGAAGATATCTGGAATTTAATAGATGCACTTGTTAAAGATTCGGAAACTAAAATTATCATATCACAGGCAATTAGTGAGTTTAACAATTTTTATTTTAAAAATAACAATATAAACTAATTATTTACTGCTAATTGTTTACTGGAGGTATAAATTTAATGGCAAAGAAAAAAAAGAATTTAGTAATAGTTGAATCACCAGCTAAAGCAAAAACGATTTCTAAATTTTTAGGTAGAAATTACAAAGTGGAAGCTTCTATGGGTCATGTAATTGATCTACCTAAAAGTAAATTAGGCATAGATATTGAAGAAAATTTTGAACCAAACTATATCACAATTAGAGGAAAAGGTAAAACTTTAAGCAAATTACGTAAAGCAGCTAAAAAAAGCAGAGATGTTTATTTAGCAACTGACCCTGATAGAGAGGGAGAAGCGATTTCTTGGCATTTATCTCATGCTTTAAAATTATCTGAAGAAGAAAATAATAGAATAGAATTTAATGAGATCACTAAAAGTGCAATTAAAAATGCAATTGATAAGCCGCGTAAAATAGATAGAAATCTTGTAGATGCTCAGCAGGCTCGCCGACTTTTAGATAGAATTGTGGGCTACAGACTCAGTCCTCTACTCTGGAAAAAAGTGAGAAAAGGGCTAAGTGCTGGCAGGGTACAGTCTGTTGCGGTACGCTTAATTTGTGAGAGAGAAGAAGAGATTAGAAACTTTGAAGAAGAAGAATACTGGACATTAGAAGTGGCTTTAAAAGATAATGGTAACAAGTTGAAGGCTGATTTATATAGAATAGATAATAAAAAATATAACATCGGCAGCAAAGAAGAAGTAGAAAAAATAATCGAAGAAATTGAAAAGGAAGAATTTGAAGTTATAAAGGTTAAAAAACGTAAAAGAAGAAGAAATGCTAAAGCTTCATTTACCACGAGTACTCTTCAGCAGCGTGCTTCAAGCAAATTAAACTTTACTGCTAAAAAGACAATGTTTTTAGCCCAGCAGCTTTATGAAGGTATTGATATAGGTAGTGCTGGGACAGTTGGTTTAATCAGTTATATTAGAACTGACAGCACCAGATTATCTCAAGAAGCTAAACAGAGCGCTGCAAATTATATTGAAAATAACTATGGAAATAAATTTCTAAATAACAAAAAAAGAAAAAACAAAAACAATAAAAACTCTCAGGATGCTCATGAGGCGATTAGACCAACTGATGTAGAAAGAACACCTGAGAAAATGAAAAAACATTTAAACAGAGATCAATACAAATTATATGATCTAATCTGGAAGAGGTTTACTGCAAGTCTGATGAGTCCAGCTATTTATGAAAGCATATCTGCACAGTTTAAAGCTGGAGATAAATATAAATTTAGGGTAAGTGGCTCAAGGCTAATATTCCCAGGTCATCTAATTTTAACTGGAAAAGCAAAAGAGGATAAAATTGATTTACCAGTCTTTCAAGAGGGAGATAATTATAAATTAGTTGATACTAATCCAGAACAGCATTTTACAACACCACCCCCAAGATACTCTGAAGCAAGCCTTGTAAAAACTCTTGAAGAAGAGGGGATTGGACGGCCGAGTACTTATGCTCCAACACTTTCCACTATTGTGTCAAGAGATTATGTAAAAAAAGATGGCAAATATTTAGAGCCAACTGAACTTGGTGAGACAGTTACTGAATTACTTACCGAATATTTTCCAGATGTAACAGATGTAGAGTTTACTGCTGAATTAGAAAAACGTCTGGATGAAATAGAAAAAGGTAATGAAGAGTGGAAAACGATTTTGAAGGATTTTTATCAACCCTTTTATGAAAGATTAGAAAACGCAAGAGAAAATATGGAACGTGTTGAAATCGTGGAAGAAACAGATGAAGTCTGTGAAGTATGCGGCAAACCGATGGTAGTTAAGTATGGCAGATATGGTAAATTCTTAGCTTGTTCTGGATATCCAGAATGTAAAAATACAAAACCTTATTTGATCAAAACTGGAGTTGACTGCCCAGAATGTGAAGATGGTGAGATTATCGAGAGAACTTCCAAAAAAGGAAGAACATTTTATGGCTGCAGTAACTATCCAGACTGTAATTTTATGATCTGGAATAAACCAGTTAAAAAACCTTGTCCAGAATGCGGAAGTTTGATGGTTGAAAAAACAACAAAAGCAAAAGGGAAACATTATAAATGTACAAATAAAGAATGTGGACATACTGAAAAAGCAGATTAATAATAGTGCCGGATATGATTTAGATTATATGCAAACACATTTCTGCATTTTCTAATAATATCCGGTTTTTTATATATTTTTACAATATTTTTTAAGATTTATAATAATATAATTACCAGTAGAAAAACAATAATAATATAATAATAACTTTAAATTTTCTGCTAATAATAACTTTTTTTATTTGAAAAATATTGTGAAGATTATAGCAAATACTTGACTTTTTTCACGGATTCGTGGTAATATAAACAAAATAGATTAAAATATTTTGAATCATGTGACAATTTGAAAATAAGTTTATAAGTAAAGGAGGTTCTAAATTGTCAATAACAGATTTCGAGGCAACTACTATAGTTGCTGTAAGGCATAATGGCTGTATGGCTTTAGCTGGAGATGGACAGGTTACTCTGGGAAATACAGTTATGAAAAGTACAGCAAAAAAAGTCAGAAGACTATATAATGGAGAAATTTTAGCTGGATTCGCCGGTACATCTGCGGATGCCTTTACTCTTTTTGAGAAGTTTGAGGCTAAACTTGAAGAGTATCACGGCAGTCTGCAGAGGGCAGCAGTTGAGCTGGCCAAAGAGTGGCGTACAGATAAAATTTTAAGAAAACTTGAAGCTTTGCTAATTGTTGCAAATCTGGAAGAAATTTTGATTATTTCCGGTAATGGTGATGTGATTGAGCCTGATGCAAATATTTCTGCAATTGGTTCTGGTGGTCCTTATGCCAGAGCAGCTGCAACTGCATTATCTGATCATACTAACAACCTAAGTGCCGGGGATATAGCCAGAGAAGCACTTAAAATAGCGGCTTCTATTTGCATTTATACTAATAAAAATATAACTCTGGAAGAACTTACCGGAGGTGAGTCATAAAAAAGTGGAAAATCAATTAACACCTAAAGATATAGTGGAAAAATTAGACAAGTATATAATAGGACAAGATAAAGCAAAAAAATCTGTTGCAATAGCTTTAAGAAATAGATACAGAAGAAAAGAAGTAAAAGCTGAAATGAAGGATGAGATTGTTCCCAAAAATATTCTGATGATAGGCCCTACAGGTGTAGGTAAAACTGAAATAGCACGCCGGCTTGCTAAAATTGCAAGAGCGCCATTTATAAAAATTGAAGTAACAAAGTTTACTGAAGTCGGTTATGTTGGTAGGGATGTGGAGTCTATGATAAGAGATATTACAGAAACTTCTATCAGAATGGTAAAAGAAGAAAAGATGAAACAGGTTGAAAAAGAAGCTGAAAAAATGGCTGTTGAAAGAATTGTGAACAGTTTGCTTCCCGGGACAAAGAAGAAAAGAGATGATTATTTTGCTGAATTGGATAAATCAGATCAGTCAAATGAAGTAGATGATCGTGTTGCTGCCAGAAGGGAAAGAATGATAAAACGCATTGAAGATGGCAAGCTTGATGATCAAAAAATTGAAATAGAAATTGAAGCTGGTAATCAGCAGATGCTGGAAGTTTTTTCAGGTTCTGGTGTAGAAGAAATGGGTATTAATTTCCAGGATATGCTGGGAAATATTTTTCCTTCAAAAAAGAAAACAAAAAAAGTGAAAATTGCGCAGGCAAAAGATATTTTAAAAGATGCAGAAGCACAAAAACTGATCGATATGGAGCAGGTTAAATCGGAAGCGATAGATAAAGTAGAAAATGATGGTATTATATTTTTAGATGAAATAGATAAAATAGCAGGTAGAGAGTCTGGTTCTGGCCCTGAAGTATCAAGACAGGGAGTTCAGAGAGATATTCTACCGATTGTAGAGGGATCAACAGTAGTTACCAAACATGGTTCAGTCAAAACAGATCACATTTTATTTATTGCAGCAGGTGCTTTTCATGTTTCTTCTCCTGCAGATTTAATACCTGAACTTCAGGGTAGATTTCCACTCAGAGTCAATTTAGACAGCTTAAGCAGGGATAATTTTAAAGATATACTGCTGCTGCCGCAGAATTCTCTGATAAAACAATATAAAGCTTTACTTGAAACTGAAGGTATTACTATTGAATTTAGTGAAAATGCTGTGGAAGAAATTTCAGGCTTTGCTTATGATATTAACGAGGACACTGAAGATATTGGGGCCAGAAGGCTTCACACAATAATGGAAAAATTACTTGAGGATTTATCTTTTGAAGCACCAGAATTAGAAAAAAGCAAAGTTATAATTGATGTTGATTATGTACACGAAAAATTATCTGACGTAGCTGCAGATAAAGATTTAAGTAAATATATTTTATAATTATTAAGAAAAGATAAATGGAGGAGATCAAAATGGGTAGTATATTAGAAAAAAGTAGAAAGATTAACAGGTTGCTGCAGAGAACTGGGGGTAATGCTGTAGATTTTTCTGACATGGCTTATGTTCTTAAAGAAGCAATAAAGTGTAATATTTATGTGACAAGCAAAAAGGGTAAGATTTTAGGCTACAGTCTTTTAGATGATTTTGAATGTGATATCATGGAAGAAGAAGTCATTGAAGATGGAAGTTTTCCAGAAGAATACAACAAAGGCCTCTTAAGAATTCGTGAAACAAAGTCAAATATTGAACAAAAAGATGGTAAATGTGTATTTGCCAAAGGAGAAGAATGTCTTTTTGAAAATAAATTGACTACTATCGTACCTGTAATTGGTGGTGGAGATAGGCTTGGAACACTTGTATTAGCTAGATATGGCTCTGAATTTGATGATGAAGATCTTGTACTTGCAGAATACGGTGCATCAGTTGTTGGAATGGAAATTTTAAGAGCACGTAGTGAAAGAGTAGAAAAAGAGGCTCGTAAAAAAGCTGCAGTTCAAATTGCTATAGATACACTTTCATATTCTGAATTGGAAGCTATAGAACATATTTTTGAAGAGCTGGATGGAGATGAAGGACTGCTGGTGGCAAGCAAAGTTGCAGATAGAGTTGGAATAACCCGCTCTGTTATTGTAAATGCACTGAGAAAGTTTGAGAGTGCAGGAGTAATTGAATCACGTTCTTTAGGTATGAAAGGTACTTATATTAAAGTCTTGAATGATAATTTACTTGATGAACTTGAAAAACTAAAAGCTTAAACTGATATAATTAAAGTTGTAATTAAAATAAAACCTTCTCTTATTGGGGAGGTTTTATTTAGATATTTTAATTTATCTTTATCTATAATTTCTTATGATATATTTTTAGAAAAAAACTGAAAGAAAATTTTTCTGTATATTTATGGAATTATAAAAGTTATACTAAATTTACTTGATTAATTACAAATACTGTGTTATACTTTTTTGTGGCAAAATACACACGACAATTGATCTAAATGCTGGTGCTGTATTTAAATACAGTTGTGTTTAGAGCTGATGTTGTCGGAGGCTAAAACCAGAAAGGAGGTGCAGGAGTTATGTCAGTAGTAAACATGAAACAACTCCTCGAATCGGGTGTTCATTTTGGTCATCAGACTAAAAGATGGAATCCTAAAATGGAAACATATATTTTCACTGAAAGAAACGGAATCTATATTATTGACCTTCAGCAGACAGTAAAATTAATTGATGATGCATATAATTTCGTCAAAGAAGAAGCTGCTAAAGGTAAAAAAGTTCTTTTCGTAGGAACTAAACGTCAAGCACAAGAAACTATCAAAAAAGAAGCGGAAAGATGTGGGATGCCCTATGTCAACCAGCGCTGGTTAGGTGGTATGTTAACTAACTATCAAACAATCAAAAAGCGTATTGACCGTTTAGATGAGCTTGAAAAGATGGAAGAAGAAGGTATCTTTGAGGTTCTGCCTAAAAAAGAGGTTATTGAGTTAAATAAAGAACACGATAAGCTCGAAAGATTTCTTGGTGGCATTAGAAATATGAATGGTCTACCAGATATTTTATTTATTACCGATGCTAAAAAAGAAGATATAGCAGTAGCTGAGGCAATAAAGCTGGATATTCCAATTGTGTCAATTCTTGATACAAATTGTGATCCAGATCTGATAGATTATGTTATTCCAGGTAATGATGATGCTATTAGGGCTGTCAAGTTAATTACCAGTGTTATTTCTGATGCAGTATTAGCAGGAAAACAGGGTAGACAGGAAGCACAAGCTCAAGAAGAACAGGCTGAGGCTGAAGCTGAAGTTCAAGAAGAATCTGCTCAATAATTTGCAAAGAATAAAAGCGCTGGTGAAGTTTTTAGCTTTGCCGCGCTTTTTAACATTATTATTATTTAGACAATAAAAAGAAATATTTTTTTGCTTAAATATAATTATATTAATTACATTTAAGACAAATGTCCTTATTTATATAATGAACATTTTTTGTATAAAATATAAGTGTCTTAAGTAAATATTAAGGAGGTAATATTTAATGGGAGTTACAATGAAAGATATAAAAGAACTGCGTTCCCGTACTGGAGCAGGAGTTCTTGACTGCAAAAAAGCTCTAAATGAAGTTGATGGAGATGTAGAAGCTGCAGTTGAGTATCTGCGTGAAAAAGGTATGTCTGATGCAGCTAAAAAAGCAGGTAGAATTGCTGCCGAAGGATTAGTTGTTTTAAATATAACTGATGACCGCAAAAAAGGTGTACTGGTTGAGGTTAATTCAGAAACAGATTTTGTTGCTAAAAATGATCAGTTTAAAAATTTAGTTTCAGATATTACTGAACATGTACTCAACAGTGAAGCTGAAGATGTGGAAGCAGTTAGTGAAGAAAATTGGTTTAAAGATGAATCCAAAACTGTAAACACTGTAATTAAAGAAGCAATTGCTGGTATAGGTGAAAATATCAATTTAAGAAGATTTGACCGCTATAATACAGATGGCTTTCTTTATGGATATATTCATTTAGGTGGGAAAATTGGTGTTATAGTAGATTTTGCTGATGATTTTTCTGCTGATAAAGAACAAACCGCTAAAGATATTGCTATGCATATTGCTGCTATTAATCCAGAATTTTTAGATAGAGATTCTGTCAGCCAAAAAAATATTGAAAAAGAAAAGAAAATCTATAAAGAACAGATGCTTAATGAAGGAAAACCTGAGCATATTATTGATCAGATTGTTGAAGGTAAGATTAATAAATATTACACACAGGTATGTCTTTTAGAACAGCCTTTTGTTAGAGATGACGAAAAAACTGTTGCAGATGTTCTTAAAGAAAATGATTTGGAAATCAATAGTTTTACACGTTTTGAAATTGGTGAAGGAATTGAAAAGAAAGAAGAAGATTTTGCTGCAGAAGTAGAAGCTGTTAAAAATCAATAATAATTAAAAAAGGAGAGCACTTAAGTTGGTGTTCTCTTTTTTTAAGTAAATTTGTTTTTAATAGAGGAATTAGCTTTAAATTAGAGAATAATATTTAATGGAGGTTAATTATATAATGACAGAAAAACCAATTTATTCGAGAGTACTGCTTAAAATTAGTGGAGAAGCTTTATCCGGAACAAATGGTTATGGTATTGATCCGGAAATGATCAAAAAAATTGCAGCTGAAATAAGTGATGTAGTTAAAACTACAGATATAGAAATGGCAGTAGTAGTTGGTGGAGGGAATATTTTTAGGGGTATTGCTGGAAGTGCTAAAGGTATGGATAGAGGAACAGCTGATTATATGGGAATGCTGGCAACTGTTATAAATGCTTTAGCTCTGCAGGATGCGATAGAGAAATTTGATATTGAAACTCGTGTTCAGTCAGCAATAGAAATGCGTCAGATAGCTGAGCCTTATATAAGAAGAAGAGCTATCAGGCATCTTGAAAAGGGCAGGATTGTAATCTTTGCTGCTGGAACAGGTAATCCATTTTTCTCAACAGATACAACAGCTGCTTTACGAGCTGCCGAGATTAATGCTGATGTAATCTTGATGGCTAAAAATGTAGATGGAATCTATGACTCTGATCCCAGTGTCAATCAAGATGCCCAGAGGCTTGATAGTTTAAGTTATCTAGACTTATTAAATAACTCACTTAGAGTTATGGACTTTACTGCGGTTTCATTATGTATGGATAATAAGATTCCACTTGAAGTTTTCGCAGTAAAAAAAGAAGGTAATATTAAAAGAGTGCTGCTCGGAGAAAATATTGGTACTTCTGTTAGTTAATATAATCTGAGCGTTAATTTAATTAGGGGGGTCAATTTATGTTTAGAGAAGTTATGAGAGAAACTGAAGAAAAAATGCAAAAATCTCTGGAATCCACAAAAGAAGATTTAAACACAATAAGAACGGGAAGAGCCAGGCCATCATTAGTAGAGAATATAAAAGCAAATAATTATGGAGTTGCAACTCCAATTCAGCAGATGGCAAAGGTGATGGCACCAGAAGCCCGCCAGATAGTAATTGAACCTTGGGATAAAAATAATATTGAAGCAATTGAAAAAGCTATTCTCCAGGAAAATATTGGTTTGAATCCCAACAATGATGGGAATGTTATTAGAATCAATATACCACAATTAACTGAAGAAAGAAGAAAAGAACTGGTTAAAATTCTTCATAAAAAAGCGGAAAAAGGAAGAATTGCAATCCGCAGCATTAGAAGAGATGCTAATGATGAGTTAGAAATGCTGGAGGATGAAGGAGAAATTTCAGAAGATAATATGCACCGTGGATTAGATAATGTTCAGGAATTGACTGATGAGTATATTGATAAAATTGATAATATTACAGAGAAAAAAGAAGAAGAGATAATGGAAGTATAAATTATGAATTTAGATAAAGATAAATTGCTTGCTTCTCCACTCAAAGAAGTTCTTGTGTTTTTTGATAAAAAAAAGATAAATTATAAATTAATTCAGACTAAACCTCCAAATAAAAAAATCGAAGATCAGTCTGAACTGGGAATAAAAAGAATTATCAATATTTCTGACACAGAAGACTTTTTAGAAATTATTTGGTCTTTTCAATATAATGACTAACTTTATGCCCCCTTTTTTGAGGGGGTAATTAATTAATTGGAAGGAATGATTTCATGTATCCTCCTCAACATGTAGCAATAATTATGGATGGTAACGGCCGCTGGGCACAAAATAGAGGCCTAGCAAGACATGAAGGCCATAAAGAGGGCGTTAAAACTTTAAAAAAAATAGTTAAATATGCTGTTGAGACAGATATAAGCTCTCTAACTGTTTATGCTTTTTCTACTGAAAATTGGAAAAGACCAAAAGCTGAAGTTGATTTTTTGCTTGCTCTGATGAAAAAAACGATGAGAAATGAAGTGAAAGATTTATTAGATAATGGCGTGAGGATTAATTTTATCGGCAGAAAAAATGGACTGAGCAAAAATTTAATAAAAGAAATAGAACATATTGAAATCAAATCAAAAAAAAATAAATGTTTAACTTTAAATATAGCTTTTAATTATGGTGGGCGTGCAGAGATTGTTGATGCCGCTAAAAAAATATTTATAGAATCTCAAAATAAGGGTTTTAATATTGATGAGCTCGATGAAGATTTATTTTCTTCTTATCTTTACAGCTCAGACTTTCAAGATATTGAACTGTTAATTAGGACTGGTGGAGATAAGCGCCTCAGCAACTTCTTGCTCTGGCAGTCTGCATATGCTGAACTTTATTTTACTGATAAATACTGGCCGGATTTTGATGCAGCTGAGCTTGATGCAGCATTAGAAGATTTTAGAAATAGAGAAAGAAAATTTGGCGCTTTAAATGATGGTGATAAAAATGCTTAAAAAAAGAATAATAAGTGCTGTTATCGGGATACTTATATTATTATTATTAATCTTTTCTGGTCCATTTATATTTTTCTTAACTGCATCTGCAATAACTCTGCTCGGGATTAAAGAATATGCAGATGTACTTTCAATTAAATCTAAATTTTTAAAATTAATTTTATATTCAGCTTCAATTTTAGTAGTATTTAAAAGTTATTTATTTACAAATAATTATAATTTTTTACCTTATGGAATAATTTTATTTATTATTATATTGATTTTGTATATTTATCACCTTTATCATTATGAAGAAGATAAATTTATGTGTAATATAACCCTTGAACTTTTCGGCATACTTTATATAGCTGGAGGCTTATCTTTTGCAATATTCCTACATAGCTATAATAGTGACCCATTTATAAACACTAGTGCATTGTGGTTTGTATTAATTGCTACCTGGTTAACTGATACTGGTGCATATTTTACAGGCAAAAAATTCGGAAAAAAATCGATGGCACCTGTTATTAGTCCAAATAAAACAGTTGCTGGTGCAGTTGGTGGAATATGTCTAACAGCAGTATTTATTATAGCTGTATCATTGTTTTTTAATATTTTTAATATATACTGGTTTATCTTTGCTTTTGCATTTCCAACTGCTGCGATTTTTGGTGATCTATTTGAGTCATGTTTAAAAAGAGATTTTAATATTAAAGACACAGGAAATATAATTCCTGGACACGGTGGTATTTTAGATAGATTTGATAGTTTTATTTTTACAGCCCCTCTAACTTATTATTTTTTATACTTTTTACTGGTGGTGGGCTAAATGGAAGTTAGAAAATGGTATATAAAATATCTGTTAATGTTCATCTTTTTGCTCTTCAGTTTATTATTTTTAAAACACTTTTTTTTATATTTTACTCCTTTTATAATAGCAGCGGTAATCGCAAGTCTAATCAATCCTATAGTTGATTTTCTGGATAAGAAGATTCCTCTTCATAGGGGTTTTTCTGTTATTATAGTTTTATTTCTAGTCTTAATTATTTTAATCACCTTTATATTTTTTGGTGGTGCTCAAATTTATCTGGAATTAAATCGTCTGCTCCGAAATCTGCCGGATTACAGAACAATTGATACACAAATCCAGTGGTTGGCCGAGCAGAATGAAGAATTTGAACAGTTTATTGCTAATTGGGAAATATCTGATGCCATAAAAGATTCTATTAATAATAACTTGCAGATGCTCTATAATGGAATCAGAAATTCTGTTATATCTTTTATTAATACTATTTTAGAGTTATTGAGTAAATTGCCGAGAGTATTTATGATATTATTCATATCTTTTATAGCTGCGTTTTTTATCAGCAGAGACCGGGAAAAAATAAAGGAGTTTTTGGTTAATATTTTTCCAGAAGAAGTAAAACCGAAGATTGCAAATGTATTTAGTCAGCTGAATATTTCGGCGGTTGGATATATTAGGGCACTTATTATTTTAATTTCTATTACTGGTTTTATCTCAGCTATAGGGGTAACTTTAATTGGAAACCAGTATGCCCTTATTGTTGGTATTACAGCAGCTGTTTTGGATTTAATACCGATTATCGGTCCTGCACTTTTGTTTTATCCCTGGATTATAATATCCATAATGTATGGAAATCTTAGTCAGGCTTTTTCTCTATTTATTCTGCACCTTGCTTTGTCAGTAGTGCGTTCTGCATCTGAGGGCAAAATAATGGGAGAACATCTCGGTTTACATCCATTAGCTACAATGATATCCTTATATGCGGGTTATATGATCCTAGGTACAATTGGTTTTGTAGTTGGCCCTACATTTTTGGTTTTAATCAAAGCGATTGCTGATTCTGAATTAATTGATATAAATGATTAAATGATTAAATGATTTTATTGTCGATATTTATTGGTACCAGGTACCAATAAATATCGACATAATGATACTATTAAAACTTATATAATGAGGTGTACAGATGAAAGAGATGACCGTACTTGGTTCAACAGGATCAGTTGGAACTCAAACTTTAGAAGTCATAGATTTTTTGGGTGATTGGAATCTTAAAATTTTAACTGCTAATAAAAATATAGATCTGCTTTATGAACAGATTTTAAAATACAGACCTGAATATGCTGTAGTTGTTGATGAAGCAGCAGGTCATAAATTAAAAAATAGATTACAAAACATTGATACAGAATTGTTAATTGGTAGAAATAATTTAATTTCTGCTGCAGCGGAAGATGTTGATCTATTAGTTAATGCTTTGGTTGGTTTTGCAGGTTTAGAGCCTTCTATTAAAGCTGCAGAATCAAACAATGATATTGCCCTGGCAAATAAAGAAAGTCTGGTCAGTGGTGGATCAATTCTAATGGGAAAAGCTGCTGAAAATAACTGTAAAATTTTACCACTGGATAGTGAACATAATGCTATTTTCCAGCTTTTAAAAGGTCATAAAAGCGAATTAAGTGAAATCATACTTACAGCATCAGGTGGACCCTTTTTCAATTATTCCAAATCTGAATTAGAAAATGTTTCTGTTGCTGATGCTCTAAATCATCCCAATTGGGAGATGGGCAGTAAAATTACTATAGATTCTGCATCTTTAATGAATAAAGGACTGGAAGTTATAGAAGCTCACTGGTTATTTGATGTTGATTACAAAAATATTAATGTTTTGATACATCCTCAGAGTATAGTTCACTCGATGATTAGAGTTCGAGATGGGAGTATACTCGCAGAAATGGGTCCAGCAGATATGAAAGTACCAATTCAATATTGTTTGAATTATCCGCTTCGTAAAAAGACAGCTGCAGAAGATCTAAAACTTGAGGAAATTGTTTCACTTGATTTTTATAAAGCTGATCTGGGTAAGTTTCCAGCTTTAAAACAGGCATATCAGGCCGGGGAATCAGGAGGAACTTATCCTACAGCATTAAATGCAGCAAATGAAGAAGCAGTATTTAGTTTTTTAAGAGGTGAGATTCCTTTTACTGCTCTAAATAAAGTAACTGCAGAAGTTATGGATAAACATAAGAATGTCAGCCGTCCTGAACTTGAAGAGATTTTTACTGCAGACAGTGAAGCCAGACAGATGGCAGTGGAGGTAATTAAAAAATGTTATTAACATTAGTGTCATTTATAGTAGTACTTGGTGTCTTGATTTTCATTCATGAATTTGGACATTATATTACAGCAAAAAAATCAGGGATTATGGTCTCAGAGTTTGCTCTGGGCTTTGGTCCTAAATTAATATATAAGAAAGTTGGAGAAACTCTTTATTCTATTCGTGCAATTCCTCTCGGTGGTTTTTGCAATATGGTTGGAGAATTTCCAGCTGATGAATCAATGCCTGAAGAAGAAAGAGAGGTTTACGAAAAAGCAAAAAATGATGGGCGGTTATTTACTCAAAAATCACCTTTAAAAAAATTGGCTGTTATACTCATGGGACCGGTGATGAACTTTTTGTTGGCAGTTGTAATTTTCATTTTAACATTTGCACTTTTTGGGGTTCCCACTTCAACTGATTCTGCAGCAATTCTGGGTGAAGTCATACCAGAACAGCCAGCTGCAGAAGCAGGCCTTCAGCCTGGTGATAAGATACTTGCTATAAATCAAGAAAAAGTAGATACCTGGCAGGAAATGGCCTCTTTAATAAGGGCAAATGAGGGTAGTGAAATAGTAGTTGAATATCAAAGGAATGGGAGTGTAAATACTGTCAGTATTACACCTGTAAGCAGCCCAGATAGTGAAGGTGGAGTAATTGGTATTTATCCAAAACTTGTTAGAGAAAATGTTTCGATTTTTCGTTCTTTAGTGCTTGGGTTTCAGCAGACTTTTATGATTGTTGAACTGACAATCATGGGATTTGTTCAGATGATAGCACAGAGATCAGCAGAAGATATTGGTGGACCTGTTATGATTGCTTCAATAATAGGGCAGGCTGCCAGAGTCGGAATAGTTAATTTGTTGAACTGGACAGCAATTATAAGTATTAATCTTGGCATAATAAATCTACTGCCTTTTCCGGCACTTGATGGTGGTAGAATACTATTTATTATTTTAGAAATAATAAGGGGAAAAGAAGTAGATCCGAAAATAGAAAGTTATATTCACATGCTGGGATTTGCAATTTTAATTATGCTGATGATTTTTATTGTTTATAGAGATTTGATGAGGAGTTTCTTTTAAATTAATTTAGATTAATTAAGAGGTGGAACATGTATAAAAGAAGAAAAAGCAAAAAGGTATATTTTTCTGATCAGCCGGTAGGAGGTAATTCACCTGTATCTGTGCAGTCTATGTGTAATACGAAGACTGCAGATATTAAAAAAACTACAGCCCAGATAAAAGATTTGGAAAAAGCCGGATGTGAAATTATTAGGGCTGCTGTACCTGATGAAGCTTCAGCTTCTGCACTTGCAGAAATTAAAGCTGGTATTAATATACCTCTGGTTGCAGATATACATTTTGATTATAAGCTGGCATTACAATCTATTGAAAGCGGAGTAGATGCCCTGAGAATAAATCCGGGCAATATAGGCAGTGACAAAAAAGTAAAAGAAGTTGCACTGGCAGCTAAAAAAGCTGGTATCCCAATCAGAGTAGGAAGTAACTCAGGTTCTATAGAAAAGGAATTATTAGCTAAATATGGAGGACCTACTGCAGAAGCGATGGTTGAGAGCGCTTTAAGAAATGTTAGAATTCTTGAAGAGAATGACTTTTATGATATTGTGATTTCTCTTAAATCAAGCAGTATTTTTACTACGATTGAAGCATATAAGCTGATGGCAGAACGAGTAGATTATCCTTTTCATATCGGTATAACCGAGGCAGGAACTCCCTGGAGAGGAACTATTAAATCTGCTGCTGGGATAGCTTCATTATTGACTCAGGGTCTGGGTGATACTTTAAGGGTCTCACTTACAGGAGATCCAGTTGAAGAAGTTAAAGTTGGTTGGCAGATTTTAAAATCACTGGAACTGCGCAGAAGAGGTGTGGAAATCATATCCTGCCCTACCTGTGGAAGAACTGAAATTGATCTTATAAGTCTGGCCGAAAAAGTTGAGGAAAAACTTGCATTACTTGAAAAAAATATCACTGTAGCCGTGATGGGCTGTGCAGTTAATGGTCCGGGAGAAGCAAAAGAAGCTGATATTGGTATTGCAGGTGGAAAAAAAGAAGGATTAATTTTTAAAAATGGTGAGATAATTAAAAAAGTAAAAGAAGAAGAACTTCTTGATGAACTAATAAAAGAAATAAAAAAACTTTAAATAATTATATATAAATTCAGGAGTGATAAAGATGCGCATGTCAAAATTATATTTACCCACTTTAAAAGAAGATCCATCAGAAGCAGATGTTGTCAGTCATAAATTAATGCTCAGAGCAGGAATGATGAGAAAACATTCTGCCGGAATATATTCTTACCTGCCTCTAGGTTATAAAGTTATAAAAAAGATCGAAAAAATCACCAGAAAACATATGGATAATGCTCAGGCTCAAGAAGTACTGCTGCCGATTATGCAGACATCTGAAATATGGAAAGAATCAAAAAGATGGGACAAATTTGGACCTTTAATGGTTAAATTTTTTGATCGTAAAAATAGAGAATACTGTCTTGGACCTACTCATGAAGAGGTAGTTACAGATCTGGTAAAAGACGAAATCCGTTCTTATAAAGACCTTCCCTTAAATCTCTATCAAATTCAGACAAAGGTTAGAGATGAAATCAGACCTCGTTTTGGAGTAATGCGGGGTAGAGAGTTCATCATGAAAGATGCTTACAGTCTTGATATTGATTATGAAGGCCTGGATAAAAGCTATCAGGCAATGTATGATGCCTATGAGAAAATATTTGCAGAATGCGGCCTTGAAGCTGTAGCTGTTGAAGCTGATACCGGAGCAATGGGTGGTAAAGATTCTCATGAATTTATGGTATTAGCGGATTCTGGTGAAGATCAGATTGCTTTTTGTGATAGCTGTGAATATGCGGCTAATGTTGAGCGAGCTTCTGCTGAAAAGACAAATATTGATTTTGAAGATGATGCTGAAATTGAAAAAATACATACTCCTGATATTAAAACAATAGAAGATCTGGAAGAATTTCTTGCTTATCCAGCTGCAAGAATGATCAAAGCTGTTGCTGTGGTTGCAGATGGAGAAGCTGTAGCTGCTCTTGTCTCTGGAGAAGATGAGTTAAATGAAGTAAAACTTATCAACTATCTTAAAGCAAACGAACTTCGGGCAGCAGAGGAAGAAGAGTTTGAAGAGCTATACCAGAGCACTGCCGGTTTTATTGGGCCAGTTAATTTGAAAAACGTAAGAATAATTGCAGATAAGCGATTAAAAAATATTTCTGGTGCAGTTGTTGGAGCAAATGAAAAAGATTATCACTTAAAGAATGTTAAAGCTGGTAGAGATTTTGAAGTTGAAGCATATACAGATCTTCGTCTTGTAAAAGAAGGAGAAAGATGTTCAAAATGCAGTGATGGACATTTAAATATAAAAGCTGGAATAGAAGTGGGACATATTTTCAAGTTGGGAACTAAATACAGCGAAAATATGCAGGCTGATTATTTAGATGAAAATGGAAAATCTCAGCCAATTGTAATGGGTAGTTATGGTATTGGGATTACAAGACTGGTTGCTGCAGCTATTGAACAGAACAATGATGAATATGGTATTATCTGGCCAAAATCTATTGCACCATATCAGATAATAATTCTTTCTCTTGGAAATGATGAAGAAATTAAAGTAAAATCAGAAGAAATTTATGAAGACTTAAAAACTGCTGGTTATGAAGTGCTGCTGGATGATAGAAAAGAGCGAGCTGGAGTCAAATTTAACGACTCTGAATTAATTGGTATACCACTACGATTAACCATTGGTTCTCGTTCACTGGAAAATGGTGTTGTTGAAGCAATGATTAGAGAAAATAACAAGAAATTAAAAATTGAAATTGATAATATAGAAGATAAAGTTGCTGAACTGATCAAAGAAATTTCTTAATTTCAATGAATAGATTTTATTCTCTTTGCTTGTATTTTAAAGGTTTTTGTGGGAGGAATATCAATGATTAAGGCCCTTTCTTTAAATGAAAAAGATAATAATGAATTTAAATATTTAATTTGTGATGAAGAAAAAAAGATACTTTACTGTATAACTGATAAAAATCTTGAGCTTAATCATAAAAATGATTTTATTAATAAATTGGATATAAAGAATCTAGATTATAAGCTAAAAATAATATCTAATTTATCATTAAAAGAAGAACTATTTTTAATCTGGCCTCAGATTATACAGGATTTTGCTGATAATTTTTCTTTTAGTACAAACTGGCTTAAAAGGGCTAAACTTTATTTAGATCAAGATCATCTGAAAATTAAAATGGAAACTGAGGTTGCGAAAAAAAAGCTGTCCCAGAAAAAAGTTATCAATTTTCTAGAAAGAAAAATAAGCAGTTATTTAGCTTCTATAAAAAAGGTAACTATCCATAATGGAGATTTTTTAGCTGATATAGAAAGCACCGAAAATATTGTAGCAGAAAAAATTAAAAACAAAAATAATAATGCTAATAATTCTATAGACAGCAGCAAAAAGAATAATAAAAGAATGAAAAAGCAGAGGTATGGGAGAAATATAAGAAGCAGCTTCAGCCATAAAATAGAAGAATTAAATGAAGAAATTCCAAAGGTAGTAATAGAAGCTGATGTCTTTGATATTGATGTTAAACAGACCCGCAGAGGCAGTTATTTATATATATTAAAAATAACAGATTATGACAGCTCAATTTCTGCTAAGGCTTTTTCTGATGAAAAAGATAATTTTTTAGATAATTTGAGTGCAGGATCACACATCAAGCTGAGAGGTAAAGTTTCTTTTGATCCATACAGCAAAGAATGGAATATAATTTTTAATGATCTTAATCTCTTAGCTAAAAAAACAAGACAGGATAATGCAGAAAAAAAACGGGTTGACCTTCATCTCCACACTCAGATGAGTGCTATGGACTCTGTGATGAATGTTGATGATCTAATTAAAAGAGCTTCCGAATGGGGCCATAAAGCCCTGGCAATTACTGATCATGGAGTTGTTCAGGCATTTCCAGATGCCTACAAAGCAGGTGAAAAGTATGGTGTTAAGATAATATATGGTGTTGAAGCTTATCTTGTTGATGATGGAGAACCGATTATAAATAATCCTTATTCCAGTCTAATTGAAGAAAGTGAATTTGTAGTATTTGATCTTGAAACAACCGGTCTTAACCCTTCTCAACATGAAATTATCGAGATTGGTGCGGTTAAAATAAAAAATGCAGAAAAAATTGGAGAATTTAAATCTTTTGTTAAACCAGAGGGTATGATACCTCCAAAAATAACTGAAATTACAGGAATAAAAAATAAAATGGTAGCAGATGCCCCCCCATTATCTGAAGTGATAGAGGGATTTACTGCTTTTGCTGAGGGTGCAGTACTTGTAGCACACAACGCTGATTTTGATTATGGTTTTATCAGAACTGCACTGCAGAATTTGAATATAAAAAGAGAAGAATATACGGTCTTAGATACACTAGCTCTATCAAGAGCGGTAGTAAAAGACAGTAAAAATTATAAACTCAATACTTTAGCTGAATATTTTGAAGTTGACCTAGATAACCACCACAGAGCACTTGATGATGCGGAAGCGACTGCTGAAATATTGATTAATATTTTTGAGATTATTAAAGAAGATGGAGCATCCAATTTAAATGATATAAATAACTATATTTCTAAAATTGACTGGAAAGATCTGCGTCCTTTTCATGCAGTTTTACTTGCTAAAAACCAGGCAGGTTTGAGAAATTTATACAAATTGGTATCTATTTCTCATTTGAATAATTTTTATAGGAAACCCCGCATTTTAAAAAGCAAGTTATTACAGCATAAAGAAGGAATTATTATTGGATCTGCTTGTGAGTCAGGCCAAATTTACAAAGCTTTTGTTAATAACAGACCGAAAAGTGAAATTAAAAAAATCGCAGGATTATATGATTACTTAGAAATGCAGCCTCTGGGTAATAATGAGTTTTTAATCCCTGATAAAGTTAACAGCAGAGAAGATTTAAAGGATATTAACAAAAAAATATATAATTTAGGTAAAGAGTTAAATAAACCCGTTGTGGCAACAACAGATGCACATTTTCTGGATCCAAAAGACAGTATTTTTAGAGAAATACTTCAGAGTGGGCAAAATTTTGCTGATGCAGAGAATCAGCCGCCCATTTATTACAGAACAACTGAAGAAATGCTTGAAGAATTCTCTTATTTTGGTAGAGAAATAGCCGAAGAAATTGTAATTAAAAACCCCAATAAAATTGCAGATCAAATTGATGACTTAAAACCGATTCCTGATGGACTATTTACACCCGAAATTGAAGGTGCAGAAGAAGAAATTAGGAATATGGCATACAAAAAAGCTCATGAATTATATGGTGAAAAACTGCCGGAATTGGTTATTAACAGGCTGGAAAAAGAACTGAATTCAATAATTGAGAATGGTTTTGCTGTAATTTATTTAATTGCACATAAACTTGTCAAGAAATCGCTAGATGATGGTTATTTAGTTGGTTCACGAGGTTCGGTAGGTTCTTCTTTTGCAGCTACGATGACAGAGATTACAGAAGTAAATCCTCTTCCACCTCATTACCGCTGTCCAGAGTGCTCCAGTTATCAATTTATTGAGGATGGCTCGATTGGAACAGGTGTAGATCTTCCGGATAAGGTCTGCCCTCACTGCGGCACAAAATACATAAAAGATGGTTTTGATATACCTTTTGAGGTATTTATGGGTTTTAAAGGTGATAAGGTACCTGATATAGATCTTAATTTTTCTGGTGAATATCAGAGCAAAATTCATCGTTTTACAGAAGAATATTTTGGTAGAGATTATGTATATAAAGCTGGAACTATTTCGACAATAGCTGACCGCACTGCTTTTGGCTTTGTTAAAAACTACCTTGATGAGAGAGGAAAAGAAGTTAAAAGAGCAGAGATAGACAGACTTGTAAAAGGCTGTACTGGTGTAAGGAAAACAACCGGTCAACATCCAGGTGGACTGATGATTGTTCCAAAAACTAAGAATATATTTGATTTCACACCAATTCAGCATCCAGCCAATGATCAGAGCACAGATATCAGGACAACTCATTTTGATTATCACTCAATAAGTGGTAGAATTTTGAAATTAGATTTACTAGGTCATGATGACCCTACTTCATTGAGAATGCTGCAGGATATGACCGGTATTGAACCAAAAAATGTACCGCTTGATGATCCTGAGACAATGAGTATTTTTTCAAGTACTGATAAACTCGGTGTAGATCCAGCAGTTTTAGGAACTGAGATTGGAACTCTTGGTATTCCCGAATTTGGGACTTCATTTGTGCAGCAGATGCTGCGTGATACCAGGCCAACTACCTTTGCTGAATTAGTAAGAATTAGTGGTCTCTCACATGGAACTGATGTCTGGCTTAACAACGCTCAAAATTTAATCCGCAAAGGTAAAGCTAAACTAGCGGAAGTTATTTCTGTGCGTGATGATATCATGAACTATCTCCTGCAGAGAGGTGTAGATCCTTCTCAGGCTTTCTGGATTATGGAACATGTCCGTAAAGGTAAAGGCTTAACAGATGAAGAAGAAAGTGTAATGCGGGAGAAAAATATACCGGAATGGTATATAGATTCCTGTAAAAAGATAAAATATATGTTTCCAAAAGCTCATGCTGCAGCATATGTAACAATGGCCTATAGAATAGCATATTTTAAAGTTCATTATCCTGCTGCTTTTTATACAAGTTATTTTTCTATAAAAGCAGATGATTTTGATGCTCAACTTGCCTGTAACGGCAAAGAAAAAGTAATGAATTCAATTAATGAACTTGAAAGCAAAGGTAATGAGATGACAGCAAAAGAAAGCGGCACCCTAAAAGTTTTAAGGATTGTTTTAGAGGCAATGCTGAGAGGTATAGAATTTTTGCCGGTAGATATATATGAATCTGATACCTGTAATTTTAAAAAGATTGAAGATAATAAACTGCTTCCTCCACTGATAAGCCTTCAGGGACTTGGCGGTAGTGCTGCAGAAAGTGTAGTAGTAGAAAGAGAAAAGTCTGATTTCCGATCAATTGAGGAGCTTTCCAACAGGACTTCATTAACTAAAACAGTTATTGAAGTATTAAAAGAACATGGTTCCTTAGCTGGATTACCCGAGAAAAATCAGCTTTCACTATTTGCTGAATAGACATAGATTCCATGCCATAATAAAAACTTGCATGTCTAAATTAGCTGTGATAGAATTATAAAGGAAAGAGTTATTTAAATAGTTCTGTTGATTAGGAGTGGGGGTTATTTTCCCACTCTTTTATTATAGTATTTAAATGATTTTTTAAAAAAAGAAAAACAAAAATTAAATATCAAGAAAGAGGGGTGTTTCATTTGGGAAAAGTTGCTGATACAGTAACAGATTTTGTACTTCCTATTGCCCACAGTGAAAACTTAGATTTAATTGAGGTCGAATTTGTTAAAGAAGGAAGTGACTGGATTTTAAGAGTCTTTCTCGAAAACAAAAATGGTGACCTAACTATTGAAGAATGTGAAAATGTCAGTAGAGCATTAAGTGCTGTTTTAGATGAAGAGGATCCTATAGATGATAAATATATATTGGAAGTTTCTTCTCCAGGACTGGAAAGACCACTTAAAAGTGAAGCTGATTTTCAGCGATTTAAAGGTGAACTTATTGCTGTCACAACTTATAAGAAAATAGATGGACAAAAAGAGTTTATAGGTAATCTGGTAGATTATAAGGACGGCAAAATTATAATAAAATTAAAAAATGGAAATGAAGTTGAATTGGAGCGCAAAATTGCTGCCAGAGCTAATTTGACTTTTGAAATGTAAATAATTATAAAGGGGGAATCAGCATGAATGTAGAATTCATTCAAGCCCTGGATGATATAGAAAAAGATAAAGGTATTTCCAAGGAAGTATTAATTGACGCAATCAAAACAGCTTTAGTTTCTGCATATAAAAAAGATTTTGGTTCAAAAGATAATGTTAGAGTTGAGATTTCAACAGATGCTGGAGAAGTGAAGGTTTTTTCAAAAAAAGAAGTTGTGAAAGAAGTTGAAAATGAAAATAGTGAGATTTCTTTAAAAGAGGCAGATCAAATAGACAGTAAATTTGCTGTAGGTGATATTGTAGAAATTGAAGTTACACCATCAAATTTCGGAAGAATTGCTGCTCAGACTGCCAAACAGGTAGTTATGCAGAGAATAAGAGAAGCTGAAAGAGATGTTATATTTGATCAATTTAAAGAAAAAGAAGATGAATTAATAACTGGTACTATACAGCGTTTTCATAATGATAATATTCTAATTGATATGGGGAAAACCGAAGCACTGCTGCCGCCATCTGAGCAGATTGCTGGAGAAAAATATGAAGTTGGTAAACGCATAAAGTTATATGTAGTTGAGGTAAGCAGTACCAGTAAAGGACCAAGAATTCTTGTTTCCAGGACTCATCCTGGACTTTTAAAAAGATTATTTGAAATAGAAGTACCAGAGATTTTTCAGGGTCTTGTTGAAATTAATGCTGTTGCGCGTGAAGCCGGTCAGCGATCTAAAATGGCAGTTTCCAGTACAGATAAACAGATAGACCCGGTAGGTGCTTGTGTTGGCCCAAAAGGAATGAGAGTACAGGCAGTGGTTGAACAGTTAAATAATGAAAAGATTGATATAGTTAAATGGGATGATTCACCTGAGGAGTTTGTGGCTAATGCTTTAAATCCTGCAGAGGTAATAAGTGTGGATATAAATAAATCTGATAAAATTGCACAAGTAGTTGTACCGGATTTTCAGTTATCATTAGCAATTGGGAAAGAAGGACAAAATGCTCGTCTTGCTGCAAAACTAACAGGCTGGAAAGTAGATATTAAAAAAGAATCAGAAAGTATTCATACTGATGAAGAATTAGAAGAAATTGATCAGGAGGCTTCAGAACTTACAGAAAAACTTAGTGAGCTTGATGAGGCAGATGATCAGGAAGAAGCTTTAGAAGCTGCCGAAGAAAATGAAAAGAATTTAGATTTAGATCAATCTGAGACTGCAGAAGAAGAAAAATCTGCAGATCTAGAAGTTGGAATTGAAAAGACAGAATAAATTAAGAAAAATCTTGAGGAGGATTGAGATTGCAGAAAAGAAGCCCTATTCGTAAATGTGTAGGTTGTGGTGCCAGGAGAGATAAGATAGAACTTTTGAGAATTGTAAATAATAAAGGAGATATTTTAGTGGATCCAGGAGGTAAAATACCAGGAAGAGGTGCCTATTTGTGTCCAAACCTAAAATGTTTGGATAAAGCAGTTAAAAAAGATTCACTCAAAAATGCCTTAAAGATTGAGATCTCAGATGAAATTTATGAACAAATTTCGGAGGAGATAAAACATGATTAATTAACAGTAGAATATTTTGGAGGTGCAAGTATGGGAAAAATTAGAGTTTATAATCTGGCTAAAGAGCTGGATATTGACAGTAAAGAATTATTAGATATATTACATGATCTGGATATTGAAGTATCCAGCCACATGAGTACTATTACAGATGACACAGCAGAACTTGTAAAAGGTATGTATGCAGATGAAGAAGATTCAGATCCAGCTGTAGAAAAAGAAGAGAGCTCTGTTCAAAAAAAAGAAATAAGCAGTGAAGATATAGATTTAGATGATCAGGGTACTTTTGAAGATGATGAATCTGAATTTATCGAAATTGAAACTCCAATTACAGTTAAAGAATTTGCAGAAGAAATTGATCAGGCTGCTAATGATATAATTGTTGAACTTATGAATTTAGGAGTTATGGCAAATGTAAATCAGTCACTTGATGAAGAAACCCTTGACTTATTGGCTGACGAACTTGGCATAAATATTAAATTTAAGTCTGAAGAAGAAGAATTAAAGTCGCTGCGTATTGGGCCACATATTGAAGATAAAGAAGAAGATCTTCGAACAAGACCCCCAATAGTTACAGTCATGGGTCATGTTGACCACGGTAAAACAACCCTGCTTGATGTAATCAGAAAAAGTAGAGTTGCAGGTAGTGAAGCTGGTGGAATTACCCAGCATATCGGTGCCTATCAGGCAGAAGTTAATGAAAAAAAGATCACTTTTATTGATACACCCGGTCATGAAGCTTTTACAGCTATGCGGGCAAGAGGTGCACAACTTACCGATATTGCAATTCTAGTAGTTGCTGCAGATGATGGGATTATGCCTCAATCTGTTGAAGCAATTAATCATGCTAAAGCAGCTGGTATACCAATTATTGTAGCAATAAATAAAATTGATAAAGTAAACGCCCAGCCAGAAAGAGTAAAACAGGAATTAACTGAACATGGTCTTGTTCCTGAAGATTGGGGCGGCAATACAATTTGTGTTCCAGTTTCTGCTCTGCAGGAACAAAATATAGATGAATTATTAGAAATGATTATCCTTGTTTCTGAGATGGAAGAATTACAAGCTAATCCTAACCGTCTTGCTGAAGGAATAGTCATTGAAGGTGAACTTGATAAAGGTAGAGGCCCTGTGGCAACTGTATTGATTAAAAATGGTACACTTAAAATAGGTGACTATATTTTAGCTGGTCTAACATGTGGTCGGGTTAAAGCGATGTTTGATGAATATGGTGATACCCTTAAAAAAGCAGGTCCATCTTCTGCAGTTGAGGTATTAGGTTTTGATGATGTACCTGCAGCTGGAGATTTTGTTGAAGTAATCGAAGATGAGAAAAAAGCTAAAAGTGCAGCTTCTGAAAGACAGTCCCAAAAAAGAAAACGGGAGATTCAGCAGGATGCAAAAGTTTCTCTAGAAGATTTATATAAGCAGATTCAGGAAGGTGAAGTCAAAGAATTAAATATTATTCTTAAGGCTGATGTACAGGGCTCAATTGAAGCTTTAAAAGCTGCTCTTTTAAGGCTTGGTACAGATGAAGTAACAGTAAATGTTATTCACACCGGTGTTGGGGCTGTTAATGAAACTGATGTAAATCTTGCCAGTGCTTCAAATGCAATCATTATTGGTTTTAATGTAAGACCAGATAATAATGCAATGAAAGCAGCTGATAAAGAAAAAGTTGATATAAGAACTTACAGAATTATTTATAAAGCACTTGAAGATATTAAAGATGCTATGGCAGGACTTCTTGACCCAGAATTAAAAGAAATTGTTACAGGCCGTGCAGAAGTAAGAGCAACATTTAAAGTACCTGATGTTGGTATTATTGCAGGAGCATATGTAACTGATGGCCATGTTAATAGAAATTATGATGCAAGATTAATCAGAGATGGAGTTGTGATCCATGAAGGTACAATTTCTTCTCTAAAAAGATTTGAAAATGATGTGAGAGAGGTTCAGTCTGGCTATGAGTGTGGAATTGGAATTGAAAATTACAATGATATTAAAGAAAGTGATGTAATAGAATTCTATACTTATAAGGAGATAAAAAGATCCTTATAGAGGTGAGAAATAATGAAAAATAAAAGAGCAATTAGAGTCGGAGAACTACTGAAAGAAGAAATAAGTCATATTATATTAAGAGAAATGAAAGATCCTCGGATTGGATTTGTTTCGGTAACCGATGTTGAAGTTAGTGGGGATTTAAGACATGCAAAAGTATTTATCAGTGTATATGGTACTGAGACAGAGAAAGAAGAAACTATGCAGGGTCTTAAAAAAGCAAGAGGTTATATCAGAAAACTAGTTGGAGATAGAATAAAAATTCATCATACTCCAGAACTACTGTTTAGATATGATGACTCTATTGAACATGGAGTTCATATTTCTGAAATAATTAATGATCTTAAAGAAAATGGTGAGATAAAGGAGTCTGACTCTGATGCAGAAAAAAATTAAAGAAATAATAAATATTCTAAAAAAAGAAAATAATTTTCTAGTTGTGGGTCATGTTGGAGCTGATGGAGATAGTATTGGTTCTGCTGCTGCTTTAACTAGGAGTCTGCTCAAAATAAATAAAAAAGCCAGGGCTTATCTCAATCGAGATACTCTGGCTCCTTTTTCTTATTTAAATATTAATGAAGAAGAGTTCTTTACTAATCCAGATAATCTAAGAGAAGAAATTGAAGGACAGGAATATATTTTGCTTGCTCTTGATTCTGGCACTAGGGAAAGAATAGATTTAGATGAAGAAATAATTGAATCTGCTAAATATATAATTAATATTGACCATCATCAAGATAATACGCTTTTTGGCCAAATAAATCTTGTTGATTTTTCAAAGGCTGCAGTTGGCGAAATTATTTATTATATAGTAAAAGAACTGCTTCAAAATGAAATACCATTAGAAATATCTAATTGTCTGGCGACTGCTATAATAACTGATACCGGATCTCTTCGTTATGAAAACACAAGTGCAGATGTATTAAGGGTACTTGCTGATTTGATAGGAAAAGGGGTAAATTTATATAAAATTAATAAAGAAATATTTGGCAAGCTAAGTTATAATGCACTCGTTCTGCAGGGCCTCGCATTATCTACTCTAGAGCTAAGTAAAAATGGTAAAATTGCCTGGCTTTATGTTAATAGGGAGATGATGCATCAAGCTTCAACAGATTATACTGAAGGTCTTGTTAATCTGGCCAGAGATATAGAAAATGTTGAGATTGGTATCTTATTCACTCAGCAGGAAGAAAAAGTTATAAAAGTAAGCCTGCGTTCCAATTTCTATGCAGAGGTTAATAAACTTGCCGCTGAATTTGATGGGGGCGGACATCCCCGAGCTGCTGGTGCTACAGTGGAAGAAAAACTTAAAAAAGTAATTTCAGATGTTGTGGAGGCTGCTGAAAAATATGTTTAATGGAACTGCAAATATAATTAAACCACCTGGTATCTCTTCTTTTGCACTGATTAAACATCTGAGGTGGATGCTTGATGAGAGAAAAGCAGGCCATACTGGTACTCTTGATCCGGCTGCAGCAGGTGTTATGGGAGTATGTTTTGGCAAAGCAACAAAAACTATCCCATTTTTAGATGACAGCATCAAAACATATATTTGCGAAATGAAATTGGGTATGCAGACAGATACTTTTGATCTTGAGGGAGAAGTTATAAAAGAAGATCTTAACTGGAATAAATTAGAAGATCAAGAAATTAGAGATGTATTGATTAGTTTTACCGGAAAACAAAAGCAGGTTCCTCCCATGTATTCTGCTGTTCATTATCAGGGACAGAGATTATATAAGCTTGCCAGAAAAGGAATTGTAGTTGAAAGAGAAGCGCGTGAAATTAATATTTTTTCTCTTAAGATCATTAAAATTGAGCTGCCTATTATAAGATTTAAGGTAAAGGTTTCTAGAGGTAGTTATATTAGATCACTAGTTAGAGATATTGGTCAAGAACTTGGCTCAGCTGCTGTTTTGAGCTTTTTACTGCGTACTCAATCAGGCCCTTTTAAGATTGAAGATGCAGTTACTGTAGAAGATATAGAGAAATTTGGGACAAAGATTTTGCTGGAAGCTCATCAACCTTTAGATCTTCCCAAATATACTGTAAAAGACTCATCATTATTTAGAGCAGAAAACGGAAACTATTTACTTGATAAAGACTTTATAGAAGAAAAGCTGCATCTTGAAATTGGAGATTATTTTTTATGTTTTTCTGAAGACAATAGATTTTTATCAATAAATAAATACCTCATTAAGGATGACTATTTAGTATATCAGGCGGTTAAAGTTTTTATTTAAGTACTGGAGGAAATAAAATGGAATTAATTACAAGTGAAAATTATCATAAATATAAAAATAATAATACTTGTTTGGCGATTGGAGCGTTTGATGGACTACATAAAGGTCATCAATTAATTATAGATGAATGCAAAAAATTAGCTGCTCAAGCAAATATACCTTCAGGTGTTTTATCATTTGAACCACATCCACTTAAAATAATACCCGGTCATAACCCTCCACCTTCTATAGTATCTCGAAAACAAAAAATTTCAATTTTAGAAAAAATGGGTATTGACTATTATTTTGAACAGCAATTCAATAGAGAATTTGCCGATCTAACTGCAGTAGAATTTGTTAAAGACATATTGGTGGATAAATTAAAAATTAATACTGTGGTTGTTGGTAGTGATTTTCGCTTTGCAAAAAACAATGAAGGAAATGTTGAGTTATTAAATGATATGGCAGAAATCTACGATTTTAAAACAAATATCATTTCTCAACTACATGATAATGATGATCGAATTTCCAGTACTAGAATCCGCAGATTATTAAAGAATGGCAGAATAAAAAAAGCAGAACAACTTTTAGGTAGGCCATATCAAATATGTGGCAAAGTAGTACATGGAAAAAAAGTCGGTAGGAAACTGGGTTATCCAACTGCTAATCTTAATCTTGAAAGCAATTATGCTATACCACCATATGGTGTTTATGCAGTTAAAGTATATTTTAATAATGATATCTATTATGGAGCAGCAAGTTTGGGTCGGAACCCAACCTTTGATGACCAGAAATTTTCTTTTGAAATTTTTATTATTGATTTTGATAAAAATCTTTATGACAAGAGAATCTGTGTTGATTTGGTTGAATTTCTTCGCCCTGAAATAAACTTTGCTGGGCCAGAAGAATTAAAAGAACAGATGCGTAAAGATGTGCTTTACACACGAAAAATTTTATGTTAAAATTAAAAGGAAAGTTTAAATTACCATCTGCTAGGTTTGCGATTCTCCAACGTTTTCTTGGCTTATGGTGGATAAAGAATTCAGGAGGTGAATTTTTAATGTTAAGTAAAGAAAAAAAAGAAGAAGTTATCAAAGAATATCAGTTAGAAGAAGGAGATACTGGTTCTCCAGAAGTTCAAGTTGCTTTATTAACTAGTCGTATTGCTCAATTAACAGAACATCTTAAAGACCATAAAAATGATCATCATTCAAGAAGAGGATTATTAAAAATGGTTGGACAGAGAAGAAAATTACTGAGATATCTAAAAAATAATGATGTTCTGCGTTACCGTGATTTAATATCTAAATTAGGACTTCGCGGCTAATAATGCACACTAAAGAGCGGGGCTTACCCGCTCTTTATCTAAATATACCTACATTTTAAAGTTAGACAAAAAACATTTTAGTTAAGTTAAGATCTATGAGGAGGCAAAAATATGAAAGAATGGACAATTGATTATGCCGGTGATGAGTTTAATTTTCAGACCGGTAAATTGGCCAAACAGGCTAATGGTTCTGTATTAGTTCGCTGTGGAGACTCACAGGTGCTAGTTACAGCAACCATGGATGATCCAAGACCAGGGATGAATTATTTCCCTCTAATGGTTAATTATGAAGAAAGAGTTTATGCTATTGGACAGATTCCAGGTGGTGTATTAAGAAGAGAAGGCAGGCCTAGAGATGAAGCTACCTTAGCTGCTAGGGTAATAGACCGCTCTATCAGACCTTTATTTCCAGATGGATATAGAATGGATGTCCAGGTAGTTGCAACTATTTTATCAGTTGATGATGATCATGATCCAGAAGTATTAGCACTAAATGGTGCTTCTGCTGCATTAACTTTATCAGATATACCTTTTGCTGGTCCTATTGGAGGCGTAAAAGTTGGTCTGGTTGATGGAAAGATAATAATTAATCCTGATGCTGAAGAAAGAGAAAACAGTGCTCTTGATTTGGTAGTTGCAGGAAGCAGAGATGCTATTATGATGGTTGAAGCTAGTGCAGATGAAGTTGATGAAGAAATAATTCTTGAAGCTATGAATGCAGCTCATGAAGAAATAAAAAAGATTATCAAGCTGCAGCAAAAGATGCGAGAAGAAGCAGGCAAAGAAAAAATGCCTTTTGAATCACCAACTGTAGAGGCTGAAATACAGTCTCAAGTTGATGAAATACTTGGTGATAAAGTAAAAGAAGCAATTCAAATCCAGGAGAAAAAAGCTAGAAATAATAGGCTGAATGAATTAAAAGAAGAACTCAAAACAAATATCAATCCTGATGAGGATGAAGAAATAGATAAACAGCTAAATCTGGCATTTGAAAAGATGATTAAAAAGTCAGTTAAAAGCTTGATAATTGATGATAGAGTTCGTCCTGATGGTCGTGAATATGATGAAGTAAGGCCTATCTGGGCTGAAGTTGATGTTGTACCGAGAGCTCATGGTTCTGGAGTTTTTACCAGAGGTGAAACTCAGGCCTTAAGTGTATTAACTCTTGGAGCTTCTAGTGATGAACAGATATTATTTGGTCTGGGAGAAAAAGAAACAAAAAGATATATGCATCATTATAATTTCCCTTCATTCTGTGTTGGAGAGACCAGTCCGATGCGCTCACCCGGCAGAAGAGAAATTGGCCATGGTACATTAGGTGAAAAAGCACTGCTGCCTGTAATTCCTTCAGAAGAGGATTTTCCTTATACAATTAGAATTGTTTCTGAAGTATTAGAATCTAATGGTTCTTCTTCACAGGCCAGTATTTGTGGAAGCACATTATCTTTAATGGCTGCTGGTGTCCCTATTAAAGCACCTGTTGCTGGTATTGCTATGGGTTTAATGAAAAAAGATGATGAGATTGTAGTTTTATCTGATATCCAGGGCTTTGAAGATTTTCATGGAGATATGGACTTTAAAGTTGCAGGAACAAAAGATGGTATTACTGCTTTACAGATGGATATGAAATTAAAGGGGCTTTCTTCCGATGTGCTTAAAGAAGCTTTAGATAAGGCTAAAAAAGGAAGAATGCATATTATGGGTAAAATGCTGGATGTAATTGCAGAACCACGTCCAGAATTATCCGAAAATGCACCTGCAATTATTACAATGCAGATTGATCCTGAAAAAATTAGATTTGTTATTGGTCCTGGTGGAAAAATGATCAATAAGATTATTGATGAAACTGGAGCTAAGATTGATATAGAAGATGATGGTCTTGTTAAGATATTAACTGAAGATCAAGATGGTGGTCATGAAGCCAAAAAAATGATAGAACGTCTGACCAAAGAGGTAGAAGTCGGCGAAATTTATCAGGGTAAGGTAAAAAGAATTATGAACTTCGGTGCATTTGTAGAGATCCTTCCAAATAAAGAAGGTCTTGTTCATATTTCTAAATTAGCTGACCGTCATGTTAAAGAAGTTGGAGATGTAGTATCTGTAGG
>JAGYNO010000001.1 GCA_018399955.1 Halanaerobium sp. | reverse complement strand
ATATATATACAAAATGTCTGTTTGCATTCTCCTTTTTTAATTCAGTTTTATTTGTTTCCATATTCTTTAATATATTTGCCTAATGCCTGTAAATTTTCTTTTTTCTCTTTAATTAATCTTTCTACTGCCTCTATTGTTTTTCCACTATTATTAGCACACATTTCTCTATAAAATAAAATGGCATCTTTTTCAGCTCTAACCGCCAGTTTAAGAGCTTTATCAATATCATTAAGAGCTTCTATTGACTCTTTACTGTTAAGAGGTGGAAAAACAGTAAACTCAATTAAAGAATTAAAATATGAACTAACTTCTTCATCATATAAATAATCTGCATCATCTTCACCTGCTCTTAATTCTTCTGTTAGAGCAGCTAATTTTTGATAATGTTCTTCTTCATCAGCTGCTAGGCGTTTAAATAACTCTTTTACATCTCTATCTTCAGCTGCATCAGCATGTTTAAGATAAAATATTTTGCCTCTTTTTTCAATATCTTTTGCCATTTCCATAACTTCTAAAGCATTAAATTGACCTTGCATAATAATAACCCCCTAAATAAATTAAATTTATCTCTTTTTCTCTTACTATTCTATTGGTACCTGGTACCAACATTTATCACAATTATTCGACAGTATAATCATTTTTGTTTAAATCTACTGCGTCTGGATCTGCTTTCTTTTCTTTATTAATTTCTGGGTTTCCTTCATTATATTTATTTAATACACTCTTCAAAAAAGGCCACATCAAAATAAAAACAGCAATATCATCAAGCTGCCCCACTATTGGAAAAAAATCACCAATTAAATCAAATGGAAATATTAGATATGCAATCGGAACTATAAAAAGCATCTTTTTGCTTAATTTAACATCAGAATCTTTTAAAAATCTGATTATATTAATTAAACCTGTTAGGCTTTTACTCATACTTTCACCTCTTTTTAGAACTTATCCTCTCCTTTATTATATAATAATTTACTTTAAAAAACAAAAAAAGCCTGGCAAATTAAGATAATCATCTCTGCCAGACCTCTTATTTATTTATTATTTAAATCTAAAAAATTGTATTAGTTCTTTTTGCATCTTCAGCTGCTTCTTCAGAGTCAATAGGAGTAAATGCAGGTACTATAGCTCCTTCGTATTCTTCCAAAATAAATTCTCTAACTTTAGTTGTATTTAGAACTTCAATTAATTTTTGAATATTTTCATTGTCTTCATCCCCAGCCCTTACTACAAGTATATTAACATATGGTGATTCACTACTTTCAAGTACTAATGCATCATCTACTGGATTTAAATCAGCTTCTAAAGCATAGTTTGTATTAATAACTGCCCCTGCAACATCAGGAAGCACTCTAGGCAGCTGAGCTGCTTCTAACTCTTCAAATTTTATATTCTTAGTATTTTCTACAATATCAAGAGGTGTAGCATTTAAATCACTTGGATCATCTAAGGTAATTAATCCATTGTTATGAAGTAAAATTAATGCTCTACCTTCATTTGATGGGTCATTAGGAACTGCAATTTTAGAACCTTCTGGAATTTGATTAACATCTGTATATTTATCAGAATAAAGACCTATTGGTTCAATATGAACCTTAGTTACAGGCACTAAATCAAGCCCTCTATCTGCGCTAAATTGCTCTAAATAAGGGACATGTTGAAAATAATTTGCATCAATGCTGCCATCATCTAATGCTAAATTTGGTGTTACATAATCTGTAAATTCAACTACCTCTAATTCTATACCTTCTGCTGCTAGATCATCTTTTACAAACTCTAATATCTCTGCATGAGGTACAGGAGTTGCCCCAACTTTTAATACATGTCCATCAGCCTGCACAGCTAAACTACCGCTTAAAACCAAAGCAAAAACAGCTAAAACTAAAATTGTCTTTTTAATCATTATTATCTCTCCTCTTCTACTTAATTAAATGTTATTATATATAAACTGCTGAATTATATATTTTCAGCTATTTACAAACTTTAAAACCTCTAATATTTATAATATAATCATCCACTCTCAAATTATAGTAAATAAAATACTATCTGTGATCAAAAGAATCTGCTATCAAATTTCCAATCCGTTGAATAACCTGTACCATAACAACCAATATAACTATGGTCTCAAGCATAATAAGCAGCTGAAAACGCTGATATCCATAGCGGATTGCGATATCGCCAAGACCACCCCCACCAATTGCACCAGCCATCGCAGAATAACTCACCAGACTTATTGCAGTCAGTGTTAAACCTAAAATTATTGCTGGTAAAGATTCTGGAAGCAGAACTTTAAATACTAGCTGAGAGGGACTGGCTCCCATAGATTGAGCTGATTCAATGACTCCATTATCAACCTCTAAAATTGCATTATCTGTAACTCTACCCATAAATGGTATTGCTGCCAATGATAATGGTACTACAGCTGCATTTGTTCCAATAGAAGTACCAACAACCATCCTTGTAAATGGAATTACTGCAACCATAAGTATTATAAAAGGAATAGAACGCCCAATATTGATAATACCGTCAAGAATAAAATTTAAATATTTATTGGGAAGAATATGACCTGATCTAGTTATGGTAGTCAACACCCCAAGTGGTATACCTAAAACTATTGCAAAAAACAGTGACATGGCAACCATATATAAAGTTTCTAAAGACCCAGACCACATTAAATTATTATACTGGGATAATCTACTCACCAAATCAAACATTATCCAGCACCTCCACATTTAAGCCTTCACTTTTTAAATATGCAATACTATTCTCTACATTCTCTAAATCTCCTTCAAGATCTAAAATTAATGTTCCAAAAGGCACACCCTGAATTTCATCAATATTTCCATATAATATATTTGCATCAACAGAATAGTGTTTAACAAGATATGAAATGTAAGGTTGATGTGTCTTTTCACCTACAAATGAAACTCTTACCATCTCTCCAGGCCTTTCTTCTTTTAAGTGCTTTACAATACCAGGTGGTAAATTAAAGTCTATTACAGCACTTATAAATTTTTTTGTTAAAGGAGTTTTTGGTTCAGCAAAAATATCAAATACAGAACCTTTCTCGATAATTTCTCCTTCTTCTATTACTGCTACCCTATCACAAATATCTTTAATTACTCCCATTTCATGTGTAATTAATATAATAGTTAAATTCATTTCTTCTCTAATTCTTGCTAACAGCTCAAGTATAGATTTAGTACTTTCAGGATCCAGAGAAGAAGTAGCTTCATCAGATAAAAGAAGATCCGGGTCATTTGCCAGTGCCCTAGCTATTCCTACTCTTTGTTTCTGACCTCCAGAAAGCTGAGCAGGATAAGCATTTTCCCTATCTCCTAAACCTACAAGATCAATTAATTCTTTAGCTTTTTTTAAGCGTTTTTTCTTGCTGACTCCAGCTATTTCTAAGGGAAAAGCAACATTTCTTAAAACCGTTCTTGAAGAAAGCAGATTAAAATGTTGAAAAATCATACCAATCTTTTGTCTTGCTTCTCTTAAATTTACAGAACTTAATTCTGTTAAATTTATATCATTAATATTGATAGAACCAGAAGTTGGTTTTTCAAGTAAATTAAGCATTCTTATCAGTGTACTCTTACCTGCACCACTAGGACCAATTATCCCAAATATTTCTCCATCATCAACCTCCAGATTCAAATTTTTAATAGCTTCTATATCACCCTGAGCGGCTTTGTAAACTTTAGTTAAACTCTCTATTCTAATCAACTATAATCACCCTTCAAAAAATAATAAAACTGCTCAAATAATCAAGAGCAGTTAAAAATGAAAAAATCCTCCCGAGAGGATTTAAATACCTCTCATCTATCATTCCCGACAGGAAATGCTGGAATTAGCACCTTACTTATAATGAAGTAGGTTGCTGGGTATCAAAGGGCCAGTCCCTCCACCACTCTTGATGATTTTTATTTTTTTGTTATTTAAGAGTTTATCACTCCAGTTTCTCAATGTCAAGTTTATTTTCAATTATTTAATATTGGATTAAGATTTTGTTTCATAATATGTTGAAATATGTTGGTACCTGGTACCAACATATTTCTATAAATTACTACATAAATTCTAGAAATTCTTTGATTATAGGGTCATCTTCTCTATTTTTATGAAAAGCAAGATAAAAATATCTGTGAATTTCTAAGTCCTCAACTTTTATTTCTTCAACCCTGCCGCATTCAGAATTCTTTTGTGATGCCATTTTAGAAATTAAAGAGATTCCCGCTCCAGCCTGAACAGAAGCAATCACAGCTTCTGTACATCCTAGCTCACTTATGATATTTAAATCATTAAAATTGAGGCCGACCTTTTTTAATCCATCAAGTAAAATCTTTCTGGTACCTGAACCATCCTCTCTTAAAAGAAAATTCTCTTCTTTCAGATCTGCTAAAAAAACTTTTTCTTTTTTTGTGATTGGATGGTTTTTAGGAGCAATCAATCTTAAACTATCTTCAACAGCTTCTACAACTTTAAACTTCCTGTTCTCCGGCTTATAGCCAACTATGATCAGATCAGCTTCTCTATTCTCAAGCTTTTTTATCATAGATCTGCTGCTTCCTACTTCTACCTTTGTTTTTAAACCAGGCATATCTTGACTCAACTTTGTAAGTAAATCTGGTAAAAAATATTGAGAAGAAATAGTACTTGATGCAATATTTAAACTTTTGATCTTTCTATCTCTATTTATTTCAACTTTATTTAATAAGTTATCCCAGGTCTTTAGCATTTTCTTCCCTTCAGTATAAAATGCATTACCCGCAGGTGTTAATTTAACTTCGCCCTTTTCTTTATAGATAAGAGCTGTCGAAAAATTTTCTTCTAAACTTTTAATCTGCATACTCACTGCCGGCTGTGTAATATCCAGCTTTTCAGCTGTCTTAGAATAACTACCCAAATCAACTAAGTTAATAAAGATTTTTAAACTATTTATTTTCACAGTAATTCTCCTCATATATTAGAATTAAATATATTTAAAAGGCAGTTAAATTTAACTGCCTTTTAGTTAACATATATTCAGTACTATGGTTTTACTTTTAAATAAAGTTCTTTATATTCTTCTAATGATGGAATTCTACCGAGAACTGCTGCACATCCAGCTACCTGTGCACTTCCTAAAAAAGTTCTAGAATCTGCTGGTCCAATTCTTGCTTTGTAATTACGTGTAGTAGTAGTTAATGCAGTAGCACCAGAACCTATTCTCCTTTTATTCCCCATACACAAACCACAACCCGGCATTATAACAGTCGCACCAGCTTCAGTTAATTTAATCATACTTCCATCAACAATTAATTCTTGATAAATATCACGAGAAGCAGGACCTACTACAACATTCACATCATGTGGGATTTTGTGTCCAGAAATTATTTCTGCAGCTTCCTTGATACTTTTTAAATCTCCACCAACACAGCTGCCAATATAAATCTCATCCAGCTTTTCTCCCTGAACTTCACTTAAAGAAGCAACATTATCAGGATGATGAGGTTTAGCTACAAGTGGTTCATTAATTTCTTCCAGTGGAATCTCAATTACTGCTGCATATTCGGCATCCTCATCAGCGTTGAATAAAACTGGATCATCAAGATATTCTTCAATGGCCTTTATTGTGTTCTTCACAGATGGTGAGCTTTCTGCATCATCTCTACTTTTAAGATATTTTAAATTATCTTTTATTGTCTCTATTGTTACCTGATCACTTGGTACTACTCCAGCTGATGCACTTCGTTCTGCAACAGCATTAGTCATAATATACCTCTCATCAGAACTTAAAAAATCAAGCCCTTCCATCTCTATAATTCTTCCATTATATACATCTTTTCCTACAGTTTTTCCTGCATAAACTACAAGTGCAGAAACAAGATCACGAGCAGTAATGCCTTTATTGGCTTGACCTGTAAAAACAACTTTAACCGATTCATCCATGGTTAAGTCCTGTTTTCCATATTTCATAACTCCTGCTACAATATCAGATGCTGCAGGAAAAGAAACACCTCGTGGTGTCCTTGTATGAGAATCTCCACCAACTATAACATCTGTAGGTAAAATGAATCTGTTACCTATAGTGTGGATTATACCCTCACCTGTTTCTAAACTAACTCCACCCCGCTTTGTGACAAAATTACTTAAAAATTTATGATTGTTTCTATCTTCACTTGAAGGACATTCCCCCGTATGACACAATGACTGCACAACAAATTCTGCACCAAAGTCTTCGCCAGCCATAGATTGATATTCATCCATAGTCATTGGACCAGTTGTATCCTGAGAAAAAGCTCCTCTCATTTTAACCTGTGCAGTTTCGCCAGGTAAAATTGTATCTTTACCATCAATTCTATTATAAGCGACAATCTTTTGCGCAAGTGTTTGAGGTGGTTTAATATCCTCAATTATTATATTTTTTTCAGCTGGTGTTTTAATATCACCATAATCAATTTCATTATCATCACAATAATTCATAGCCATTCTCTGCAGTTCATTACCTGCATCGAAATATTTCATGCCTCCTGCCGCTATTTTTTTCATTTTATAATCAATTGGCAGTTTAATATCAAGCTTCAAATCATCATTAACAAGTAATTTGTTATTTACTAAATCAACAGTGAGCTGATCACCTTCATTTATCTCAGTAGTGTCAACCTCTAAAGGTAAAATCCCAGAAGCAATTAAAGACTCTTTAAATATTGGTGCAAAACTTTTTGCTGCTGCAATACCTCCTTCTTTTTTTTCTGGCTCCCCTTCTACAGGTTCTCCAAGAAGCTGCTGCATAGTGTAAGTAGCCGATTTACGAGAAGATCCTTCTCCCAGTGCTTTTCCCGCTGTAAATATAACCGTATATTTTTTCCTTTTCAAATCAGCCAATCTTTCTAATAAATCCTCTTCATCTTCTCTGCCATCCATGACAAATTGAGCATGCAGAGGCTGATCTGTTCTGCTGTCAGCATTTTTAGATGGGCTTAGATGACCGGTAGTTATGTTATCCCCTACTCTTAAAGATACTCCAGTATACTGATCGTTCAAGCCCCAATCTGAAGCAAAATCTCTTCTGGCCCAGCAGAGCATTAATTCATCTATCTTTTCTTTAAAATAAGGATTTTCTTCAGCAAGATCTATTAAATAATTAAAATCTTTTTTTGTAACTAATACTGTATTTTTTAGAATTTCTATAATTTGATTCTTCAATATTTCTTTTGCAAAAAGATTAATCAGCTGAGAAGCTGCCGCTCCACCTTTCATATCTGCTAAAAGGTCTAAAGCTGCTTCTGAACTTAAATACTCATTTTCTTTTTCCCTTAGCTTTGCTTCAATTATTATACCTGCAAGCCCTTCTGCTTTTGCATGAGATGAAGGAAAAGTCCCCCGTTTAACTTCTTCTGATAAAAGACCTAAGATTAACTTGTCTAATCTTTCTTCTTCAAAAATTATAAGAGATTTTTCCTTTAAACCATCAACTTTTAAACCTTCAATAAGAACTTCTACTTCAACCTTAGAGAGAGGTCTTGGATCTAATCCATGTATATCTTTTCTTTTCTCTGCTCGCTGCTTATAATCATTTAAAACATCCATCAAGTTTTCAAATCTATTTCCCATTAAGTTAATTCTACCTCCTTAAAGTCTGGCTATAATTGCATCTGTTATTTCATCTGTACTTGAACTACCGCCTAAATCAGCAGTTAATACTTTACCTTCATTTAAAACCTCGGATGCTGCATTTTCTATTTTATCAGCTGCCTCTTTTTCTCCCAAATGACGAAGCATTAAAACAGCAGAAAAAAGCAGTGCTACTGGATTAGCTTTGTTTTGACCTGCAATATCCGGTGCACTTCCATGAACTGCTTCAAAAACTGCTATATCATCTCCTAAATTCATTCCGGGGGCCAGTCCTAAACCACCAATGAGACCAGCACCTAGATCTGATACAATATCTCCATAGAGATTTGGCATAACAAGCACATCATACTGTTCAGGATACTGAACCATCTGCATACACATATTATCAACAATTTTATCATCAAATTCTATTTCAGGATTACTTTCTGCATACTCTGCAGCAACCTTACGGGCTTCTTCCAGAAATAAGCCATCACTAAACTTTAGTATATTAGCTTTATGTACCGCAGTAACCTTTTTTCTATTTTCGCGTACCGCATACTCAAATGCTGATCTAACAATTCTTCTTGAAGCCTTACGGGTAATAATTTTTATACTCTCTGCAGCTTCATCACCAACATAATGCTCAATTCCTACATATAAACCTTCAGTATTTTCTCTAAATACAACCATATCAATATTGGGTTTATTAGCAAACTTTTCTGCATGGATTTTAAGTGGTCTTACATTTGCATATAACTCTAGTTCTTTTCTAATTGCAACATTAACACTTCTAAATCCACTTCCTACAGGTGTTGTAATTGGACCTTTTAAGGCAACTTTGTTTTTTCTGATTGACTCAAAAACTTGCTCGGGTAAAGGGGTCCCGTACTTTTCCATAACTCCAGCACCAGCTTCAACCTTATCCCAATTTATTTTAACCCCAGCAGCATCAATTATTTTTGCAACAGCATTCGAAATTTCAGGTCCAATTCCATCTCCAGCAATCATAGTAACATTATACATACTCTAGACTCACTACTCCTTTTTAATAGTTTAATATAGTTTTTGATCCATTGATTATTTAAACCGGTCCAGTGAATTATTTATCAAAGGACCGGTATTTATTCAAATTTAATTAAAGCAGATTTAGTATATCATTAGACTAAAGATGCTGCAAAGTTTTGCAGTTCAACAAATTCCTTTTTTGAAATTCCTTTATCACCAGGCAAAACACCTGGAGAATTATCCCCATGATAATCTGAGCCTCCAGTTATAAGCAGATCCAGCTCTTTAGCAATCTTTTTATATCTCTCAGTAGTTTTTTTATCATGTTTAGTTTGATAAACTTCTACTCCTTTTAAGCCAACATCTTTTAATCTTGCTATTTCTTTTTTATCTAGTGGTTGGCCATGGTTAATTAGGTTAGGATGAGCTATCACAGGTACTCCACCTGCTTTTAAAATAACTGTAATTGCTTCAATAGGTAATACCTTTTTCTTTTCAACATAAGCTCTTCCCCCTCCACCAATAAACTTATCGGTAAAAGCTTGATTTATACTGTCAACATAACCTTTTTCCATCAGTGCTCTTGCAATATGTGGTCTACCTAAACTAACACCAGCTGCAAATTTTTTAACATCAGAAAATTCAAGAGGATATCCCATCTCAGTCAGCTTCTCTATCATTTCATGAGTTCTGTCAACTCTAGACTGAAGAATCGCTTCTGTTAATCCAAGCAGTGAATCATTTTCTAAATCAATAAAATAGCCAAGAATATGGTATTCTGCTTCCCCTCTGTAAGTAGAGATTTCTATGCCAGGAATAACTTCAAGATCGTATTCTTCTGCAATTTTTTTTACTGTTTCAACTGCTGTTGTATTATCGTGATCAGTAACCGCAATTGTTTCTAAACCTAGTTCTGAACAGGTTTTAACCAACTCTTCAGGTGAAGAAGTTCCATCTGAAGCAGTTGTATGCATGTGTAGATCTATTTTTTTTCTATCATTATTCATTTGCTATCCTTCTCCTTAAATTGTTTTCATATAATAATCCATTAGTTTAAAAGCAACTTAAAATAGATTATTATATATTACTTAACTTTTTCTAAATGTTGAGAATCCAAATAATGCTATCTAAAAATAGCATACAATATTTTTATCAATTATTCTGTTTTAAAAAATACAATTACATATATAAAAATCTTATATTTAAACTTGAATCTTAAAATTAATTATCAAATTCTTCCCCTTAGATAATACCAAATAATACCGCCCCATTCGTGTAAAGCAGACATATTTACTGTTAGAGCTCCTCTGCTGGGAAGATAATCAAGCCAGCTAAATTTATGATCATAGATAAATCCAGAATGAACAGGAATAAATTCAATCTCCTGAGCTCTAAATACTGCAGAAGAACGAAAAATATGATAAGCAGAAGTAACCATGTATATCTTCTGTATATCATTATTTTGCATCCACTTTTTTATATACCTGCCGTTCTCATATGTGCTTTGAGCTTTTCCTTCACTTATATAATCATCAGCTTCTACTCCAAGTGAAACTAAAAAATCTTCTGCAGCATCAGCTTCACTTATATTTTCTTGTCCAAGAGCAATTCCACCTGTATAAACTATCTGTGTGTTGAGTTCATTATATATTTGATAACCTTTAACAAGCCTCTGGAGGCTGTGAACTGATAATTGGACATTATCTTCACCTTTATAATATATCCCACCACCAAGAACAACAATAGGATGTTTTTCATCTGTTGACTTTAAAATATTTTCTGCATAATTTTCTAAAGGAAGCAAAAGCAGCTTAACACCAAAAGCAGTTGACATAAATATTAAAAGAACTAATGTTAAAACTGATGCTAACTTAATCAATTTAGATTTCGCTTTTATAAATAGATATAAGCTCAAAATAAAAATTACTAAAATAAATAATCCAGGCGGCACAACAAAAGCGGCAATCACTTTTTCTAAAGCCAGCATAAATTGACCCTCCTCGGGACAAGCCCACAAGGTTTGCGAGTAGACTTTAGCTTCTATCAAAACAACACACATCGGCGAGGTTTTATAATTATCTAATCAGTGAATTTATCTATTACATCAATTAATTCAGCTATAATTTCTTCTTCACCCTCTTCTTCAGAAATGGCATTTTTCACACAGCCATTTACATGTCTATCAAGAATTTTGAGAGCAACTTTTTTCAACCCACCTCTGCTGGCATTAATCTGAGTTAGAATATCTACACAATATTTTTCTTCATCAATCATTCTCTGTAGACCTCTAATCTGTCCTTCGATTCGACGCAGTCTAACAATTAAATTATCTTTATCTTCAGCTGATAATGAATTCATTTTAAACACCTCTTTAATTTATATCTGGAAAAAGCATCTCTAAAAAGTCTTTTCTTAAATAATTATCCATAGTTCTAAACGTATCCTCATTTTTAATTAATCTTCCTGGCTTCTGATATTCAACCCAGGCCATTGCTGACCAGGAAATACCCCGCATTGCGGAAAAAAGATTAAATAAATCTAGTGCTGAAAACAGCTTTTGATAGCTTATTTTTATATTTCGGGCATTTATATAATGATGAAGAAATTCTTCCTCTTCTCCCTGGTTGAAAATGAAATCTGTTTTCCAAAGTGTTGTTGTAGGTACCATGAAATGACTTAGATCCTGGAGGGGACTGGTTATTAAAGGCTTCTCCCAGTCGACTAGATAGGCTTTATTATCACTTTCATTAATAATAAAGTTACCTGAATTTACTTCAGTATTAACAATAGATAAAGGCAGTAGGTCCATAATTTCTTTTTCTTTATCTTTTTTAGTAAATAAATACTCTTTCATCTCAATTAAAAAATCTTTTATTTCTTTATCTGCTAAATTTGAATGTAAATACTGTTCTAGTAAACCATTACACTCATTCCATATTGCAGTAAGAGGATTCTCTTCTTTAATCAAAATTGTATCCTCTGATATATCAAGTTCATGGATTTTAGCAAACACTTCAGCAGCTGACTTTAGATCATATTGATATTTAAGTGACCTACCTGATAAATATTCCATAACAAGCATCCCATAAGGTAAATCAGCTTTTGTATTATCTAAATAATAAGGTCTTGGAGTAACTCCAGAAGGAGCAAGCTGTTCTAATGCATGAAACTCATAACCAATCTGATCTTTCAAATCCATCTGACTGCCCAGATTTATCCTCATCACAAATTTATCTTCACCATCTTTTAAAAGAAAATTCACATTATATTCTCCCTGAGCCAGAAATTCAAATTCAACATCTTCTGTAATTCCAACTGCAATCTGAAAATCTCTATTAGAAGTATATTTTTCAATTTTTTCCTGCAGTTCTTTTTTAAATGACATTAAATATTACCTCCAAAATGATTTGCTATAATAAACAGCTTAAAATTCAATTTATTATTTTTAATTTATCTGATAGTAAAAAGCTTATCTAGATAAGCTCTGCTGTATTCTGGATAAAATATATCTTTTTTAATTTTTAGTAATTCCTTTCGAAACATGAGAAGTTCATTAAAATTATCAACATCATACCATTCAGGTAAAAAATGTGTTTTCAAATTGTGTTCTGATGCTAAATTTAATGTTTTAATAAGTACTGAATCACTACCCCATTCATTACAAGTAAAAATAAATGGTTGTGGTATCTGCATACCAATAAGATAATAACCTCCATCTGCTGCTGGGCCAATAACTATATCTTTTTCTTTTAAAGCTGCTGCTGCTTCGGTAATAATCTCAGCTGGTAAGGAAGGAAGATCAGAACCTGTTATAATTACAGGTTTATTAGTTTTATCATAGGCTACACTAATTGAATGATACATCCTTGCTCCAAGATCTTCACCATCCTGAATTATAAGGTTAAAATTATTGCCAATTAAATCAGCAAAAATGTTTTCACTTCCTTCTGGTGTATAACTTAGAAATAAATCAAATGTTTTATACTGTTTTTTTATATTTTCTAACTTATTTGATATGTCTTTTAAAAAAGCTTTATGTAGTTCAGCACATTCTTCTGGTTTTAAATGTGATTCAAGCCTAGTTTTTGTTTTTCCAGGAATTGGAGCCCTACTCATAAGTACCAAAGCAGCTTTCAAAATAATCGCCTCCCGTTTCTATCTTAACGAACATCTTTATATATTTTTTTTAATTTTTTTGGTTCAACACCTAATATATATAAAATTTTGATTTTATACATAAAAATAATAGTCTTTAAAACACCATTTTGTTCCCAGCGTCTAGCTGAAGTAAAAATCCTTTTGTCTAAATATAAAAGCCTGCCATAGGCAGTCATTTTTTTAGAAAACTCCCAGTCTTCCATTAATTCTATTTCAGGAAAACCACCAATTTTATTAAAATATTCTTTTTTTATAAAAATACCCTGGTCTCCAAATATTAAATGTAAATATTTAGCTCTCAAATTAGAAGTCCAGCTGATTATTTTTAACAGTTTATCTTGAGAAGCTATTTCTAGCTGAAAACAGCCACCAATTTTATCTTTTTCCGCATTCATTTTTTTAACTAGTAATTCTAAAGCACCCTTTTCAAGTAGAGAATCAGCATGCAGAAATAACAGTATTGGTGCAGAAGCAATTTTGGCACCTCTATTCAGCTGCATACTTCTGCCTTTCTTACCAGATATCACTACAGCTCCTGCTGCAGAAGCTGCTGCAGCTGTATTATCATTACTATTTCCATCAGAAACAATTATTTCTGCTTTAATATTTTCATTATTAATATACTCTATCAAATTAACTATATTATTTTCTTCATTTAAAGCAGGAATAATAACTGAAAGATTATATTCCATCAAAAAATCCACCTTCCATTATTTAAACTCTCTTTTATTATAGCATATTTATATTAAAGTACAAAGTTAACTTTAAGTAATATTTGGATAATTTTATACTATATATACAAAAAAGAGAGGAAAAACACCCTCTCTTTGTTAATTAAAATATCAAATTATAGTTATAAAAAATATCTAATTATTCAACATTCTCAACTGGTAATTCAGGACAACAGCTCCATTCTATCCAAGAACCATCATAATTCTTTACACCATCAACACCCACTAGTTGGGATAAAACAAATGTAGAATGAGAAGATCTAACCGCAGATTGACAATAAGGTATTACTGTATCTTTACCTTCTAAATGTTCACCATATAGTTCTTCTAAATCTTCATAACTCTTAAAGGTCATGTCTTCATTTAAATTTTCTGTCCATTCGATCCAGACACTATTAGGAATACAGCCCTTTCTCTCTGCACCACTTTTTAATTCCTCACCTGTATGTTCTCCTTCAGATCTGGTGTCAAGAATTAAGGCGTTTTCATTATCTACAGCTGCTTCAACATCTTCAACTTCAGCAAGCATAGAATAATTTATATCGTCTTCATTAATAACATAGTCTGTTTCTGGATAGCTATCTGGGAGTAGTTTCTTTTTATAACCTAAGTCTTCCCAGCGGGTTAAACCACCATCTAATAATCTAATTCTTTCATGACCATACATGGTTAAGATCCACCACATTCTGGATGCATCATAATCTCCTTTTGCATCATAAATTACTACTAAATCATCATTTCCAATCCCCTTTTCACTGAGCATCGCTTCCATCTGTTCTGGAGTAGCTCTCATCCCAGCATAATCTGCATCTGGATTTTCTTCATCAGAACGCCAAACATTTACTGCACCTGGAATATGGCCTGTTACATAAATCATAGGATTCCTAAAATCAACAATCTTAACATCATCCTGATCCATGATTTCTGCTAGTTCCTCAGCACTAATTAGTACATCTGGATTTGCATATCCCCTTTCTTCAATAGGCACATATTCAGCTGCAGCTGTGGCTCCGAAAGCTAAAAATAAAGCTAAAAATAAAGTAAAAATTAATAAGACATTTTTTCTGCTCTTTAACAAATTAAGTCCCTCCTAATAATAATGTTTTATTTTTCACATTATTATTATATGTTAAAGATATCACATTGTCATTAGTTGATATAGACAAAATAAGTTTTTTTTATTATTGATAAAACACAAAAAATAGACTATAAATAAAACTCGATGAAATAAAGGTTTTCATATTTTTTTAAAGGTTATTATTATAACTTAATAAATTCTAAGTGATTTATACAAAAAATCTGCAAATACAAGAAAAGATTATATATGCCCATAATTAATTTTCTAAATAAGCAGCTTTATTTAATGGCAATTCTAAATAAACAGTACTACCCTGATCATAACTGCTTAATTTAAAATCTATAACTCTTAAACTGCTGTTCACGGCATTTACTTTGACCTGATAATAAATTCTTTCACCTGCATAACTTCTTTTTTCTATTTCACCTTTTAAAACTAATATATTTTTATTGTATTCAAGTTTTTCTTTGCTTAAATGTATAAATTCCGGTCTTAACATTAAAATTTTATTTTTCTTATGCTTGTATTCTCTCATCTTATCTGCAGGAAATACATCCTTATTAATCTGAGATATTTTAATATAATTTGCCTGGCCAAAAAAGTCTGCTACATATCTATTAACAGGATTTCTGTATAATTCTTCAGGTATACCAACCTGTTCTAGATTACCATCTTTCATTACAGCTATTTTATCAGCAACAAGCAGCGCTTCTTCACGATCATGAGTTACAAAAATAGTGGTCATTTGTTTTTCCTCATGTATTTTTCTAATCAAATCTCTCATTTCTTCTCGTAAATTAGCATCAAGATTAGAAATAGGTTCATCAAGAAGTAATACTTTTGGATGAACAGCTAGGGCTCTAGCTAAAGCTATTCTCTGCTGCTGCCCCCCAGATAATTCATACGGATATCTTGACTGATAACCAGGTAGATTAACTAATTCCAGTAGTTCTTCAACTCTGTTTTTACGTATGCTTTTATCAACCCCCTGCATCTTCAGTCCAAAAGCTATATTTTCTGCAGCATTAAGATGAGGAAACAAAAGATATTCCTGAAAAACAAGAACTGCTCCTCTTTTTTCTGTAGGAAGATCGATTACAGATTTACCATCAAATTTGATGTCACCCTGGTCAGCATCCAACAAACCTGAAATTATTTTAAGTGTAGTAGTTTTACCACAACCTGACGGGCCTAACAAAGCTACCATTTCTCCCTGTTCTATATTTAAGTTTAAATCTTTGAGTATATTTTTGCTGTCAAACTTTTTAGTTAAATTTTTAATTTCTATTCTAGACATATTATTACTCCTATAAATATAAATATTATCTTAAATCTTTAATAATTAAATTTCATCTTTAAAATAACGTTAAATACCAAAATATTATCATTTTATAAAATTAGCTTTATTATTGCCTCTGCAGGTTAAAATTTAAGTCTTAAATATTAACTAAATATAAAAATGATCTTTTCGCTGTTCTGTATTTACGAGTACTCTTTCCATCAATAATGTAAAGATTAATGCAGCAGCAATAAATACCAAACTGTAAACAGAGGAAAGCATCCGATCACCACTGTTTACGAGAGGAAAAAGTACCATTGTAAATGTAATAATTCTTCCCCCACCAATTAAAAAAGTTAATAAATATTGACTGAAAGAAATAATGAAAACTAAAATACCTGCAGAAAAAAGCCCAGGTGAAATTAATGGTAGAGTTATGTGCCAAAATCTTTGCATTGGACCAGCCCCCAAAACCCTTGCTTGATCTTCAAATTTACCACTTATACCTTCAAATGTATGAGTCATTATCCTAATAGAATAAGGTAGAGTCGGGATAAGATGGACTAAGATTACTCCAATAAACTTATCTGCAAGACCAAGCCTCATAAAATTTATATGAATTCCCATCGTAACAGCAAGTGGAGGAATAATTATTGGAGCTAAAATCAAAATTTTTATTATTTCTTTACCTGGAAACTCATACAATCCCATTGCTTTTCCTGCTGGAATACTTATTAATAATGTTATAAAAGTTACAGCTATACCAATTATAACACTTGTTGCAAGTGATTCCAGAGCTCCATTAGCCGGGTTAAAAAAATATCTCCATCCACTTAAACTCAGAGTTTGTGGAAGAAGATTTGGCCATGACCACCTTCCGGAAAATGCCCAGATAAAAAGAAGTAAAATGGGAAAAGCAAATAGAAATACTAAAGCATATATACTTATTATTTTGTAAATCGATCTTTTTTCCTTCATATTTTTACTCCAAACATTGATAAGATTTTTAATCATACATGATAGCGAGAAACTAAAGATAGAATTTTACGATAAATGATTATTAAAATCACAGTAATCATCGTTAAAGTCATTGCTATCACCATCGTATATGGCCTTTGAGTTAAATCAAGGCTTATATAATTCTTATATGCTAATACAGAAAGAGTTTGAGGATAGGTTGGTCCCAGCAGGTAGGGTATCTCGAATGCTCCAAGCGAAAATGCAAAAATTATAATAAACGCAGACCCAATACTTGGTGCAGCAAGTGGTAAATATATTTCTCTAAAAACTTGAGCGCTTGAAGCCCCCAGATTTTTGGCAGCTGCTTCAAATGAATTATTAATATGTTTTAATACAGTATAAACAACAAGAATTACAAATGGAATCTGTTTCCAAAGATAAGCTGCAATAATGCCTATACCAAATTTATCAAAAATTAATCTAGGAAAGCTTGATATTTCTTCTATTAAACCCAACTGAAAAAAAATTCTGGATAATATTCCACTCTGAGTAAGCATCAAAAATACCATCAGTGAAGCAATAATATGTGGTACAATAATTGGTAGTTTATAAAGAAAGTTAATTATTTTGTTTTTTCCCCGCATTTTTACAAGCTGATATGCAAAAAAGACACCGATAATGACTGTTAAAACCGAGGATGTAAAAGCGATAAATAAACTAAAAATAAGGGAATGGAAAAATTCAGAACTGCTCCACACTTCTATATAATAACTAAAAGTTGGTTCTTCCAAACCCAATATAGGAAAATAGCCCAGACTTTGGGATAGGCCCAAAACAACCCCTCCTAAAAATAAAGCTGATAATACAAATAAAGCCGGGCTTAATAATAAATATGGATACCATTTTTTAAAACGGATTCTAAACATAATTTATCCTTTCAGTGAAGTTTATCTTGCAATTTTTTTATTCCATTCTTCTTCGATGACCGGAACCCATTTAGCTGGAATTTCTGGAACACTATAAGCCTGTAATTTAGATAAAGAAAGTGTTGATTCTCCTAGGTTCAAATTCCCTATTTTTTTTCTCTGTTCAGAATTAAGTTTATCTAAATCAAGAACAGTAAAATCTCCCCATACTTCTGGCTTCATTTTATTCAATTGAGCTTCAAAACTTAATAAAAAATTAGTAGTTACTAATGCTGCTTCTTTATGAGGTGCGTTGAAAGGAACAGCAAGAAAATGTGTATTAGCTATTGTCCCCTCTTCAATTACAAAAGAACGAGAGCTTGAAGGAAAATTACCCTTGGCGATTTCTCCTGCAGCTTTTGTAGGATTATAAGCCATTGTCATCCAGACCTCCCCATCTGCATACAGATTATCAAGTTGAGCCTGTGTAGCTGGATAAGTTTCACCTTCACGCCACAAATATGGCTCAATATCTGCTAAATATTCTATTGCCGGTTGTATTTCTTCAATAAATTGTTCTTCTTCCAGATTATAAAACTTTTCATGTCCACCACTAGTATTATAAATAACATGTCTTACAAAAGCAGAAGAAGTAAAATCAGGTAAAGCTGCATAAGTAAATTTACCTGGGTTATTCTTTATCCACTCAGTTAGCTGATTAAAATTCACTGGTGCTTCTTCAATTTTACTGCTGTCATAAATAAAATTAAATTGTGCCTTTCCATAAGGTGCTTCATAGCCCTGAGTTGGATAACCAAAATCATAATTAATATCATCAGAATCTTTATTTATATATTTATTAAAATTTGGTATCTTTTCTACAAAAGGCCCAAAAAGCAGTTCATTATCCATGGCTATTTTAAAGTTCTCTCCATTGATCCAGAGAAGGTCAATTGTACCAGTACTCCGACCTATCTGCTTTTCTCCAAGTAATTTATTGAGATAATCATCCGGCCCCATGGGTACTCTGTGAACATCTATATTATATTCCTTTTTTAAATTTTCTGCAACAAATGTGTCAATCCAATTGTTAATTCTGCGATCTCCACCAAACATATAGAAATTAACTGTTTTACCTTCTGTACTTTCAACAATCTCATCCCAGCTTTTTTCGAATATTTCATCTGCAGCTGCAGTGGTAGATAATAAAACAGCTAACAAAAAGATAATCATAATTATTTTTTTCAATTTTCTTTCCTCCAATTTAATAATTAATTTATTAGACTATAAAAATGCCCTTTAGTAGTACTGAGGGCATCTTAATAATATTTTTTATAATTTTAGCAGCTATAAACATTATATATATCAATAGAGTTCAAGTCTTTGTATTTTGATACAAATTCAAAAACTATTTTTTGTTGTCTGAACACAATTGTTGAAAATATTTATATATTTAATTTTTTTCTTTTGCTTTTTTTCTAATATATATCTCCCATTCAAGATATGGGGTTTCTTTAACTTTAACCTGATATCCTTTTTTTCTAGCCCACTCTGGTATACCATAAATAGCACAATTATGATCAACTAAAAGACATATTTCCTGACCAAATTCCAGCTTCCTTATCTTCTTTTCTGCTTTTATAAGTGGAAGTGGACATGGCTCTCCTATACAATCTATTATAATACTCATTATATTCCTCCAAGATTTTGCCCTGTTTTAAATATCAATTTTCCCCCTGTAGAATATATTTGCAGATCTTATATGCTGCAGAAAGATTCAACTGCACATCTTTATCTTGTAGTTCAATATCCAAAATTTCTTTTATCCTTTTTATTCTATAGCTCATTGTATTCGGATGTATAAATAGTCTTTCTGCTGATTTTTTTATGCTGCCACCTTCTTCTAAATAAATACCAAGTGTATCAAGCCAATCCGTACTGTTCCCCTTATCATATTCTATCAATTTAGATAAGTAGTCATTGGTAAATATTTGCAACTCATCTTTTTCTACATTCCAGAGCAGCCTCAATATTCCAAGATCATTATAGGAATAAAATGTATTCTTTTTGCCTGTAGTCTCCAAAAAATCAATGATATAGCTTGCCTCCTGATAGCTTTCTGCAGTCTCTACAACATTATTTATAAAACTACCAGCACCAATATTTACATAATGATTTTTTAAACTATCAGTAACTTCTTTCAAAATATTTTTGATATCTTTTTTTACTAAATAACTTTCTTTTTCATAATTTAATAACAAAATGATACTGCCCTTATAGGAAAATATAATATACTCTCTTTTTATATTGTTTTTAATATAACTGCGAATCAGCTGAAGCACCCTTTCTTTGAGCTCATAAAAATAAAATGTATCACGATCAGCTTTTTTCTCTCTGGTTTCAACTTCAATTAAATAAAGCTGATATTTGAGTTCCAAATCCCAATTTGCAAGTTTAGCCCTTCTTATCAATTCTTCTCTATCCTGAACTCTATTCTGAAGCAGATCTTCTATAAGTTCGCTGCTGCACTTCTGTGAAAGTTCAGTAACCATTTTATTCTGATGTAGTTTTAATGCGACTGCATGACCTATAACTATCATTAGTCTGTGTTCAAAAACCTGCAGATTATTAAAATTCTTTATTACTAAAACACCTACTTTTTCTTCACCACCAAGTTCCATTTCTATTTCTCTTTCTGTTTTTAGAGAATTTTTATATACCCACTGATATGTTTTTTTATAAATCTTACTTTGACAGCATTTAAATATCTTTTCCTGTTTAATAAGTTTTTTTGTTTTTAAATAGATTTTAAAATCTTTTTTGTTTTTTAATTCTTTATCCATATAAAATAAATCATCTTTAAAACGGTTGTAAATATAAATGCTGCCACCCGTAAATTCTGTCATTCTCTCTGCAAATGTCCTAAGCCCACAATCATTAAGTAGATAATTTGTTACTTCATCTTGAAGCAGTGTTAGTTTTTTAAGTTCTTGTTTATTAAGCATCAGAATATCCCTCAGGTACAATATCTATATTATCCAGAGCTGCAAATACAATATCTTTAAATCTTTTGGTATCCAAAATAGTTGTAGGCAGATTAATAATTTCTGGATCAGCAAGCATACCATCAGCTTTTTTTGTCTTAATTATACCATATTGAAGATCTTCTTTTGTTGAAACTATTTTCCTTTTATTATATGGAAATATTTCTGGAGAATCCATATATACTGCTGCAACAACATCCCACATATAAAATCCAGATAAGCCAATAAGCTCTGAAGAATAATTGTACCATCCTTCAATATTATCTTTAATATAAGCTCTTACGGGTTTATTCTTAGAGCGATTAACCCTACGCCAGGATTTTTCTCCAAATCTGGCAGCAAGACATAAGTTTCCTGACATTACTGCAACAGGAACATCTGCTTTCAATACTTTCTCAGCAGCTTCTGGATCACAGGAAAAATTCAATTCAGGTAAAATTTCATCACCAATTTTAAGTGGTCCTGTAATACCACCCATTACTATAACTTCTTTCAGATTTTTAAAAAAACTATTATCAATTTTCCAAGCACCATAAAGATTAGACATGGAACCAACAGCAATCAATGTTATTTCATTTTTATTGTCTGCAGCAGCCTCTGCTAAAAATTTTGCAGCAGCTGTGTCATAATCTCCAGCCTCTGCTGCTCCCTTAAAGTGAGGAATTTGATTTTTTAAATGAAAATCTTCAATCATTTTCTCAGTGGTAGAAAAGGTATCTTCTATATTACTATTCCCAAAAACACTTGTTACCCCCATAATTTTGATATCTTCTCTGCCAAGAAAAAACAAAAAAGCAAGTGCATCATCAACATCTTTTTCTTCCAAACCTAGTGTATTATCACAGTCAAAAAGTACTTTTTTCATTTTATCCTCCTCTATAACATCTATAAAAAATTAATTTTAATCCCTTTTCTTAAATTTCAACAAAAGATAATTAATTCCTTCATATATAAATTTAAATAGTCTATAATTTTATTATCTTTTTTAAATAATCATATAATCCAATTTCTTGAAATTGAAAAAGGCCCTCAGAAAGGACCAAAATATAATTATTTTTTTTCATTTCCTAGAAAATTACTATTAGCAAAATTAGAAACTGCACTTTCTAAAGTAATCTTTCCACTTAAATAAGCCATTATATTTTCAATAAGATATATACCTTTATTAAGACTAAAATAATATAGAATATCAAACTGTTTATAAATTTTTGCAGCATTTTCATCCCAATAATCTCTGTTTTCAGCTAAATAGAAATTATATGAAGCAAGGTCAGCATCAATAAAATAATCCAGAATAATAAAAATTAGGTATTTTATTTTATTAGGATCATAAAATATTTTAAGAAAATTTTCAAAATCATGGTATGCATTATTAATTAAATCAGTTGAAATTTTTTCACCAGATAATTTAGGATAAAGAAATGTATAAAATTCAATTATTTCTTTAATACCATCTTTATAATTAATATATTTAGTTGGATTTAATTTTGTAACATTTTTATTTAACTGTTTTTCAACAATATATTTATCAAGCTTCATTTCAAAAAGTTTATGTCTAGATTCTGGACCACAATTTTTTATAACAAATGGGTGACATACAGAATCAACTGCAAAATGAGCTGTAAAACCAAAAAGATAGATGAGTAGATTTTTCTTTTTCTTCGAAACTGGAAGCTCATCTTTCTCTAAAACATCTCTATATTTATAATAAAGCAGCAAATTTTTAAAAATAACCTCAGCAGAACTATGATGTATTAGCTCTGCTTGAGAAGGTCCTTCTTTGTTTTTCATCCAGGGCCAGAATTCATTATAGTAAAAAGGATCAGGCCCCTGACAGGCAAGATTAAATAATTCTTGATTGTCATTAATAAGTTCTTTAAGTTTTTTATCTTTAATTTTATTTTTGATATCATTCCCAGCGCTAATATGAGTCCAAAAATCAGGCATTTTTTCCTCCTTTTGCTTCAAGTCTGCCTTTTTCGACATCAACTCTGCTCAAAAGAAAAATCCCTAAGATAAAAAATAGTGCTATAACTGCAATCCCATTTCTGCTTGAACCAGTAATTTGACCGGTATATGCAAAAACAGTTGGTCCAACTACTGCTGCAAATTTACTTGAAACACCAAAAAAACCAAAAAATTCAGCAGATTTGTTTTCCGGCACCATTGCTCCATAGAGAGAACGGCTTAGTGCCTGTGCTCCTCCTTGAACCATACCAACTGCTGCGGCCAGCATCCAAAAATCAAGGGCACTATCCAAAAAATATCCATAAAAAGTAATTATCGTATAGACAATAAGTGTAATATATATCCCTCTTTTTGCAGTAATCAAACCTGCAATCTTACCAAATAATAAAGCAAAAGGTATACCAACAAACTGAGTTAAAAGCAGTGCACCGATTAAATCTGACTGCCCAATACCAACTTCTCTACCATAAATTGCTGCCATTCTGATAATAGTACCTATACCATCATTATAAAGCCAGAATGCAAGCAGGAATTTCCAGAGTTCTCTATACTGTCTAATATTAATAAATGTGCTTTTTAATCTAACAAATGCCATCTCAGTATATTTTTTAAATTTCAATTTTTCTATTTTTCTTTCTGAATCAGGCAAATATTTAAATGCAGGCAGAGAAAATATAAACCACCAGACTGCAACTGTCAAAAATGCTATTTGAGTAGCAGAAGTTACAGATGAAATGCCAAATAATGCTGGCTTAGTAATCATCAATAAATTCAAGGCCAGCAAAAGACCTCCGCCAAAATAACCAGCTGCATAACCAAGAGTAGAAATTGAATCAATAGATTTATGATCACTTATATCGGTCAAAAAACCATCATAAAAAACATTCGCACCAGAAAATCCAACATTTCCAATAATGAAAAATAGAGATGCTAGAAGATAACCACCTTGATTAACAAAATATAGAAGTGCAGTACCACTTACTCCGATTAACACAAAAACTTTTAAAAATAACTTTTTCGAGTCTGAATAATCAGCTGCGGCTCCCAAAATTGGTGCAATAATTGCAATAATTATCATTGCTGCAGTCTGAGTATAACCCCAGTAAGAAGTTGCTAAGTTACCTGGTAAATTAACACCAGCAACATCTTTATAAAAAATAGGTAGAACAGCAGCTAAAACTACAGTTGCAAAAGCTGAATTTCCCCAATCATATAAGGCCCAGGCATAAACAGTCTTCTTGCTTTTTTTCATAATTATCCACCTTTAATTTTTTTAGACCTAAAACTATTTTAGTTATTAGATAATTTGTTATCTAATTTATGCTTAAACCGCTTATCATCTTCTTCCATTCTTTTTTTATGAGTAGTATGGCGACCTGTTTTTCTTCTCTCTTTAAAATGGATATGTCTCTGCAGTAATAGTCTTTCAATATTTTTATCTGTAAATTCTCTACCCGAAAAACTGATCACTTCAGCATTTTTAGATAAAACAAGGGCAGCAAGACCATAATCAGAGGTAATTACAATATCATCTTGGCTAATATTATTATATAATTCCATATCTACAGACTGATACCCCTGATCAACAGTTATAAGTTTTCCATAGTTGAGTTTATGATTATGATTAATATCAGTATAAATAATTAATTCAATTTGGTGTGATTCAGCTATTTTCTGAATAATATCAATAACAGGACATCCATCTCCATCTACAAAAATTCTCACTTAAAAAAACCCAGCACTTTTTCATAATCACCCTTTTTCTGGAGAATATAACTTAAAATCTCTCTTACCGCTCCATTACCACCTTTAAATTCAGAAATGAAATCTGAGATATCTTTTATCTCTCCAACAGCATCTGCTGGACAGCCAGCAAAAGCACATTTATCCATAACTGCGTAATCATTAAGATCATCACCCAGATAAGCAAGATTTTCATAAGAAAATCCCTTTTCTTCCATCAATTTTTCTACTGCTTCTTTTTTATTTCTTATTCCCTGGTAAAATTCTTTGATACCTAATTCTTCAGCTCTTCTTGCTACAACCTGAGATTGTCTTCCTGTCATTATTATTATATCATATCCCAGTTCAATAGTGGAGACCACCATAAGACCATCTTTAACATCAAAAGATTTAAATTCATTTTTACCATTATCTAAATATACTTTACCATCGGTTAATGTCCCATCAATATCTAAAAAAATTGTAGTTATATTTTCCAATTTTATTCCCCCATTTTCTTTAATTGCTATTATTTAGCAGCTGTTTTACTGTCAGCAGCTGAACTTAAATTAACTTCATTTGTTATATTTTCCTCAACACTTAATTCTGGACTAAGGTTTTTCATTTTTTTAGATTTATAATTAATATACCCGGCTGTTATTATTAAAATTCCACCAGTAATTGTAATTAAATCAGGCATCTCCTGAAAGAATAATAGACCAACAAATAAAGAAAAAACAATATTAGCATATGTGTAAATAGAAAGCTCTGATGCTTCCGCATGACGATATGCATTTGTCATGAAAAGCTGTCCTGCTGCTGCAAAAATGCCAAGTGCAGCTAATGCTAAAATATCATTTCCAGTTGGAACAACAAATCCCCCTGTTAATATAAATGGTAACATAACAATTGTTGAAAAAAGGCTAAAATAAAACACAACAGCCGCTGCAGAATCAGTTTTTCTTAGCTCTCTGACAATTGTATATGCAATACCAGCAAATAGACTTGATAAAAGTGCAATCAATGCAGGGAAGAGATTCGAATCAAATCCAGGTCTTATTACAAAAACAGCTCCTACTGCTGCTGTTATAAGAGCAGCAATCTGCATTTTAGTAATTTTCTCTTTTAAAAATAGAGAAGCAAAAACAACAACAAAAAATGGTGACATTTTATTTAATATTACTGCATCTGAGAGTTTCATCTGACTTAAAGCATAAAAATATGCTGCTATCCCCAAAAGACCAAAACTACTTCTGAGCAGTAATAATTTTATGTTATTTCCAGCAAGACTCTTTCCATTTTTCTTAACAATAATAAATGCTGTCACAGTTGCAATTAGATTGCGAAAAAATATTTTTTCAACAGTCGGTATATCACCTAAGTATTTTACTACTGCTGCCATCAATGCAAAAAATAGTGATGACATAAGTATAAAAATTATTCCCTTATTTCTTTTTTCCATTTCTTCCACCTCATCTTGTAACGCATTTTCTTTGAGAATACGAATTGATAATGCCTTATTTGGCCATCGAGGCCGGCATCTATCGCATTTTCTTTGAGAATACGAATTGATAATTCCTTATTTGGCCATCGAGGCCGGCATCTATCGCATTTTCTATTTTACGTTTTATTTTTTATTCTTATTGAGATTTATTATCAATGATTATATAGTTTTTAAGCTCTTATGTAAAGAAAAACTTCACCAAAAGGTGAAGTTTTAAACAGACAATATTTAAAAAATTATAAGCGTTTATTTCCCCAAGGCTTCTTTTAAAGTATGCCAAGAAAGCACTGCACATTTAACTCGAGCCGGCATATTAGAAATATTCTTCAAAGCCATAGCATCTTTTAATTTCCTTAATTCCTGCTGGTCATCAATTTCTTTTTTTATCATTGCAATAAAAGTATCTACAAGTTCAAGTGATTCCTCAATGCTTTTCCCTTTTATCAGATCAATCATGATCGAAGTAGAAGCCTGTGAGATCGCGCATCCACTGCCGTTAAATGCAGCATCTTCAATATAATCACCGTCTAATTTAAGTTCTAAAGTTATATCATCTCCACAGCTTGGATTGTGACCATGTTCTCTTATATCAGCATCTTCTAATTCTTTTTTGTTGCGGCTGTTTTTATTGTGCTCCATAATTAATTCTGTATAAACTGAGTTAAGATCCATAGCCAAAAACCTCCCTCGTCTTATGAACAGCACTGATGAATTTATCTATATCTTTTTTAGTATTATAAAAATAGAAGCTTATTCTACCAGTTGCACTTATATCAAAATACTTCATCAGAGGTTGAGCGCAGTGATAGCCAGATCTCAGTGCAATTCCCTCAGTATCTACGATACTTGCCAGATCATGTGGATGGACTCCCTTGATATTAAATGAAATAATTCCACCCCGGTCTTCAAGATCGGTTGGACCTGCTATTTCAAAAAAATCCAGCTCATTCATTTTTTCAAGTGCATAAGCTGTTAATTCTTTTTCCTTTTCTTCAATATAGTCAAGCCCAATATCCCGGAGATAATCTACAGCAGCACTTAAAGCAACTGCTCCTTCAGCATTTGGTGTGCCTGCTTCAAATTTCTCAGGAAGTGGGGCATAACTTGCACTCTGTTCATCTACATATTCTATCATACCACCACCTGTCAAAAAAGGTGGTATTTGCTCTAACAAAACTTTTTTCCCATACAATACTCCAATCCCCATAGGTGCAAGCATTTTATGACCAGAAAAGGCATAAAAGTCTGCATTTAGATCTCTTACATCAGTTTTTATATGAGGAGCTCCCTGAGCACCATCTACCACAACAAGTGCACCCATTTTGTGTGCATATTCAGCCATTTCTTTAATTGGATTAATTACACCAGTCACATTTGACATCTGAGAAATGCTAAAAATTTTTGTTTTATCTGTTATTTTTTCTTCAAGCTCTGTCATTGGAATTTTATAATTTTCATCTGGATAAAGAAATTTCAATTTTATATTTTTCCGCTTAGCAAGCTGCTGCCAGGGTACGATGTTGCTGTGGTGTTCTATTACAGATACTACAACTTCATCACCTTCATTTAAAGTTTCACCCAGACTGTAAGCAATTAAATTTAAAGACTCGGTTGTATTTCTTGTAAAAATTATTTCTTTACTGTGTTCTGCATTTATAAAATCTCGTACATTATCCCTTGCCTCTTGATAGGCCTCAGTTGCCCTTACACTTAATGAATGAGCTCCCCTGTGAGGATTAGCATTCATTGTTTTATTATAATTATATACAGCATCCAGCACAGCTTCAGGCTTTTGTGTTGTTGCTGCATTATCTAGATAAACAAGTTCTTTCCCATTTATTTTTTCTTTTAGAATAGGAAAATCCCTTTTATATTTATTCTCTAATTCTAGTTTTGATTTCATTTATAACACTTCCTTTAAGATCACTGAGAGGAATTTTATCAAATATAGGGTTAAAGGCTGCTTCAATCATCATTCTTTTTGCTTCTGCTTCTGTCATACCTCTACTCATCAGATAATATAATCTCTGCTGATCTATCTGACCTGCACTTACTGCATGTTCTCCTTCAACATTATCTTCTTCACAAAAAAGAGCAGGAATTGAGTCAGAATCTACAGTTTTATCAAGTAGAAGCACTTCTTCACGTTCTGATCCATTTGCATTACTAGCTCCTTTTTGAAAATAAAGATCTCCCCTAAAAACTTTTTTGGCTCTATCTTTTAGAACCCCCTTACTTTCTATTTTACTTGTGCTGTGGCGCCCCTGATGATTTATTTTGAAAGCTATATCCATTTTTCTATCTCCATCTGCAAAATATACATTGCTGATGCTTGCTTGACTTCCGTCTGAAACAAGAGTGTTTTCATTATTCGTAAGCGAATTCCTGGCACCCAGTTCAATTGGTATCCAGTTTAGTTCCCCTTGATTTGAAATCAAAGAAAAATTGCTGTCGAAATTATCACTTTTATCATTAAAACGCTGAACCTTGATAATATTTAGTACAGCATTATTTTCAACAATAACTCTTGTTAAACCATTGTGAAAAGCTTCCAGATCTTTATCTTTCATTCTATAATCTATTACAACAGTTAAAATAGAATTTTCTTCTGCAACAATTAGATTATTATCAATTAAAAACGGATTTTCTTTATCTAACTCATAATATATTTCTACAGGAATACTAACTTTTACTCCGGCTGGAGATTTGATAAAAAGACCTGTATTATAAAATGATTCTGCCATAGAAGTATATTTTTCTCCAAGACCTGTATTACCTTTTTCAACTTTATTTTCTTTAAACCTATCTAAAAAATCTATAATCTCTTTTTCGTCTTTAAAACTATCTGTCATTTTTTTTATAATGATTTCTTCATGTCCTCTTTTATCTTTTAAATATTCTTTATTATATGGACTGTACTTAGGCATATTATAATCAAGTATTTTAATTCTTTCAAAATTTGGTTCATTTATTTCAGAATATATATTAAAAGAATCTCTTCTATTTTTGCTTAGTAATTTTGACTGTCCAGTGGTTAAATTATCAACTAATTTTTTACTATACATTTCTAATCACCTATCCTATAGTTCCTTCTAGTTCTAAATTGATCAGGTTATTTAACTCTACTGCATATTCCAAAGGTAATTCATTAGCGATTGGTTCAACAAAACCACGCACAATCATAGCTTTGGCTTCTTCTTCACTTATACCTCTGCTCATCAAATAAAATATAGCTTCTTCACTGATGCGCCCTACTTTAGCCTCATGACCAATATCTATATCGTCAGTCTGAAGTTTCATTATTGGAAGTGTATCGGAAATCGAATCATTATCAAGCATTAAAGACTCACATGATACAGAAGCTTTAGAATGATGTGCATTTTTAGCAGCTTTAAGCAAACCTCTATAATAAGCCTGACCACCATCTTTAGCAATTGAGCGGGCATTTACAGTAGAAGTTGTATGTGGAGCTGCATGAATTACCTGTGCACCAGTATCTAAATATTGTCCTTCAGCTGCAAAAGTAATACCAGTAAATTCAGCCCTGGCTCTTTCACCATTTAAAATGCTCATTGGGTAGAGCATAGAAACTCTTGAACCAAATGAACCAGATACCCATTCAATGACTCCATCTTCTTCAACTTTAGCTCTTTTAGTATTGAGATTATACATATTTCTTGACCAGTTTTCTATAGTAGAATATCTCAGTTTAGCTTTTTTCCCAACAAAAAGTTCAACTGCACCTGCATGCAAATTATTAACTGAATATTTAGGAGCAGAACATCCCTCAATAAAGTGAGCATCTGCACCTTCTTCTAAAATAATCAGTGTGTGTTCAAACTGACCTGCACCAGGAGCATTTAACCTAAAATAAGATTGTAATGGTATATCAACATCAATTCCGGCCGGTACATATACAAATGAACCTCCAGACCAAACTGCACCATGAAGAGCTGCAAACTTATGATCATTTGGTGTTATTAATTTCATAAAATGCTCTTTAACTATATCTTCATATTCCTTAACAGCATTTTCCATATCCATATAGATAACACCCTGTTCAACAAGCTCTTTTTTAAGGTTATGATAAACTACCTCAGAATCATACTGAGCTCCAACACCTGCCAGAGATTTTTTTTCAGCTTCTGGAATACCCAGAGAATCAAATGTATTCTTGATATCCTCAGGCACATCATTCCAATCATTTTGGAGTTCAGCATCTGGTCTTATATAGGTTATAATATTATCTATATCCAGTTCCGAAATATCTGCACCCCAATCTGGCACTTCTTTTTCCTTATATATTTCAAGCGACTTTAACCTAAATTCTGTCATCCATTTAGGTTCGTTTTTTTCTTTGGAAATCTCCTTGATAACTTCTTTAGTTAGTCCTTTTTGAGATTTGTATTTATATATATTTTCATTTTTTTGATCATATAAACTGCGGTCAATATCATTGACTTGTGTCTTATCAGCCATTTGAAAAACCTCCTATAAAAATAAATCTACTGCAATCAAACTGACTAGCAGTTTGTCTTAGTATTCAATTTTTCTGCATCTTCTTTGTATTCAGCATAACCATTTTTCTCTATTTCTCTGGCCAGCTCCATACCCCCAGATTTTACAATCTTACCTTCTACAAGCACATGAACATAATCTGGTTCTAAATAATCCAAAATTTGATTATGGTGAGTAATTATTATCATTGAATTATCTTTAGAAGATAGTTTTTTAATTCCTTCAGCAACTGTTTTTGTTGCATCTACATCAAGTCCTGAATCTGTCTCATCAAGCACTGCAAGCTTTGGTTCTAAAACCGCCATCTGCAGAATTTCGTTTTTCTTTTTCTCTCCACCTGAAAAACCTTTATTTAAATATCTATCTGCATAAGATTCATCAATATCTAGCATCTTCATTTTCTCTTCAAGTAAAAATTTGAAATCAAAAATGCTTTGATTTTCTCCAGTTACAGAAGTCTTTGCAGTCCGCAGAAAATTCTCTACTGTAACTCCTGGGATTTCCTGAGGATATTGAAATGACAAAAAGATCCCTTTTTTAGCTCTTTTATCAACAGCAAGATCATTAATATTTTCTCCTTCAAAATCAACTTCTCCTGCAGTAATCTCATAATCAGGATGTCCCATGAGAACATTAGCAAGAGTTGATTTACCAGAACCATTTGGCCCCATGATTACATGAATTTCGCCTTTTTCTACTTCAAGATTAATACCTTTTAATATTTCTTCTTCTTCCACTCTACTTTCTAAATTACATATTTTTATAAGTTTATTATCCATATCTATGACATCTCCTTATTTGTAGTAATTTACTCAAGATTAGTCTATTTATATCCTACTACATTACTCAACTTTAGTCAAGCCATAGAGAGAAAAATTTTTTCTATATAAGAAAAGCCGGGGAAAACCCGACTTTTAGTAAAGTATTTTACCAGTATTAAATCTTTTAATTAATAAACAATTAATATATATTTAAATAGTTTATAAAGATAATCATCTGTGTTCTTTAAGAACTTTTCTTTTATATATTAGTCTTGCTACAACATAAACAGGTACAGCAGTCAGTGCACCAATAAAACCAAATAAATAAACTCCTGATAATACTACAAATAATACAACTAGTGGATGAATTTCCAGTCTTTTTCCTTGAACTAAAGGCCTAATTAAATTACCCTCTAAATACTGAGCAATCACTATAATAATAAGTACACCTAAGAAGAGAAACCAGCTATTGGTTACTGCTACAAATACTGCAGGTAAGCTCCCAAAAAATGGCCCTATAATTGGCACTAAAGACATGATCATTGCTATTAAAGCAAGAGCCAGTGCATTAGGCAGACCAATAATTAAAAAGCCAACAAACATCACAAGACCTAAAAACATTGCTACTACAAGTTGAGAACCAATAAAGGCAGTCAACAGTTGATCAATCTCATATCCTAAATTTTTTATTTCTTCTCTTCTGGGTTTTGGTATTGCATTCAGTGTATTTCTGACTAATTTTTCATCATCTTTGAGAAAATACAATAATACAATTGGTATCAAGATTATAATAAGACCAAAGTTTGTCAAAGAACTAAATATACCCATATAATTATATGAAGATATTCTATTTATTATCTCATTTGTATATTGAAATACTCTATCTCTAATATTAAATTCTGCCAGAAAAGTACTTTCTAATTCCACATCAACATATTCTTTGATATTATCAAATATTTCAAGTATAGAATCATATAACATTCTGTAATTACTGCTCAGTTCTTTTCCCTGTTCATAAATTATACTGCTTCCGAAATAAAAAACAAAAACCAAAACAACTATTACTACCAAAAGAGAAATGACTACAGATACTGTTTTGCTTTTAAGCAGTGGCTGCAAAAATCTTACGAGAGGTCTAATTAAATAATAGAAAAATGCACTTAACAAAACAGGTAGTAAAATAAAACTTAAAACTGATGTTAGAGGTGTCATTATATATGGTATCTGTCCTGCTAAAAAAATAATAACTAAAATCATTATCAATTTAAAAGCATATCTAAAAAATTTATCATTAAGCATTTTATATCTCCCCTGTCAGAATAATTCATTATTCTATAGCTTATATGATTATATTTCTTTATAAAATCAAAAAACCCTGCCTAAATGACAGGGTTTTGAATGTTAAAAATTTGTAATCATCAATTTATCTTATTTTTAGTTTCTGTTTAAATTCCTTTTGATTTATATACTCCAAAAACATCTCTTAATTGATCACTAATTTCATTTAAAGATGCATGTGCTCTTACTGCCTCTATAATTACAGGCATCAAATTATCATCCCTCTGCGCAGCATTTTTTACTTCTTTTAATACCTCTTTAACTTTTTTTGAATCTCTTAATTTTTTTATTTGCTTAAGATTTCTTATCTGTTCAGATTCTAATTCTGGATCAACTTTCAAAAGATTAATATTAGCCTTTGTATTTGATTTATATTTATTAACTCCAACAACAGTTTTTCTTTTTTGATCAATATCTTTTTGTTTTTTATAGGCACTTTCCTGTATTTCTCTCTGAACAAAGCCTGATTCTACGGCTTCTGCCATTCCTCCAAGCTTATCTATTTTTTCTAAATAATCTTTTGCTTTACTTACAAAACCATCAGTAAGTTCTTCAATATAATATGAACCACCTAGTGGATCAATCAAATCTGCTGCTCCACTTTCTTCAGCTATAATCTGCTGAGTTCTAAGAGCTATTTCTACTGCTTCCTCAGAAGGTAGGCTTAATGCTTCATCATAAGAATTAGTATGAAGTGATTGTGTGCCACCTAATACTGCTGCAAGTGCCTGTATTGTAACTCTAATGATATTATTAAGCGGCTGTTCTGCAGTTAAAGCTGTTCCAGCAGTCTGGGTATGAAAACGCAGCAGTTTTGATTTTTTATTTTTCGCATCAAATCTTTCTTTCATAATTTCTGCCCAAAGCCTTCTAGCCGCTCTAAATTTTGCTGCTTCTTCCAGTAAATTTATCTGTGCAGCAAAGAAAAAAGAAAGCCTTGGTGCAAAATCATCAACTTTCAAACCGATTTTCAGGGCTGATTCCACATATTCCACTGCATTTGCCAGAGTAAAAGCAAGTTCCTGGACTGCAGTCGCGCCTGCTTCTCTAATATGATATCCGCTGATACTTATAGTATTAAAAGAAGGCATGTTTTTTGAGCAGTATTCAAAAATATCTGTAATTAGCCGCAGTGAAGCCTTTGGTGGATAAATATAGGTGCCTCTTGCTGCATATTCTTTTAATATATCATTTTGGATTGTACCAGAAAGTGTTTTTTTATCTATGCCCTTTTCTTCTGCAGTTACAATATACATTGCAAGTATAACTGCAGCTGGTGCATTGATGGTCATAGAAGTACTAACCTTATCTAATGGTATACCGTCAAAGAGATTTTTCATATCTTCAACTGTATCAACTGCAACCCCAACTCGACCTACTTCTCCCTCAGATAAAGAATGATCAGAATCATAGCCTATCTGGGTTGGAAGGTCAAATGCAACACTTAAACCGGTCTGCCCCTGCTCAAGTAAATATTTGAATCTTCTATTAGTTTCAGCGGCTGTTCCATACCCAGAATACTGCCTCATTGTCCAGAGACGGCTTCTATACATAGTAGAGTATACTCCTCGAGTATAAGGAAATTCTCCAGGAAATGATATTTTATCAAGATAATCTATATTTTTAGTATCTAAAGGCGTATATAGTTCTTTAGTCTCCATTTCAGCATCACCAACAAATTCTACTTTACGGCTGTTAAATTTTTCCAGGACAGGTCTAAACTCATTTTCACTCCAGCTTTTGAAAGCAAGAGCCAATTCTGTATAATAAGAATCCTCATTATATTTTTCCATGAGCATAGCTCCTCTTTTTTAGTCTTATTTCCCTCCCAATTTCAAATGCTTCTAAATTATTATCAATTGTCTCTGCCGGCACATTATCTATAATTGATTTTTTTATAAACTCTGCAGGTATTTGTTCAGCCAAAATCTTAGATATTATACCTAAAACAATCATATTAGCATAAATTTTGTTCTTCATCTTAGCTTCTGCTGTATCTATAATTGGTATCTGATAAGCTGTGTCCTGCAGTGATTCATCAATTTCTGATATATCAATACTGCTGTCTAAAATCATAATTCCATATGGTTTTAAATCATCACCATATTCATCAAATGATGCCTGAGTTAAGCATACCAATAAATCCGGTTTCATAACTTTAGGAAAATCTATCTGATCTTCTCCATAGACAATTTCAGCTCTACTGGCACCACCTCTAGATTCAGGACCATATGATTGAGTTTGACTAACATTAAATTCTTCAACCATAACTGCTGAATCAGCCATTATTAATCCTGCAAGAACTAATCCCTGACCACCTGCACCACTTAATCTCATTTCATATCTGACCATTTATAAAACCCCCTTCTCAAGAGTTTTTTCAATTATTTTTTGATATCTAAATGTATATTCATTTTCGGGGTTAATCTCTTCATTCAATACTCCAAGTGGATATATTATTTCTTTTTCTTCATCTGAAAACTGAAGCCACTTTTTAATATCAGCAGTTTTTTGCTTCTGAAGCTTAAGCATATCTACAGGATCAGCTGTCTGATTTAATTTTCCATATCTGACAGGACACTGAGTAAAGCTTTCTACAAAAGAAAATCCTTTATGAAGCAGCGCTTTTTTAATGATATTGGTCAGCTGTCTAGGATTAAATGTAGCTCCTCGTGCAGTAAAAGTAGCACCTGCTGCTTTTGTTAATTGACAGAGATCAAAGTTCCTATCAATATTTCCATAAGGAGCAGTTGTAGCATTTGCTCCTTCAGGAGTCATTGGAGAAAACTGTCCCCCTGTCATTCCATAAATTTGATTGTTAAATAATATTACAGTCAAATCGATATTTCTACGAGCAGCATGAATCAAGTGATTACCACCAATTGCAGCACCATCTCCATCACCTGTCATGACTATTACATTTAGCTCTGGGTTTGCCATTTTAACACCAGTAGCAAAGGCTATTGCTCTTCCATGTGTGGTGTGAAGACTATCAAAATTTAAATATCCAGTTGCTCTACCGGAACATCCTATCCCAGAAATAACAACTGTTTTATCTTGATTAAGCCCACTTTTATCGAAAGCTCTAACAAATGAATTTAAAATAGTACCATGACCACATCCAGGACACCATATATGAGGAAGTTTCTCTTTGCGTAAATATTTATAAATATCCATTATAATACCTCCTCTAGAACTGAACGTATTTCTTCGGGCTTTAAAAGAAGACCAGAATAATCATTGATCCCAATCACATCTGCCTTACAACCTGCAGCCTTTTTGACCTCACCAATTAGCTGACCCTGATTTAGTTCAGGCACAATTATTGTATCTACCTCTTCTGCTAATTTAGCTACCTCTTCTTCTGGAAAGGGCCAGATAGTTTTTAATTTAAAATAACCGACCTTCAAACCAGCTTTCCTAGCAGTATGAACAGCACTAATAGCTGTTCTTACTGCTGAGCCAAAACTCAATACAGCTGCTTGGTCTTCTTTTCTGACATCTTTTTCATAAAGAAGTATTTCTGATAAGTTAGCAGTAATTTTTTTTGTCAATCTATCCATTAGATTTTTTGCAGTTTTATTTTTCCCTGAAGGAAATCCTGTCTGATCATGAAATAATCCACTAGCATGATACCTAAAACCACTTCCATAATCTGGCATTGGAGGTATAAGATCATCAGTCTCCTGATAAGGGTTAAAGTTATTTCTTCTTTCATTTAAAGCAGGTCTTTTCCTTTCCCAAATATCGAGTTCTTCTGCTTTTTTGATTATTATTTTTTCTCGCAAATGACCAATCACCTCATCTAATAATAAAATAACTGGCTGTCTGTATTTCTCACTAAAATTAACAGCAGTAATACTTAGGTCAAAGCATTCCTGTACTGAGGCAGGAGCCAGAACTATTATTGGCTGATCACCATTTCTTCCCCAGCGGGACTGCATTACATCACCCTGTGAGGGAGATGTTGGTAATCCTGTAGAAGGTCCAACTCGCTGAACATTAACAACTACTAGTGGAGCTTCAATCATAATTGCGAAACCTAGGTTTTCCTGCTTCAAGGAAAAACCTGGCCCACTGGTCGCTGTAATTGCTTTCTTACCAGCCAGTGAAGCACCCACTATAGCTGCCATTCCAGCAATTTCATCTTCCATCTGAAGAAATTTACCGCCAACTTTAGGAAGTTCTCTTGCAAAACCTTCTGCAATTTCAGATGCTGGTGTAATTGGATAGCCTGCAAAAAACTCAACTCCAGCTGCCAATGCACCTTCTACAACTGCCTGGTCACCCTGAACAAGAATACCTCTTTTTTGGGGTTTATAAACCTTAGTTTTAGTCATAATTTACCACCACCTTTAATACAAAATCAGGACAGATTAACGAACACTGCTCACAACTAATACAGCTGTCCAAGTTATAAATTTCTATCCCTTTATCACCTAATTTTAAAGCATCAGTGGGGCAAACCGAAACACAGATACCACATTTTTTACACCAGTCAGGGTTTTCAATTTGAACTTTATCACTTCTGGCCATAATTTCACTCCCTTTAATTAATTGTCTAATTATATTTCTGTCCATTTGGACGGAGATGAAGCCAGCTGCTCAATACTCGCTGCTTATTTATAAATTGAGATAAAATTTTTTAATTCTATAACTAAACTCCTGATGTAATATATGGTATTTAAATTCATAATTTTCAAAATTATTTAATTAAGATTTAAGTCTGCAGTAAAATTGCAGACTTAAATTATATATTTTTTTATAGAACTGCTAATAGAGTACCTGCGGCTATTGCAGAACCAATTACTCCTGCAAAATTAGGTCCCATTGCATGCATAAGTAAATGATTTGAAGGATTATCTTCCTGTCCTACTTTCTGTACAACTCTAGCTGCCATTGGTACTGCAGAAACGCCTGCTGCACCAATCAATGGGTTTACTTTACCACCTGTTAATCTGTGCATTAATTTTCCAATTAATACCCCTGTCGCTGTGCCAAAACTAAATGCAACAAGTCCCAGTATTAATATTCCAATTGTCTGTGTATTTAAAAACGCCTCAGCACTTGCTGTAGCACCAACTGTTAAACCTAAAAATAATGTTACTATGTTCATCAGTGAATTTTGAGTTGTTTTGAGTAAACGATTAACAACCCCAACTTCTCTCATCAAATTACCAAACATCAGACTTCCCAGTAGAGGCAAAGCCGTAGGAACAAGTAAACCGCCTAATAATGTAACTGCAATTGGGAAGATAATCTTTTCTTTTTTACTAACTGGCCTTAACTGCTCCATCTTAACCTGACGCTCTTCCTTTGTTGTTAACATCCTCATTATCGGAGGTTGAATAATTGGAACTAGAGCCATATAAGAATAAGCTGCAACTGCAATTGGTCCTAAAAGATGTGGTGCAAGCTGACTTGCAGCAAAAATAGCTGTTGGTCCATCTGCTCCACCAATAATACCAACTGCCCCTGCTTCAGCAGGCGAAAATCCAAGAGCCAGGGCTCCGAATATTGTTGCAAATATTCCAAATTGAGCTGCTGCACCTAATAAAGCTGTTTTAGGCTGAGCTATCATTGGACCAAAATCAGTCCAAGCTCCTACTCCCATAAATATCAATGGTGGATAAATTCCTAATTTAATACCCTGATAAAGATAATATAATAGTCCACCTATCTCTCCATTCTGTCCTGCTGACATTAATCCACCCAGAGGTAAATTAACTAAAAACATCCCAAAACTTATCGGAACCAGCAGTAATGGTTCATATTCTTTTACCACCGCTAAATAAAGTAGTATTGAAGCAATGATAAGCATAACAATTTGTCCAAATCCAATATTCAAATAACCTGTGGATTGAACAAATAAATATATTTTATCCAGCATTTTTTAGCCCCCTACTCCATAACCAGCAGTATGTCTTCTGCATCAACACTATCTCCAGCTCTAACTTTAATTTCTTTTATAGTTCCAGCTTGAGATGCAGATATCTCATTCTCCATTTTCATTGCTTCTAAAATTATTAATGTATCACCTTTTTTTACTTCTTCACCTTTTTTCACATTTATTTCCAGTATACTTCCAGGCATTGGAGCTACAACATCTCCCCTACCAACTTCAGGTGGAGGAGCCATTTCACTTTCAACTTCCTGTTTTTTTACTGCAGCATCTTTTTTAATCTTTTTCGGCTTCACAGGAGCACTTTTTTCCTCCAGTTGAGAACTCCTATTTACTTTAGAAGATCCCTGAGTTTTACCTTCACTATCTACTTCTTCTATATTAACAATATATTCTTCACCATCTACCTCAACTCTAAATTTTTTCATTATAATTTCAGCTCCTATCTTTTCCAGTTATCATTACTTTTTTTAATAGAAATAATACGATAATTTTTTTTATCTGAAAGCATTTCAAATACTGCTGCAGAAATTGCTGCTATTTTTTTTGTATTTACCGCTTGAACTTTATCTGGATGTTTTTCAATACTTTTTTGCTTTTGTTTATTAACTTTTGTTTTATCTTTCTCATATTTTGGGCCAAAAAGCTTTCCACTAAAATGCAGGAATACCGATAAAAGATAAAGTGATAATACAACTGTTCCCATACCTATGATTAAAAGCTCAACTCCAAGAACCATATTTTCCATTATCTCACCTACTTTAATTACTTAATGATTTATTTTAATTTCTATTCATCTTTACTATCAATTAAATTCTCTCAATAAAATTAAAGAGGAATATTACCGTGCTTTTTATCCTGAGAATCTTCTTTTTTGTTAATCATCATTTCTAATCCATTTATTAATTTTGCCCTTGTTTCTTCCATTTTAATTACATCATTAATCATCCCTCTTTTTGCTGCAATATATGGATTAGCAAAATTGTCTCTATAATCATCAATCTTCTGCTTGCGGAGTTCATCTGGGTTTTCAGCTTTTGCAATTTCTTTACGGTAGATTATATTAGCTGCTCCCTCCGGCCCCATGACTGCAATCTCTGCAATAGGCCATGCATAAACTAAATCTGCTCTAACTGACCGGCTTCCCATTGCTATATAAGCTCCACCATAGGCTTTACGCATGATAAGTGTCAGCTTGGGTACTGTCGCCTCAGAATAAGCATAAAGCACTTTTGCTCCATGCCGAATTACTCCTCCATATTCCTGCTCAGTTCCAGGCATATACCCAGGTACATCAACTAAAGATACAATGGGAATATTAAAGCTGTCCAAAAAACGAATAAAACGAGCTATTTTTGTAGAAGCATCTATATTAAGTGTACCTGCCAGAAAATTAGGCTGGTTTGCTACAATACCAATACTCCTCCCATTTAGCCTTGCAAATCCTATTACTGCATTTTTTGCAAAATAGGGCTGTACTTCCAGAAAACTATCTTTATCTGCAATAATATTTATTACATCTCTTACATCATATGATTTTTGAGGATTTTCATGAACAATCTCTGCTATTTCTTCTGTGCTGCGGCCAGGATTATCTGCAGACTTTATTCTTTTCGGTTCTTCTTTATAATTATCAGGTATGTATGACAAAAGCAGTCTTATTTTATCCAAAGCTGCCTCTTCATTATCTTCCATAAAATGTGCAACTCCACTTTTTATGCTGTGGGCTGCTGCCCCGCCTAAATCTTCAGCAGATACCTCTTCTCCTGTCACCGACTTTACTACACTTGGACCAGTAATAAACATCTTGCTCGTATGGTCAACCATAAAGATAAAATCTGTGATTGCAGGAGAATATACTGCTCCACCTGCACATGGGCCTAAGATAGCTGAAATTTGTGGTACTACACCAGATGCTTTTGTATTTCTATAAAAAATTTCTCCATAACCATTAAGAGCATCTATACCTTCATTAATTCTTGCTCCACCTGAATCATTTAAACCAATAATTGGAGCACCATTTTTCATCGCTAAATCCATAACAGCCTGGATCTTTTCGGAATGTGCTTCACCTACTGATCCACCCATTACTGTGAAATCCTGAGCATAGACATAAACTAAACGCTCATCTATGGTACCATAACCCACAACAACTCCTTCTCCTGGTACTTCTTTTTCATCCATACCTAAAGAAGTACTTCGATTTTCTACAAACATATTCAATTCAATAAATGAGCCATCATCTAATAAGTATTCTATTCTCTCCCGAGCTGTTTTTTTTCCTTTAGAGTGCTGTTTTTCTATTCTTTTTTCTCCACCACCAAGTTGGATTTTTTCTTTTTTTTCCACAAGTTCATGTTCTCTATCATCTACTGACATTATTATTCCTCCTTAACTATTGCTTCACATAATTCTAGTAATACACCACCACTTGATTTTGGATGAATAAAAATAATTTTCATATCATCTGCACCTCTGGTAGCTTTACTGCCGATTAATTTAGCTCCTTTAGCCTGCATATCTTTTATCTTATCTTCAATGCTGTCAACTAAAATAGCAAAATGATGAATACCTTCTCCTCTTTTTTGAATGAATTTTGCTATAGGACTGTCTTCATTCAAAGGTTCTAAAAGTTCAATTTTACTTTCTCCAATCTGGAAAAAAACAATTTTAACTCCTTGTTCTTCAACTATTTCTTCTTTAAGTTTTTTTAAGCCAAGTATTTCTTCATAAAAATAAACTTTTTCTGCCAATTCTTTTACAGCAATTCCTATATGTTCAATTTTTTTTGTATTCACCTTTACCTCCTGTATAATCGACACAATTAAGGATAGCAAATAACTGACCGTAAGTCAACTTATAATTTTAAATTTTTCTTTAAAAGTTGATCTGCCGCTTGATGAGGGGTTATCTGGCCAGAAACTATGTTCTCCAGTAACTGCTTATATGTGTCACAATTTCTAATTTTTCCAATAAAATCAGTATAAATTTTCTCTTCCAATAGGTAAATCAGCTGCTTCTCTATAACCTGGTCATGATTTAATTCAAAAAGTCTGCTTTCTTTCAAAAAATTATAATGCTCAATTATTTTATTCCTTAATTCATCTATACCATATTTCTCATAGGTTGAAGTTTTGACCAACTGAGGTTTCCAGCTAATATCTAAATTTCTATTAGTTTTTGATTTTAGATTAAAAAGCTGATTTATCATTATCTCCATTTTTGCTGCCCCTGGAAGATCGGCCTTATTTAAAACAAATATATCTCCCACTTCCATCAAATCAGACTTAAATATCTGAATTTCATCACCTGCTTCTGGAACAGCTACCACAACACTGGTATCAGCTAACCTCACTATATCAATCTCAGTCTGTCCAACTCCGACTGTTTCGATTACTATCATATCAAATCCAGCTGCAGAAAGCAGAATCACTGTATCATATACTGCAGGATTTAAACCTCCAGTACTGCCCCTTGTTGCCATACTTCGGATAAATACATTTTTATGATTAGTTATATTTTTCATTCTTATTCGGTCACCTAAAAATGCACCCCCAGAAATCTGACTGCTGGGATCTACTGCAATTACAGCAATTTTTTTATTTTCTTTAAGCCAGTCCGTTAATAAAGAATCAATTAAGGTACTTTTACCAGCACCAGGTGGACCTGTAATCCCAATTAAATATGCAGGGTTAAATTTACCATATAAATTTTTTAGAATTTCATAGGCTAGTTTATCTCTATTTTCAATTAAAGAAATCGCTCTTCCAAGTTCTTTATCTTCAGCATCCAGTATTCCTGTTAATAATTCATTGAATCGATATTTATTATCCAGACAGCTGCTTTTAATCATTATAAACCTCCATTTCCATTATGGAGCTGTCGTAGATTTTACAAAATCTACGATTTCACTTATCGGAGTACCTGTACTAAAAATCTTAGCTACCCCGATTTTTTTTAAATATTGATAATCATCTTCAGGTATAATACCACCAACTAATACAGGAAGATCTTTTATTTCTTTTTCTTTAAACACTTTAAATAATTTTTTTATTAAAGTTCGATGAGCACCAGAAAGAATACTGACCCCAATCAAATCTACATCTTCCTGGAGAGCAGTTCTAACCACTTCGTCTGGAGTGCTGCGGAGACCTGTATAAATTACCTCAATACCAGATTCTTTTAATGCTCTAGCAACAACTTTAGCACCCCTATCATGACCATCAAGCCCAATTTTTGCAATTAGAACTCTTGTTTTTTCTAATGTCATCATCATACCCCTTTCTTTATTTCTGATTTTTAATAATTCTTTCAGTACCACTATAGATATTCATGCGCTGACCCCTGCAGAACCCGATCAACGTTAGGCCGTACTCTAAAGCTGTATTAACCGCTTTATCTGTAGGTGCTGAACGGGAAACTAAAAACGGGATACCCTGCCGCAGTACCTTGATTATCATTTCTGAGGATATTCTTCCACTAGTTAATATAATCTTATCGTCTAATTTAATTTTTTCTTTTAGAGCTCTACCTATAATTTTATCAAGAGTGTTATGACGGCCGATGTCTTCTATTCTAAAAAGTATATCTTCTGACTCAGCAAGTGCAGAAATATGTGTTCCACCAGTTAATTTAAAATAACTTGAATCTTCTTGTAATTTTTTCATTAAATCAAAAATTTTTACTGCCTCTATCTGCTTCTTATTTTTAACAAACTGACTTTCTGTACATTCTTTTAAATTCAAAAATGTTGATCCACTCCCACAACCAGAAGTGAGTGTTCTTTTTTTAAATCTTCCCGGTTTAAAATCTGATTCGAGCTCAACCATTATAACAGTATTATTTTGTTTAAACTCCAAATTTATTATTTCTGATATATTTTTAATTAATCCCTCTGCAGCTAAAAAGCCGATTACAAGTTCTTCTAAATTTTCTTTTAATACCATTAAAGTTAATAATTCGTATTTATTTATAAAGATAGTTAATGGTGATTCATTAATAATTAAATCTTCTTTTTCTAGACATTTTCCACGTTGGTATAAAACAATATTTTTTTGCTCAAAAATATCTTTATTTTCAAGCAAATTTTCATCCTTATAATAAGTTTCTTCTTCATTATTTTTGTCAATGTTCTGAAAATTATTATCTTTATCAGCAAAATTATCTAAAACCATTAGAGATCCCCTTCACTTTAGCAAAGTAAATTAATAAAATGCCTTAAATTTATGTTGAATTTTCTTAAATATTTAAATATTATCAAGAATAAATTTGTAATATAAAATTTACAAATTCTTTATGTTTTACTACTTCTCTAACAATTATTATTAACCTTTATTTTTTAGAATTTTTTTGATTATTTTTTTAATATATAAATAACTAGATTTTTTATGCTTGTTAATCCAAAATATAGCAAAAAGACAGCTCTTTATAAGAACTGTCTAAAACTTTAGTGATTATATTTAAATTTTTTTAGTCTAATTCAGTTAATACCAAACCTATTAAACCTGGTCCAGTATGAACAACCATAACAGGACTTATTTCTCCTAAAAATGTTTCTTCTATTGTAGGAAGTTCATTAAATTTATCACGGAGTTTTTCTGCTTCTTCCTCAGCAGCTGCATGAACTACGTCAACAATATATCTTTTTTTCTCTTTAATTTTCGATTTCATAATTTCAAACATCTTTTTAAGTGAGCGGCTGCGTCCCCTAATCTTATCATAGGTATAATACTCTCCATCTTCATCAATAGAAATTATTGGTTTTATATTGAGCAGTTCAGCTATTGTCCCTGAAACCTTTCCAATTCTGCCGCCTTTTTTAAGAAATTTTAGTGTCTCTACTACAAAGAGTGTCTCGATTTTATCTTTTTTAGCCTCTACTTTTTTCACTATCTCATTAAATGAATATTGCTCAGCAGATACCAAATCAGCTGCATATAATGCAAGTCTTCCTAAACCTTTAGACAGCATCTGAGAATCAATTACTTCCACTTCTATACCTTCGATTTGATCAGCGACCATCCTGCAGTTGCCGTAAGTTGCTGAGAGCCCTGCAGAAATATGAACAGAAATGATATGAGTATACCCCTCATCTCTAAGTTGAGAATAGACATCATCTATTTCCTGAGGTGAAGGCATAGATGTAGTAGGAACTTCTCTTTCCATATTTCCATATACTTCTGAAGGTGTGATATCAACCCTGTCATGATATTGTCTATCCTTATAAATTACTTTAAGCGGGATTGAATGAATTCCATATTTGTTCAACTCATCTTTTCTTAAGTCTGAAGTGCTGTCCGTAACTATCGCAATTTTTTCTTCCATGATCTTACTCCTTTTCTGCTTTAAATAAATATCTTATTTCATAAATAACTTCTAGCTATTTGAGATTTCCTTAATAAAGATATTTAAATTTTAACAGTAATATTTTTTTAACAAAAATACTATAATTTAATTATAGCAGAGACTGCTGCTTTAGAGCAAATCATTTCGGATTATCAGCAACTTCTTTAACTGCAGATGCAAAAGCTGTACAGGCAGCCTGACAGGCTGACTGACTTCCAGTTAATAATGCTCCTCCAAAGTTTGTCTCAGAGGGAGGCCCATAAAAATTAGTTATTTTTACATCCGCAGCCTTAAGTGCTGCATCAAGAGCATAAATAGACTCCATCGGTGGAGCTATTAAATATGCGATAGCATCTCCCTCTTTTATACCTGCTGTTTCAGATAAATAGCTTCCACTTCTAGAAATACAGTGATTAAAATAACAGATAGAGTCATCTTCATTTGCACTATAAAAACAAGCGTTATTTTCTATAAAATTCACAACAGAATCGAGACCACTTCTAACTTCTGATGGTGTGCTGCCTGCTAGAATACCAATAAACTCACCGGCTAACTTAGTTGTAGCATTATCTGCACCTCCATAAAATGATTTTGCATAAACTACATCTACAGATGCCTTTTTGGTAGCATCATCTAAAGCAGTATAACCAACATCATCTATATCACAGGTAATAATACCAATACTCGCATGATCTTCCGCTAAGTCTAACTCCTTTTTTATATCATTACTTAAATTAGAAATCAGTTTAACACTTAAGACTTCTGCATGTAATGGATCATTTCGCATCTTAATTTCCTCCTTTTTTAAATATCCAGATCTAAACCACTGGTTTTTTGTTCAAGCATTGCCTTTATTACATCTGCAATATGTGCACCAGCTTCAACTGCAGGTGTACCATCTGCATGAATATTAGAGATTACATTTCTTTTTGATTCCGGCATGCCAATTTCAGCATCATATGCCATATAACAGCTCAAGCTCTCTGCAGTAGCTAAGCCTGGACGTTCACCAATAAGTACACAGCAGACCTTCGCATTCAGACATTTTGCTATAGGCTCCATTGAGGCAACTCGGCCATACTGAACAAAAAATGGTGTACCAATTTTTATATTGTAACCTTCAAGCCCCTGCTTAATAGCTGGAAAAATATCCTTTAAATTAGCTTCTACAGCGGTTGAACTTAATCCATCTGCAGCATAAATCTGCACCTGAGGATTTTTCTCACATTTATTGCTTATTTCTGCAAGTGTTTCATCTGAAAACTTTTTACCTAAATCCGGTCTTTTTAAATATTCATCTTTATCTCTGCAGAGAGTTTTTACTTTAAATAAATTCATATCATCAATTAATTGATCAGATACATCTGTAAAAACAGCATCCATAGCAGCAGCATGATCAGCCCTAAACCTGAGCAGTGTTTCCGTTTTATATCTTGGACCTGCTCTTCCAACACCTAACCTCGCAGAAGTACTTTCCTTTAGCTTTAAAAATGCTTCCCGATTTTCTGGATTATCAACTAAAAACTGCTTTTTCAGGTCTACATCAGTTATATCTACAATCTCATCATTATTACTTTTAGCTTCTCTTTTAACAGCTTGATCAACTGCCTCTCTGCTCTCTTCTTTTTCTAATTCTTCAATTACTCTTTCCACAATTTCTGTTAAATCTTTTTCGTTTATCATCTACTTCACCCCATTACTATTCAAGAATATCGAAGGATCACCAGCTTTGGAAGTTAACCTTCCATTTTTCATTAAGCCCATTTTTTTCAGCCATTCTTCAAATTCTCTAATCGGCCTCAAACCGACAACTTCTCTGACTGCTTGAGCATCATGATAACCTGCAGCCTGATAATTGAGCATTACATCATCACCAACAGGTACACCTATGAAATAGTTGCAGCCTGCATTTGCAAGCAAAACTGCCAGTTTTTCTACATCATTTTGATCAGTTTTCATATGATTTGTATAACAGCAGTCTACCCCCATAGAAATTCCGCTTAACTTACCCATAAAATGATCTTCTAAACCGGCTCTTATCATCTGTTTGCCGTCATATAAATATTCTGGTCCTATAAATCCAACAACTGTATTTACCAAAAATGGTTCAAATCTCTTTGCAAGGCCATAACATCTTGCTTCCATTGTCAGCTGATCTGCACTATGATGAGCATCTGAGGATAATTCAGAACCCTGACCTGTCTCAAAATACATCACATTTGGGCCAGCAGAGGTACCTTCTTTTAAAGCTAACTCTCTAGCTTCGGTCAATAATTCGACATCCACACCAAAAGCTTCATTACCTTTTTCTGAGCCTGCAATGCTCTGAAAAAACATATCAATCGGTGCTCCATTTTTAACCGCCTTCATCTGTGTAGAAATATGGGCCAAAACTGAAATTTGGGTTGGTATCTCCCATTTATTTTTAAATTCATCAAAATGTTTTAAGATATTTTCAACATTACTTACCCCATCATTTACAGGGTTTAAGCCTAACACTGCATCTCCATTTCCATAAGAAAAACCTTCCATAACTGAAGGCATAATACCATCTATATCATCAGTAGGATGATTTGGCTGGAGACGCATCGCAAGTGTACCTTCTCTTCCTATAGTAGTATTACAGTGAGCTGTAATATTAATTTTTTTGGCTGCATAGATTAGGTCAAGATCTGACATAAGTTTTGTAACCGCAGCTATCATCTCACTGCTTAAGCCTCTGCTTATCCTTTTAATATCACTACCTCTGATCTTGTCATCTAATATCCACTCTCTCAGCTCTGCAGCTGTCCAATTTTTAATTTCAGCATATATTTTTTCGTTCATGTCATCCTGAATAACCCGAGTTACCTCATCTTCTTCATATGGTACGACTGGATGATTGCGGAGGTCAGCTAGTAAAAGGTTGCTCAAAACTGTCTTTGCAGCAATTCTTTCTGTTACGGATTCAGCCGCAGTTTTAGCCAGCTGATCTCCTGATTTTTCCTCATTTGCTTTTCCTAAAACTTCTTTTACTGAATCAAAGCTAAATACCTCGCCAAATAACCTGGTCTTCAAATTCATAAAATTCACCTCATCTTTTAATTATCAAATATCAGGGTTTTGATTATTACAGGCAGCACCTTTCCACCTGCAAGGGGTTTACCAATATCTATATAATCACCATCATTAATCTTAATACCATCTAAAGAAACAATACTTTTTTTGTGATCAAGAATTCTATTTAAAGTCTGTCCCAGCACCTTTGCCGCATCATGTTCTAAAATTACTATCAAAGGAAAATCGGATTCAACAATTTCTTCTTCAGCCTCAATGATCATTTCCGCTAAGCTTGTAATTTCAGCAAAACTATAATTTTTCTTACCTTTAAGAGCAAGTGCAGCTGCCTGATGACCGTCCTCTAAATTATACCAGTTCATTTTTTGCTTTACTGCCGTTTTAAACTCTGCTTCACTATTAATTTCATTCTCATCTATTTTTACAGCAGGAATATTTTTAAGCGGTAATATATCTGATGTATATGTAATAGTACTGCCGCTTATATTTGTAGTATGACTACCCGCTCCAACCACAGTAGCCCTTATCGTTTCTTCTGCATTGAAAATATTATTCTCTTTATATAGAGGCGATTCCGTAATTTTTTCTCCTAAGATTATACCCAGATCATTATATTTATCATAATTATCTTGATGACTTTGATTTCCGATATAATCAGCTACTCCTCCAGAAAAAGAGATATAATCTGGATTATATTTTTTCTTTAAATCATGATTTGTAATTAAATATATATAATCATCGCTTTTTACTTCAGCAAAAAGGATCTCTGTTAAAATATCAGCCATCTTATCAGCCAGAACTTCCAATTCGTGGACAGCAATTTCTCTGCCCTGTTCTAGCTCAACATTTAAACTCTCAGCTAATTTTTTTAGCTTCTCAGAAACATGATGAATTTTTTTATTATCATCAATTTTTATTAACCGTCCACCGAGGTCAAAACAGGCGGTATCTATAATCTCTCCAGAATCAAAAACAGCAATATTAGTTGTACCACCTCCAATATCAAAATTAATAACAAGTGCATTTTCTTTTTTCGATAGTTGATCCACACCAGCACCTTTAGCAGCAATAATCGCTTCCAAATCGGGACCTGCAGAGGCAACAACAAAATCTCCCGCTAGGTCACTCATCTCTTTTGAAATCAATTCAGCATTCTTCTTACGAGCCGTTTCTCCAGTAATAATCACTGCCCCGGTACTAACTTCACTTTTTGAAATATCAGCTTTAGAATATTCTTTTTCAATGATACCTCTTAATCCTACACTATCGATCTCATCCTCAGAAAGAAGTGGTGTGATATAAATATCACTTTTATAGATAATCTCTTTATCAATAATATTTATCTGGGGTACTGTATAATCTGAAGCAATATTTTCTAGGGTAATATTACTAAAGACTATCTGTGTAGTTGATGTTCCAATATCAATACCAGCACTTATAATTGTTTCCATTCTTCACCTCCAGCATAAAAAATTTAAAAAACCTGTATAAAAAAATTCTTATTTAATATACAGGCTTTATTGATCATTTATTATACAATTTTAAGAAACAGCTGTTTTAGTGCTGTTTAAGCAAATTCTACCATAAGATAATTTTTAATTCAAGAAATATTTTTAATTTATTGAAAATTTAAAATAAATAAATACCTACAGCAAATAATCAACATTTACTGCAGGTTTTTAAAGAATTTATCTTCTTAAGTTATTCAAAATCTCATTTAGTTCTTCTTTTGAAATTTCACCTTTAGCATAGCGTTCTCGAGCAATTTCTTCAGCTTTATCATTTTTATAATGATCAATTTGTTCTCTCTGCTGAAAATTATCTCTTCTATTATTATATTTATCTTCCTGACCTTTTTTCACTACAAAATATATCACTGCAGCAATAATAATAATCCAGAAAAACATCATAAAACCGCCACCTCCCCAGGGCATAAATCCCATATGGCCAAATCTAAACATAAATATCACATCTCCTTATAAACTTGAGTATTTTGCTTTAATATAACTATAGGAGAAAAATGTGAAGAAAATATGAATTTCTTTAAATTGATTATAAGAATCAGATATTATTCAAAAATTTTAAGAAGATTTTTCTTATTGAACTCTTCGATCACGATATCTGCCTTTGATAGATCCTGTTCAGCATCTTGACGCTGTTTAAAACCAACAACCCTGCTGCCCGCTTTCTTAGCTCCACTTATTCCATGTTCAGAATCTTCTACAACCAAACACTCTTCATTTTTCAAGCCAAGTTTTTCTGCAGCTTTTATAAATATATCTGGAGCAGGTTTTCCATTTTCAACTGCATTTCCATCTACATAACCTTCTACAAAATCATCAAGCCCGAATTCTTGAATAATATACTCGATAATTGGCTGATAAGATGAAGATGCAATAATCATCTTATAACCATTTTCTTTTAAATATTTAAACCATTCAATTATTCCCGGCATTAATTTAAGCTCATTGGAAGCTTCTAAACCTTTATAATAGCTGTGTACATGATCTTCGATTATATCTTCAAGACTATAATCTTTAAATTCAGCTTTTAATTCAAAATTATTTAATAAATCCTTCCAGGTTTCTATAAGATTTACACCAATATATTTTTCAGTATCAATTTCCTGCATATCTATTCCGTATTTTGCGTAAAAATCCTCATTTACACTTTCGTAAATTGGTTCTGTATCAACTATCACACCATCCATATCAAATATAACTGCTTTAATCATAGTTTTTTGAACCTCCTTGAATCAGATTTGTTTTTTAGAAAGACAGTAGAAAGTTTATTATGAATATATAAAGCTCAAAAGGCTTGATTTTTATTTAAATCTAATATTATAGAAATCAAGAGTGTAAGTACTGCAAAAAAACTCAAGGAAATACAGACACTATACATTGCTGATATCCCAAAATTATCGATCAGATATCCTCCAAGCAGGCTGCCGATAATCCCTCCCCCACCAAAACCGGCCATTAAAGCAATACTTTGTGCAGTTGTTTTAAGATCTTCTGGGGCAACTAATTTAACATAATAGCGTACCGTCACAAGAAATACTCCATAAGATAAAGACTGCAGCATACCAAAAAATATAAAATAAAAAGGCGAAGTAGCCAAGGCAGCAATAATTATCCTGATCATATAAAATACAGCCGCAAATAACAATAAAGGTTTTGTTTTATATCTCTCCAAAAAATATTTGGCAGTAAAAAATATTGGTGCTTCACTTAATGCATTAAAAAACAGGGTATAACCGAGGTCTCTTGAATCACCACCAACTGCTTTAATAGCAGGTGCAAGATAAACAAAAATCATCATTGCAGGTATAAAAATCAAAACTGTAACAAATAATATAAATATATAGCCTTTGTTTTTAAATAAACGCAGGATATTTTTATCTTTTGCTGTATCTCTTTCGGCTGCCTCTTTCTCTTCTCTATTAAAATCTTGTGAGCTTAATTCTGTATTTTTTTGACTAACTTTAATATTTTGATAACTAATATCTTTTATAAAATATGCAGTAAAAATAGTTATAAATGCAATTAAACCATAGCCCATAAAATGAATCTTCCAGCCAAAACAGTTGATAATCTGACCAAAAATTACAACTGTAAAAGCAAAACCAATTGAACCCCAGGCACGCATAAATCCATAATTAACCGCTAATTGATCTGAAGTCTCAAGAATCCAGCTGTCCAAAACAGACTGCTGGGGCTCCCATAGTATGCCTATCATTGCAATCGAAAGAGCTATCATCAGATCTCCATAAAAAGGAAAAGGTGCTACAGTAATCCCCAAGAAAGCCATTGAGACCATAAATACTGCTTTCCTATTTTCAATCTTATCTGCAGTATAACCAATTAAAGGTGGACCGATAAGTCCCATTAAAGTTCTTAGTGACATTAATGTTCCAATACGCATACTGCTGTAGCCAATATCATCTAAATAATAGACAAGATAGGCTCCATAAACAGCCCAGGTACTCCAGAAGAAAAACTGCAGAATTGAAAACTCAGTTTTCATTTTAAAAAAATTGTTCTGTCTTAATTTATTCTTAAATGATTTAAGCATAAATACTCTCCACTTGTCTTTATATTTTTATTGTTAATTGTCCTAAATTGTTGGTACCAGGTACCAACAATTTAGGACAATTTATTTAATTTAAAATTGAAGCTGTTCTTATAATCTGTTCACTCAATTTCTGAATCAGATCTGGTGTTTCTTTAATAATTGCATCAAGATCTGCTGGTTTATCAATGATGCTGAAATAAGCATCAATACCTTGGTCCAGAACTTTTTCAACACCAAAACCAAGTGTGCCGGCTAGAGCAATAACAGGAATCCCTTTTTCTTTAGCTTTTTTTGCTACTCCCACCGGTGTTTTACCATAAATACTCTGGCCATCAAGCATCCCTTCTCCTGTTATTACTAGATCAATACCGTTTAGTCTTTTTTCAAAATTAATCAAATCCAAAATTATCTCTACACCTGCTTTGAGTTCTGCTCCTAAAAATGCTACAAGTCCCGCTCCCAATCCTCCTGCTGCCCCTGCACCAGGAATCTTATTAACATTTTTGCCGAGCTCTTTTTTCACTACCTCATTAAAATGTCTTAGATTATTATCTAATTTTTCTACCATATATTGATCAGCACCTTTTTGAGGTGCATAAACATATGCAGCACCATTTCTACCAAAAAGAGGATTGTCTACATCACATGCGGTCAAAAACTCTACTTCTGTAATTCTCGAATCAAGGTTTTCTAAATTAATCTCTTTAATCTCAGCGAGCTTTTCTCCTCCAAAAGCAATCTGTTTACCATTTTTATCTAGTATTTCTGCTCCCAGAGCTTGGGCCATCCCCACCCCTGCATCATTTGTCGCACTTCCACCAATACCAACAATTATTTTTTCAACCCCATGATCTAAAGCAGAGGCTATCAGTTCACCTGTACCATATGTAGTTGTTTTTAGGGGATTTCTTTTTGCTGCTGGAATCAGGGGAAGTCCCGAAGCTGCTGCCATTTCGATTACAGCAGTTTTCTGATCTCCTAAGATGCCATAAAATGCTTCAACCTTTTCTCCAAGCGGCCCTGTAACTTCTTTTTTAATAATTTCACCATCAGTTGCATCTACAAGTGACTGCACAGTGCCTTCTCCACCATCGGCCATCGGTAATATATCGACATTAATATTTTGATCAAAGTTTTTAATTCCTTTTTTGATATTTTCTGCAGCCTCCAAAGCTGTTAAAGAACCTTTAAATGAGTCTGGTGCAGCAAGTATATTCATAAAAAATCCTCCTTAATATTTATCTAAGATTATATGATTTTTTTATTAAACAATGAAACTCCACCCTTAAACTGAAGTCCTAAAGTATAGAATTTTTTACCTCACCATTAAGATAACTTTTTACATTATCTACTGCCGTCTTCATCAAGCGCTCTCTAGACTCTTTTGAAGCCCAGGCTATATGAGGAGTGATAATTGTTTTATCTGATTTAAGCAGTGGATTATCATCTTTAGGCGGCTCATCAGATAATACATCTGCTGCCGCTGCAAAAACCCTGCCTGATTTAAGAGCTGCAGCCAGATCTTCTTCAACAATCAGCGGCCCCCTGGCAGTATTAATAATTATCATACCTTCTTTCATCAAAGCAATGCTCTCTTTATTTATTATTCCCTTAGTTTGTTCAGTTAAAGGACAGTGTAAGCTTATTACATCAGAATTTCTAAATAGTTCATCCTTATCAACAAAGTTGATTTTATCTGTCATAACCGCAGGATCATTTTTCTTTTTCTCAGGACTTCTATCATATACAATAACATCCATCCCAAAAGCAAGGGCCAGCTCTGCTGTACGCTGCCCGATACTTCCATAACCAATAATCCCCATACTCTTATCTTTAAGCTCGATCAATGGATATTTCCAAAAACTGAAATCTTTGGCCGAAGACCACTCACCCGCCTTGACAGCAGAGTTGTGCTCTCCAACATGATGGGCCACCTCTAAAAGTAAGGCAAAAACAAATTGTGCCACAGAGTCGGTGCTGTAGGCAGGTACATTTGTCACCTCAATTCCATTTTCTGCTGCTGCTTCAAGATCAATAACATTATAACCGGTGGCAAGAACTCCTATGTATTCTAAACTATCAAGTTTATTTATTGTATCTCTGCTTAAAGGTGTTTTATTTGTTAATACAATCTCTGCGCCCTCTGCTCTTTCTAAAATTTTAGCTTCTGGAGTTCTTTTATAGATCTCTAAATCACCAAGTGCCTCAACCTCTTCCCAGCTTAATTCCTGCGGATTAAGTCCACAACTATCTAAAACTATTATTTTCATATAGAACTCTCCTTATCAATTAATTTAAATAATTTAAAAATCATAAGTTTTTATTTACATATTTAATATAATCAAGATAATATTTTATAATTTTATCAAGATTTAGATAAACTATTTTATCATTAATTTTTTCATATTCATGTACGAGCCGATTTCTAATACCTGTACTTGGAGCAATTTCTCGAGCAAATTCTTCAGGTAATATTCTTAAATCAATTAATTCTAAAAATGAAGAAAAATAATCTTGTGCAGGATATTTGTCTGATTTTTTTATTAAAGTATTATTAACATCAAGTGCTAAATCAATAATTAACTGAACCAATCGCTCGACTGCATACCTTGTCAACTGATCATTTTCATATTTTTTATAGCTTTTAGGCTTAAACTTTTCCAACTCACCGAGATATTCTTCCATTTTTATGAGTTTATTTATAATTATTTCATCCATCAGTGTCTTGCCTCCAATCTTTGTTCTAGTATTCTGCGCCTATCTTCACGCAAAAATTTAGTATCTGCATAAATAGCAGCAGCATAAATAGCAAATTCTTCAAATTTTTCTTTTTTACCATATAATAAATTACCTTTTTTGGCAATCTCTACTTTCAAAACTGGTTCAGCTTTGTTTAAATTAACAAGGTCAATATCTCCACGCCTATAAAATTGTGATAATTCATTTAAAAGCTCTAATTCTTCTTTTTCTTCTAAGATATTACTGCTTTTGTATGCTAAATCCAGATCACTTCCTTCTTCACTGCTGTTTTCAGCATATGAGCCAAAAAGAATAAACAATTCTATTTTATATTTTTCAATAATAGCTTCAGGCAGCTTGATATTCATATTACTCACCCCACTATTTAAATTATATACTATTTAAGCTGATTTAAAAAGAAAAAGCGGGGCAAAATAATAAACCCCGACTTGAATAGTCAGGGTTAGGTAGTTTATATAATATATTTATTACTTTTTAGTAAACTTCTTTAACACCAGAAGCAACTTTGGCAACCCTTTCGGCAAGTCTGCCCGCCATATTTAGGTCACCTTCTGTAGGCATCTTGCTTCCATCAGGACCTGCAATTGTTGATGGTCCATAAGGTGAGCCACCCTGAAGTTTATCTTCATTTAGTTCTGGGTTTTCACCGTATGTTGAACCTACAAATATCATTCCAAAGTGAAGCAGTGGAATTATTGATGATAATATTGTACTTTCCTGGCCGCCGTGAACAGTATTTGTACTGGACATAATTCCGGTCACTTTTCCTTCCAGTTTACCCTGGGCCCATAAGCCGCCTGCAGTATCCAAAAACTGTTTAACCTGTGCAGGCATATTTCCAAAACGAGTTGGAATACCCCAGACTATACCATCAGCCCATTCGAGATCAGCTAGACCTGCTTCTTCTACATCCTCCTGGGCTTCTCTAGCCTGCAGATATGCATCCTGACCGGACATCGCTTTACGTGCCGCTTCTAACTCCGGTATTTTTTTGAGCCTCACCTCATATTCTTCATGCTCAGACGCTTTATCGGCTGCTGCTTTAGCCATCTGATACATGTGTCCATAAGAACTGTAATAAGTTACTAATAATTTTGTCATTACTTATACCTCCCTGATAAATTTAACATTTCTTAAAAACAGTCATTAAATTCAATAATTGCTTAATTTAATAGTAAATCATAAAAGCTAATTATTTATCTTTACGAGTATTTATACCAAAAATGTTACCTACTCGTTTTTTCATCACTATTAGTAATTTATCATGAATGGTATAATTTTACTGTATAGTTTTTTACATTTTTTCAGATGATAATATCAAACATCCAATTATATTGATAAATATTTAAATTTTAGTCTTAAATCGATCATAATGGAATGGTTTAATATCAAGTGTTGTTTTTTTCTCTAATGCCATCTCACTCAACAATAATCCTACTGCTGGTGAAATACCAAAACCATGACCAGAAAATGCACAGGCAATTATTAAGCCTGGAACTTCTTCCACATTACTTATAACAGGTATGTGGTCAGTACAGTCATCAATATATCCACCCCAAGTTCGTATTATATTTAGATCCTGCAGCACCGGGAAATATTTTATTATACCTCTGCAGATACTTGGGGCTGTTTTACTTAAAGTAGGATTATTCTCATCTTCAACTGCATATGCATCCATACCAGAAGTTCCACCAAAAACAAAGGAACCGTGTTTTGACTGATGACCATAAAAGTCAGCTGCTGCTGTACCAAGCATTTGATAAAACATAGGTGGTCTTGGTTCAGTTACAAGCACCTCCAACAGTACCTGTTTCATGGGAATATCAATACCTATCTTTTGTGCAATACTGCGGCTCCCATAACCTGCTGCAAGAATTATTTTATCTCCTTCGAAAACTGAACCATTTTTTGTAATCACTTTTCTTGCTGAACCTCTTACTTTTCCTATTCTCTTAACATTTTGAGCGGTAATAAAGCGGGCCCCTAATTCTCTTGCTTTTTTATAATAGGATAATGTAACTTTTAATGGATTTGCATGTCCATCTGTGGGACACCAGCTTGCACCAATAACTTCATCAGAAAGGTATGGATTTATTTCTCTGGCTTCTTCTCCAGATATCATTCCTAAATCTAATCCACCTTTTTTACCACTCTCCACAATTTCTTCTAAAATTTTCAGATGTTCCTTTGTTTTTCCCAAGCGGAGGTTGCCTTCCTGATAATATTCAACATCTTCACCTAGTTCTTCTGAAAGATTAGGCCAAAGATTTTTAACAGCATACATCGCCAGTTTTAATTCTGCTGGATGTCTACCAGACTGTCTGACTCCACCACCATTTCTTGTTGAACCACCATCACCTATATTATCTTCTTTTTCTAAAACTATAACTTTTTTACCTGCTTTAGAAAGATAATAAGCAGCAGCATTACCTATAACACCACTACCTATTATTACAATATCTGCTTTATTTTTAATATTTACTGATGCCATAGACTTAGCTCCCTTCCTTATCATTTGCAAGAATTCTCATTGGAATCGGCCTCATTGGAGCTCTTCCTTTTGCTGCTCCTGTTTCAAGAGGTGATATATTCAATTCTTCTGCTATAATATTTTTCACAAGTTTTTCGCAGGTCTGGCCCTGACAGAGCCCCATACCAGTCCGCAGAAACTTTTTTACTTCTTGAAAAGTAAACATGCCTGCATAAATAGCTTCTCTTATTTCACCTTTTGTGATTTCTTCACATCTGCAGATTACTATAGAATCATCTTCTCTTTTAATAAAAGAACCTAGATTTATTGATCTATCACTAATTTTGGCCATGTATTTCACTCCTCTTTTGCTTTAAAAAATCTTGCTTCTTTTGAATATTCTAAAGGAACCTTCATTGTCAGCAGATGTGTGTTGTCAAAAGCTTTGATTGATTTTACCTCAACTATTTCTGCTTCACATAATTCTTTACCACTCCGATCAAGAGCAGTTCCTAAATCTCCATCAGAAGGTAAAGGTGAAAACTCATAAGGAATAGTAATATAGCTGTAATTATTTTCAATATCATTATTGATTAAAAATACAGCCTGGCCGGGACAGGAAGCAACACATAAGCCACAGCCGCTGCACTCTTCAGACCTTTTATATTCCGGTAGTGAGGTTATCTCACCAACAACAATACAGTCATTTGGACATGAATCCTGACACGGATTACAGGGTATATTTTGTGTACATTCTATAACAGGATGAATACCTTCTTTTGATTTTACTCCTGGATATTCATCGATTTCCTTACAGTCAATATAGCCTTTTTCTAAAAGACTTCCTGATATTTGATAACCCTCTTCTGTTTCTGTAAAGACTTTACCCTTATTTTCGGGTGCAAACATGCCCTGTCTCAAGCTTTCAAGTGACTCTCTCTGCAGCTTAACTTCTGCTAAAAATTCTTTTTCCCCAATATAGCCGAGTTTATGTGCGGCAGCAGTTCCAGCAATCCGGCCTTCAATCATAGCAGAACTAGCCTCTTCTATACCTGAAACATCACCTGCAGCATAAATGCCTGAAACAGATGTCTCACCATATTTATCACATACAGGAACCATACCACCTTTAGCAGGTACCTCTTCCAGCTCACAACCTGCCATACTGAAAAGTTTAGACATTGGTGATAAACCAACAGAAAGGCAGATAGTATCAACATTAAAGCTCTGTTCTGTACCTTCAATTATATTCCAGTTTTCATCTACTTCTGCAATTACAGCACTTTCTACGCTTTTTTCACCTTGGGCCCTAACTATTGTATGAGAAGTATAAAAAGGGACTTTAGTTCTAGCAACTTTTGCTGCATGAACTCCATAACCTCCAATTTGGGGTGATGCGTCCACAACTGCAGCCACTTCAATTCCCGCTTGAAGAAGCTGATAAGTCACAACAAGCCCAACATTACCACTGCCGAGCATCAGTATTTTTTCACCAGGTTTGACCCCATGAATATTCATCATTGTTTGAGCAGCACCAGCACCTATTACACCAGGCAGAGTCCAGCCTGGAAAAGTTATCATTTTCTCTGAAGCACCTGTGGATGCTACTATTGTATCTGCTCGATAGTGTAATACCTTTTTATCTATATTTACTACAACTTCTTTAAAAGGATAAAGACCAACAACCTCAGCATTTAAAATTATTTTCACACCAAGTTCATCAGCATTTCTTAATAGCTCTTTGCCTATATTATACCCCCTTATTTTTGCTTTATGCTCTTTTGAACCAAAAAATTTATGTATTTGTTTAAATAGCTGACCTCCAGGTTTATCATTTTCATCAAAAACAGCAGCCTCAAGACCCCTTTTTGCTGCCTCAACAGCAGCTGATAAACCTGCAGGACCAGCTCCTATGACAATAAGATCATAACGCTTCATAACTATCACTCCTCTCTCCTGCTTAATTAAGGTTTATCACTAACTCCATACTGTGTTTTTACTTCCATTCCAGCTTTTAGTGGAGTAATACAGGTTCTCACATTTGGTTTTCCATCAACTATCATCACACAATCAGTACATCTGCCTATAGCACAGAAAATACCTCTACCTAAACCTTTTTTAGTATGCCTATGAACCATAACCCCTACAGCTCTTAAAGCTGCAGCGATTGGTTCACCCTCACAGCCATTCATTTCTTTTCCATCAAGTGTAAAAGAAACTTCTTTTCCTTTTTTAAACTCTCCTAATATAGGATGTTTTTGAATTCTCATCTCTAATTCCTCCATGATTAAACAGAAATAAATATCTATATTAATATCAAGATTAATCAAATAAATTAATTCTTGAATTGAAGTGATAAATTTCTTTTTTTGATTATAATAATCAGCTTATGCTAAAAATGGTTTTCCCCATAAGTTAAGCTTTTTGCCAATTCCTTTTTTTACTGCATTACGATAAACTGTGGTTCCCCATGCAACATCTTCAATCGGCATTCCACCTACTGAAAAGATAACAATTTCATCTTCTTCTCTCTTTTTAGGAGTATCTCCCATGATGATATCTCCAAGATCATCGACCTGATCTTTTCCCATTTTTCCATCATTTATTAAGTCCATACAGTTGACTGCTGGAATTGGTATTGTCTCATATGCAGGATAAGGCATTTCCTCTGCCCATGCTTCATAGAGATGAATATTGTCTGCAATATTTCTGGCCCTATTGATAACAAAGTCTTCATCAAATCTTGCAGATGCTGGACAGCAGAAAACTGTACCTGGATCTATCCAATCTTCTTTAACATATGGATATTTACTTATATCACCTGTGGTAGTTGATGTTGCAATAATTACTATATCAGAGCCTTCAACAGCCACTTTTATTTCATCTACTACTTCTATATTTTCTATCTGCGGGAACTCTTCTTCAACATACTCAATAAAGCTGTTTATAGAACCTTGGCTTCTCCCTTTTATCTTAACTTTATTTACTTTATCTCTTACTGCCAGAGCTGCTGCAAATGTTGTCTTTGCCATAACACCAGGACCGACAACCCCAATTACTTCTGCATCTTCTTTAGCAAAATATTTTACCCCAACTCCAGGCACTGCACCGGTTCTATAGGCACTGAGGATATTTGCAGACATATAAGCAATTGGTGCACCAGTGTCTTTATCATTTAGTGTAAGCATAAGTATTGAACGCGGCAGACCTTTTTCTTTATTCTCAACATTAGAGCCATACCACTTCATACCAATCATATCATATTTACCACCTAGATAAGCAGGCATTGCCATAAATCTCCGGTCTGGTCCATGTACAGGCATATTGGGAAACTCTGATTCTTCTGGAAACTCCATCATAACTCCATGAGAATTACCATTTGGCCCTCCCATCCTGTAATCACCTATTTTCAAAAGGCGAAATACCTCTTCCATTACATCAACACATTTTCCCATATCCTTAACTCCGGCTTTAATCATATCTTCTTCATTTAAAAATAAGAAATCAATATTTGTATCTGGCATACTTATCTTCTCCCTTCTTAATTTAAAGATATTCCTCTTTTTAACAATTTACTTTTCTCATCCTTTCATATTACTGTTAAACAGAACTTTCATGTAAGGTTTATGTTATATATATTATGATTTTATATTTATTTTTTTATAGATGCAATAATTATAATTGTATACATTATGTATATCAGTATATTTGCTCGGTGTATTATTATTAGCTTTCATTTCCAGTCTTAACTTCGAATTTTTTTAATAATATTAAAAATTATATTCTTAATTAATTGTTCTAAATATACTAAAAGCAAAAAAAGCCCTCAAAGAAGATTAACTCCTCTGAGGACTATATAATTAAAAACCTTAGCTTTATATTCCATTTTTCAATCTCTTTGAATACTTTTTAGACTGCTTTTATCATAAATCATATTCTTTTTCTAAAAAATTAATAATATTTTTTGCTGCTGGAGGACATCCCAGGACTGCTGCTTCTGCATCTTTACAGCAAATTCCTATTCCTGGGCCAGCTATTTGCTCACCCTTATATCCCTGCCCGATACTTATTTGATCTTCAATTTTAGAAAGTAGTCCCCTTTCTTCTATTCTTTTTAATGCATAGACAAGACTGCCATAACAAGCAGAACAGGCATCTTTTTCATTAATTATTGCTGCCAGTTTTTTTATTTTGCGTGAAGAGTGATCAATCTCTTCAGCTTGATCTTTATTTATCTCAATCAGACTGCTCTCAGCAATAAATTTATTTCCAACACCAATTTGATCTGCAATCTCTATATACTCTACATCAGATGCAGAATAGCCAAGCAGTTCAGCAGCATAACTATCAACAAGCACGGGATCTTTTGCCAAAAGAATGCGGTTCATCTTGACCGGATTTCCCCCTTCTTCAAAATCTAGATCTCCATATATGCCGTCTACAACTATTAAATCCTGGTTCAGAACTTCATTGAGATAGGCTATCGGCTTATGGAGGCCTCTTTTGTGAAATCTTCTTTTTTCTGCATCTGATAAACAGCCTTTAAGATTTTTCAAGGCACAGGTGACCTTTGTCTGACAGTGACCTTTTAATACGGGAAGATTAATCAGATAGTCTACCTCTAGTGCCTTATCTGCAATTTCTATCTCCATTCCCCGCACATTTTTTTTAGTATACTCAGCCTGCTGGAGATTATAGAGGGGTATATCATATTCTTCAGCAATCTTATTATATCCGCATTTCGCAAAGGCTTCTTCTGTATCTGCTCCAACCCAGGAACCCTCGATAATTATGATATTATTAAAATCTTTAGCCTGGAGATATTCAATTATAGCTTTGGTTAGTTCAGGATCTGTTGTCGCACCATTCTCTGATCTGCTTGGATTAATCAAATTTGGCTTCAAGGCAATTAAAGAATCTTTATTAATTTCTTTCTCTATTTCTGCTTTAGAAAGCAGTTCCTTAACCATTTTTTTTGGCTGATCTCCATAACTGATCATTATCTTATCTGAATCCACTCTCCAACACCTCTTTTTTATTGTTGTTATTTGTTTTCTGCAATAAATTCTTTAAGCAGTGCAAGCCCATCTACCAGCTCATTTTTGTTCCCAGCAAAACCAATTCTTAAAAATTTATCTCTGCCGAAAGCAGTTCCGGGCACGGTTAATACACCCTTTTCTTTATATAATCTTTTTGCAAATTCTTCTGAAGGAATATCCAGTTTGTAGTGGATAAATGCTGTAGTACCTCCAGAAGGTTTAACATATTCAACTAAATCTTCAGCTCTAATCCAATTATCAAGTACTGCAAGCTGTTCATTTACCTTCTTGGAGTTCCGCTTAAGAATTTTATCTTTATTTTCCAAGGCTATCACAGACAGATAATCAGCGATCATTCCATTACTGATTGTTGTATAATCCCTGTGCAGCTGGCACTTCTCAATGACCTCAGCTGGCCCTGTTAACCAACCCATTCTTAAACCTGCAAGTGAAAATATTTTGGACATGCTGCCAACAGAAATTCCCTTCTCATAAATATCTACTAATGCTGGTACATCTTTTTCTGGATCTAAACCCCTATAAACCTCATCAGATAAAATATAGGCATCAGCTGATCTTGCAATTTCAACAATTTCTTCTAATATCTCTCTTTCCATCATCACTCCAGAAGGATTATTTGGATTATTTATCGCAATCAATTTTGTATCTTGATCAACCAGTTCTTTCAACTTATCTAAATCAGGCAAAAAACCATCTTCATATTTAAGCTCTAGCCTTTTTACCTCTGCTCCGAAAGATTCTGGAATAGAATAAAGCTGCTGATAGGTGGGGAATACCGAAACAACCTTGTCTCCCGCCTCTATAAGTGAATACAATAATAAAAAGTTTGCTCCTATTGCCCCATGTGAAGGCAGAACATTTTCCGGTCTAACATTTTCATAGAGGCTGCACACACCTTTTTTGAAATCTTTGGAACCCATGATATCACCATAGGTCAGCTTCATGCCTTTAATTTCTTTAATTTTTTGCTCAGCTTCACCACTTAAATTGAGCAGTTCTTTGACAGTTAATGATTCTACACATGTCTCTGCTATATTATATTCTGCATCTACCTCATATTTATTCATCCATTCTTCTACTCCAAATGGTGCTATTTTCATCTCTTCTCCTCCTAAGAAAAATTCCTGCCCTAAAAGAGCAGGAATTAATTAAATTGAATATAATCTTTTATTAATTTTCCCAGCTGTTTATATATTCCTGCTGCTCTGCTGTTAATTGATCAATTTCTATACCTAATGATTTAAGTTTATACTCTGCAACCATATTATCTATTTTATCGGGAATCTTATATACCCCAGCTTCTAAATCTTGATTTTCATTAAGATGTAATAATGAACTGAGCTGAAGAGCAAATGTCATATCCATTATTTCTGCTGGATGACCATCTGCTGCAGCAAGGTTAACTAACCTGCCATCTCCTAAAAGATATATTTTCCTGCCGTCTTCCAGCCTGAACATCTTAATATTTTTTCTTACTTCAGCAGTCTCAACAGCAAGTTCATTTAAATCTGGCTTGCTTACTTCTACATCAAAGTGACCTGCATTAGATAAGATAGCCCCATCTTTCATAACCTGCATATCTTCTTTAGAAATAACATCATTACAGCCGGTAACTGTAATAAAAAAGTCTCCTTTTTTGGCTGCTTCTTTCATCGGCATAACTTCAAAACCATCCATCCAGGCTTCACTAGCCTTAATTGGATCGATTTCTGTAACAATCACCTTTGCCCCAAGTCCTTTAGCACGCATTGCAACACCTTTACCACACCAGCCGTAACCTGCAACTACTGCAGTTTTGCCAGCAACCACAAGATTGGTTGTGCGCATGATGCCATCCCAGGTCGACTGACCTGTACCATATCTATTGTCAAAAAGCGATTTGCATTTTGCATCATTAACAGCCATCATCGGGAAGCTCAATGTTCCATCTGCTTCCATTGCTTCCAGACGGTGAATTCCGGTCGTTGTTTCTTCTGCACCCCCGATTATCTTATCCAGAAGTTCCGTTCTTTCTGTATGTAGAGCTTCTACCATATCTCCACCATCATCAATTATTAGATCAGGTTCTGAATCTAAAACTTTATTTAAATGAGATTTATATTCTTCTGTAGTAGAACCATACCAGCTGTGCACTTCAACTCCGTGTGCAGCAAGTCCTGCCGCCACATCATCCTGAGTTGAGAGGGGATTACTTCCGGCAATAACTACCTCTGCTCCCAGTTCTTTAATCACATATGCCATATAAGCTGTTTTAGCTTCCAAATGCAGACAGATAGCCACATTTTTGCCGGCAAGAGGCTGTTCAGCTCTGTATTCCTTCAAAATTTCATTTAAAATATCCATCTTATCTGCAATCCACTGTATTTTCTTCCAGCCCTCTTCTGCTAAAGCAGGATCTCTAAGTGTTGATTTAGTTATCATAATTTTTCCTCCTAATTATAATTTATATACTGGTCACTAACATTACATAAAAACATTTGAGCTAAACAAAATATCTGCTCCTTATTTATTGGACTCTAGACAAAAACTATCTTAATTCTAATTATCTTAATTTTTCTCTTATTTATATTTTATCATAGATTATACTAATTAAAAGAAATAACTATCATTAACTAGGGCTTTAAACTTAAATGATTTAGTCACAGACTATGTACCGATTCTTTCAGCTAGTGATTATAATAATGTACGTATTAAAGATGTACTACAGATGTCTTCAGGGATTAATTTTTGGAAATAAATTTAAAATAAATGAAAAATCTGGAAGTAAATAATTATGAAAGTAAAATTGAACTGTTCTGATACATATCAGCTTTTATTAAGAAATTTTCTGGAAGCAAGAAAATTTTATTGTTGAAAAGGAAAAATTAAACTGAAGACTGTACTTAAAAAAATTAGAAAAACCCTAAAACCTGCAGGCGAAAAAGGCTCCTTTGTTTTATTTGCACACTCCCTGGCCGAACTAGAAGCTTTATATTGGGTTAATCTTTATCCGGAATAACTAAAGACATCGAAAAAAAGACCATCAGAATTCAGTATCTGATAGTCTTTCTAATAACTCTTCTTTATATTCAATAAACTTAACATCTGTTTTCTGCCGCGGGTAAGGAAGTTCCACTTTCAGCTCTTTTGTTATCGTGCTCGGCCTTCCGTTTAGCACAACGACCCTGTCAGCAAGTGTAATCGCCTCTTCTATATCATGGGTAACAAAAAGAATTGTTTTATTGAGTTTTTCCTGAATCGATAAAATCCACTTCTGCATCTTAGCTCTTGTAAGAGCATCAAGTGCTCCAAAAGGTTCATCTAAAGCAAGAATACTGTGGTGAGTCAGCACAGTTCTTAAGAGGGCAGCCCGCTGCCTCATCCCTCCAGACAGCTGATCTGGATAACTGTCTGCAAAGCCTTCAAGGCCAAATAACGGCAGCAGCCCTTCTGCTTCCTTTCTGGCCGCTTTTAAATCCCCTTTATTTATTTCTACTCCTAAAAGCAAATTATCCATTATCTTCCGCCAGGGGAAAAGCAGATCCTCCTGCGGCATATAAGCGATATGGCCTCTGGTACAGGTTATATCTTGACCATCAAGAATAATTTTACCTTGATCAGGCCTTTCTAAACCAACCAGGATATTGAAGAGAGTTGTTTTACCACATCCACTTGGGCCAATAATGCAGACAAATTCACCCTCAAGGATGGACAGATTGATCTCATTTAGAACTGGAAGCACCTCACCATCTTCTCTATAATCATATTTAATATCTGTAATTTCCAGCAGAACTTCTTTCATTGTTACACCCTTTTCTTATTTATATATATTTATCCTCCTCAGAGCAGGCCCACGAGGTTTGTAAGCAGACTTTCAACCTATAACTGTCCGAAAAAGAGAACCAATTCTAGCTTAAACATCAGATTGACAATTTATGAACTTCTATTTTCTATTATTTTTTAGTAATTTTATTACTAATCTTCTAAAAATTGATTAGTAAATGCTTTTTCAGCTTCAAATTCTTCCGAAATTAATCCCTGATCATACATCCATTCACTAAATTCTTCCCATACTTCAAGCTCCTGATGGCCCCAATAAGGTGCATCATCAATATATCTAGGGCTGAGCCATTTTTGGCTTTTAGTTAAAAATTCGAGACTGTTTTCGGGAGCTTTTTTATGCAGAATTTTCGCTGATTCTTCTGGGTTTTCAGCTGCATATTCATAACCTCTTTTGACAACCCGCATAAATCTATCTAAAAGTTCGGGTTTTTCGGCTATCATTTTCGAAGAACTTATAATTACCGGTGTATAATAATCCGGAACATATTCTTGATAGTCTTCTAGCATAAAAACATTTAGATCGATATCTCTAATTTCTGCCTGAATACCATCTGAAGCATAAAAAATCCAGGTAAAGTCAAACTTATTGCTGTCCAGCATTGAGAGCAGATCACCACTGCCGATGTTGACAAATTCTATCTCAGAAAAATCTCCACCAGTTCCTTCTACGAGTGAACTGATAATCGCTTTTTCAATCTCCATACCCCAGCCGCCGTAATCCATTCCCGATAAATCAGCAGGAGTTTCAACATTTTTTTCCTCCAGAACGGCAAAACCAGATGTATTATGCTGGATTACTGCAGCAAGAGATACAATTGGTACCCCTTGAATTCTGGCAGGAGTAACCCATTCCTGAAAACTAATACCCAAATCAGCTCTACCTGCACCAACAACCTGCTCAACTGACATGTTTGTACCCGGCTGAATAAAGTTGACATCGATATCTTCTTCTGCAAACCAGCCCATCTCTTCTGCTGCAAATAGTCCAGTATGATTTGTATTAGGTACCCAATCAAGTAAAAAATCAACTTCTTCAGCTGACACAGAAAAACTAAAAACCAGCATGATAATTAAAACCATTAAAGATAATTTTTTCATTAATAACTCTCCTCCTTACTGCTATTACTCCAGGGAATTAAAAATTTCTCAAGTAAAGTAACAGATTGAAACAAGATTATTGAAAAAAATGAGACTAATACTATCCCTGCAAATACTCTTGCAGTTAAATATGAATTTGAAGATCTTACAATAAAAACACCAAGACCAATATCACTACCCATCCATTCTGCAACAACTGCTGCCATAACTGAATAAGTAGCAGAAATCCTGAGGCCGCTAAAAATCATCGGCAGTGCAGATGGAACTCTAACTTTGCTGAAAATCTGCCAGCCAGAAGCTCCCATTGCTTTCAACAAATTAACTTTGTCTTTATCAGCTGTATTAAGTCCATCAACTGTATTAACTGCAACCGGAAAAAAACAGGCTAAAATAACTATCAATATCTTAGGCAGCAGACCAAAGCCAAACCAGATAACAAGCAGGGGAATAAGAACCACAATCGGAACTGTCTGTGATATAACCAGCAGTGGATAAAGAGTCCTTTCCAAAATCCTAAAATTGAATATAATAGTGCCTACTAAAATACCTGCTGCAGCCGAAACTGTAAGCCCAAAGATTGATTCATAGAGTGTTCTTAGAGAATGTTCAATTAATAATGAACGGGTTTTTAATATCTCCTCAAATATTGCTGTCGGAGCAGGTAATATCCAGCTTTCTACATTTAAAACCTGCACTATTATTTCCCAGATAATCAAAGTAATTATAAAAAAGATGATCACAGGCAAATAATAAGATATTTTTTCTTTAAGCTCATCCATAATTAATGCCTTCCCTTTTGTCGGTCTATTTTTTCAGCAGTTGTACCGAGTTCTGGTCCTGTTGCCAGTTTGATATAACTGATAACATTCTCACTAGATGCCTCCTGTACAGCTAGATGTGCTTTCAGAGCTGTCGGCCATATTTCCTCCAGCTCACCTTCAATAGTTGTAGAAAAAGCACTAACAGTATAATCATGACCTTCCTTTTTTATTACTTCAATCGCTTTATCTACCAAATCATAAATCTCTTCTTTATCAGAAACACCCAAAGGCAGACATTGTATATCAACAGCAGATTTCATTCTATCACTCCTCTCAAAATAAAAAACTTCCCTAAATGGGAAGTTATTAAAGTTACTTCAGCTTCCCTACACTGGAATTATCCAGACCAGGTTCTAAGGGTTGAATATATCTCTCAGCCAGTTGGCACCCCAGAATATTATATTTTCTTATTCTATTTATTATAATTCAAGATTCATTAAAAAAACCCTTTTATTTATTTAAATTAATCTTTTTTTAAAATCTTACTAGAAATCCGAGTGATTTACTTATATAATTAAAACAAACAATCAATGGAGGTAATTTAAATGAATAAAAAGATTAAAATCTTAGTTATAATAACATTACTAATCGGTATATTTGCTTTTACTTATGTTAATAATCAGACCACAAATAACAGACCAGAAGTTGGAGTTGAGATTGGAAAAAGTGCTCCCGATTTTGAATTAAGAGATCTTAATGATAAATCTGTAAAATTGAGTGATTACAGGGGCCAGAAAATATTTTTGAATTTTTGGGCAAGCTGGTGCCCTCCATGCAGAGCAGAAATGCCGGACATGCAGAAATTGCATGATGAAGATTTTTCTGATTTTACAATAATTGCTGTAAATGTTGGTGAAAACAAGTCAACAGCTGCAGAATTCATAATGAAAAATAATTTGGATTTTGAAGTAATCTTAGATAATGAAAAAGAAGTGTCGAGTGAATATCTTGTTAGAGGTATTCCTACAAGTTATTTTTTAGATGAAAATGGTGTAATAATAAATAAAATATCAGGGGTAATTTCATATCAAAAAATGATTGAACTAGCTGAATTAAATGACTAATTTTACTTTCAGCTATATATTTATAAAAATACAAAGAAAAATTTAAGCTTAAATAGAAATTTTAGGAGCATATCGAAATCGATATGCTCCTTTATCATTAATATATTAAATTCACCAATTAGGAATGACTAAAAATAATGTTTCGATTTTGAATCTTCATCAATGAACTATAAAATAGAATATAAATACTACACCTAAAAGATATACTAACCAGTGAACATCTTTACCTTTTCCAGTAAATAATTTAATGATTGGATAAACAATAAAACCAAGTGCAATACCATTTGAAATAGAATAGGTTAAAGGCATTGCAATCATTGCAACAAAAGCTGGAAGTATTTCTGTAAAATCATCCCAGTCTAGTTTTGTGATATTGGTCATCATCATTGTACCAACAATAATAAGTGCTGGAGCTGTGGCTGCAGCTGGCACAATACCAATTAAAGGCTTAAAGAATAAAGCTAAGAAAAATAATATAGAAACAACCACACCAGTCAATCCTGTTCTTCCACCTTCTGCAACTCCAGAAGCAGATTCAACATATGTTGTAACTGTGCTAGTTCCAAACAAAGCACCACCAGTAGTACCAATCGCATCAGCCAATAAGGCATTACTTGCTTTTGGAAGATCTCCATTTTCATCAAGATAGCCAGCCTGCTGACTAACACCAACTAAAGTGCCTGCAGTATCAAACATATCGACAAATAAGAAAGATAGTAGTACACCAATCATGCCAATATCAAGTGCAGAAACTATATCAAGTTTAAATAAAACCTCTGACCAATCTGCCATCTGAGGCATAGCGAATAAGCCTGAAAAAGCTGGAGTTACACCATTAGTCCAGCCAAAAGCTGTAGAAATTAAAATACCCCAAAGCAGAGCACCTTTAACCTTACGTGCATGTAAAATACCTGTTACCAAAAGGCCTAATAAAGCAACCAAACCGGGACCAACAAAAATATTACCCATAGCTACTAATGTTGCCTGATCGGAAACAACAATACCAGCATTTTGCAAACCAATAAATGCAATAAATAAACCAATACCTGCACTTATTCCTGTTTTGAGAGCCATCGGAATACTATTTACAATCATCTCTCTAACAGGGGTTACACTTAAAATAATAAATAATATACCTTCAAGAAAAATAATACCAAGTGCTACCTGCCAGGGCACCCCCATACCTATTACAACTGAATAAGCAAAAAATGCATTAAGACCCATACCAGAAGCAAGGGCAAATGGATAATTAGTTAAAAATGCCATTGCAAGAGTACCAAGAACTGCCCCCATAATAGTCGCAATAAAAACACCATCAAAAGGCATACCTGCATCACTTAAAATTGCAGGGTTAACAAAGATAATATATGCCATTGTCATAAATGTTGTAAAACCAGCAATTACTTCTGTTTTTACATCAGTATTATTTTTTTCAAGTTTAAACATGTCTTCCAGTAAACCTTCATTTGAACTGCTCATTAATTAACCTCCTTGTTTTTTAAAAAAGTAAGATAAGTTCAACCAATTTATTTCCTTACTTATACACCTCCTTTCGATGTATTTTAATAGTCAAAGAAAAAAATCTGAGCAGATAATTCCCAACTAAAAGGAAACTATCAGCCCAGACTTTTGCCCTAACTGAATAGAAATATATAATATTTCCACTTCATCCAAACCTTTAATTAAATCTACAGTCTAAATGGTGTCCCCTTATAGTTGAATAGTTATCGGCTAATCAATAGAAACTTGTGAACCATATTTCCACAATTATATAAGGATTTATCTTATTTATATTTTTTCATATTTTGTAAAATTTTTTAGATAATTAAAACTTTCTCAAATGTCTTTTTCATTATTAATTATAATTAAAGTCTAATCACTTGTCAATTAATTGCGGATTTTAAAGACTGTATACAAATATTTTTTAGTCACAGTCATTCAATTACAAGATCTGTTTTTTTGAAACTCTTCACATCAAACAATCCTTTATCAGTTAATTTTAACTCTGGAATAACTGTTAAAGCCATAAATGAAAGGGTCATAAAAGGTCCGTCTTTATTTACTCCAAGTGAATTAGCCGTTTCTCTAATATTTTTCAATTTGTCTGCAACTTCCTTTAATGGCTTAACAGCCATAAGTCCAGCTACTGGTAAAGCAAGTTTCCCTTCAACTACTCCATCAAGGACAATTACCAGGCCTCCCTGCATTTTTTCTATTTCTTTTGCAGCAAGATACATATCTTCGGAATTTAAACCAGCAATTATAATATTATGGGCATCATGGCCAATGGAAGTAGCAATTGCTCCTCTGCGAAGCCCAAAATTTCTCAGCAGACCAATTCCCACATCACCTGTACCCTTATGTCTTTCCACTACCGCCAGTTTTACAAGATTATGGCCAATTAGCTCTATAGCTGGAGGTTCACCTTTGTACTCTCTTTCTGTAGAATAAACAGAGCTTTCAGTAACAACTTTATCTCTAAGCAGCTCTATAACTCTATATTTGTTAGCAGCAGGCAGCACAAAATTTTCTTTAGAAATATCACCTATTTTTACAGAATTAAATATTTTTTCTTTAATTTCTGGATCAATAATTTCTTCTCTTTCAAGGGAAATCTTATCATCTACTGCTTTTAACAGTGTACCATTTTCAGCTACAAGTTTCCCATCCTTATAGACTCTTTTGATATTAAACTCCCTCAAATTATCAAGCACAAGAATATCTGCTTTAAAACCGGGTGCAATTGCTCCCAGTTTTTTCATTCCAAGTGCAAGAGCTGGGTTAATAGTTGCCATTCTGACAGCCCTTATTGGAGACAACCCATATTGAATAGCCTTACGAACAGCAAAATCTATCTGTCCTTCAGCAAGTAAATCTTCTGGATGTCTATCATCAGTAGCAAACATGAAGCGTGAACAATTACTGCTGTTGACAGCAGGCAGCAGACTTACAAGATCTCTAGTTACTGACCCTTCTCTGATCATAATATACATTCCTTTAGCTGCTTTTTCTAAAGCCTCTTCTGCCGTTGTAGCTTCATGATCAGCAGCAATATCTGCCAGAAGGTAAGCATTTAAATCAAGACCAGAAAGTTCTGGAGCATGACCATCTTTAAATAGTTCAGAAGCCATTTCAATTTTATCCCAGATATCTTTATCACCATCTATGACTGAAGGATAGTCCATTACCTCACCCAGGCCAAAAATTCCCTCTTGGCCAATAAGGGGTTTCAGATCCACAGCAGATAATTCTGCTCCCGAATTCTCAAAAGAGCTTGCAGGAACACAAGAAGGAAGCATCAAATTGAAATTCCAGGGCTGTGCTTTACCAGCACTTAATAAATACTTAATTCCCGTTAATCCTGCTACATTTGCAATTTCATGGGGATCAGCCACAATTGTTGTAGTTCCTCTTGGGATAATCTCCCGGGCAAATTCATCAACATTAGTCATTGATGATTCTAAATGAAGATGAGCATCTATTAAACCGGGAATTATAATCTGACCACTCATATCAATTTCTTCTTCGCCTTGATAATCACCAGTCCCAATTATAATACCTTCTGCAACAGCCACATCGGTCAGTTCTAATTTCTCATTAAAAACATCCAGAACAAGAGCATTTTTAAATACTTTTTCAGCTTTTTCCAGCCCTCTTGCCTGTTTTAATAATCGACGCTGTTTCATGAAAATCCCCCTTTCTAAACCAACTTCAAAAATAAACATTATTATATTTGGAATCCAATTTTGGGTCCTTCTGATAATTTAGATTCCACTTAAAGATAATGCATCAAAATTACAGCGGGTTATACAAAGACCACAACCAGCACATTTTTCGCTGTCAATAACAATTTTATTATCTTGATCAAGATAATTAGCATCATAAACACAGCTTATAATACACAATCTGCAGCCGGTACAATTTTCTCTTATTATATCAGGTACAACAGTCTCATAATTTGCTTTCTTAGGAGCATTTCTTTGTGCCATTCCTCTAATTTGATCCAGATTATCATATCCATGTTTATCAAGATATGCTTCAATTTCATCAGCTATCTCTGCATAAATACCTGGACCTTTTAAAATTGCAGCAGTACAGACCTGAACAGCCTCTGCACCTGCCATTATCATTTTTACAGCATCTTCTCCAGTTGAAATCCCACCAACTGCTAAGACTGGAATATCAACTGCTTCTACTGCTTCATAAACAGCTCTTAAAGCAAGTGGAAAAATAGCCTCACCAGAGAGCCAGCCATAACCATCTTTACTTCCCATCAGGGGTTTTCCTGTTTCTATGTTAAAATCTAAGGTTGGCCCAAAAGAATTGATAAGTACAAGTCCATCTGCACCAGCTTTTTCGGCAGCTTTTGCAAACTTTGCAATATCTACTTGGGGGCTCAGCTTAACCATTACTGGAAGATCTACTGCTTTTTTTGCAGCCTTTACACTCTCAATTACTGGTGAAGGATCACTCCCTAGATAATGAGTAGATAATTCTAATGCATCTGCAAATGGTTCTACTTCTTTTGCTAACTTACTTATTTGTTCTGCACTATAACCTAAGCCAACAATAATCGGCAGTCCAGTTTTTTTAATTTCAGGATATTCCTGTTCAAGCCATCTTTCTGGTCCCATTTCTGACCATAATTCTGTATTCATAAAGCCACCTCTCAGCTGTGCCATATTTGGTCTGGGCACTTCGGCAGCTTCTGTAGAAATTGTCTTTGTAACAACAGCAGCTGTTCCGCCTTCTTTAGCAGCAAATGCGGCAGCTGCATCTTTAATTGGTGGGCCAGCAGCAGGCATAACAGGGTTTTTTAAAGTAAAATCAAATAGCTTAACACTTATATCAGCCATATTAACACTCCTTCTATTTACTTAAATTTTATATTAACTATCATATTCTAATTGGGGTTATTGTATGAACCTATCCACCCAATTCAGCAGCTTGGATGGAGTTTTCTAGGCTGTTTTAGATAAATAGAAAATCAAGTTTATATATTAAATGATTGCTGCCTAGGGTAACTAATGAAAAATAGATTTAAAAATTATTTTTAAACATTATTTTTTACTATATCAAGCAGAGAATCATAAATTTTATTTCTATTATTTTTAGTAGTTTCAAAAACTTCTATGTCTTCTCCTGCTCTAATTTTATCAAGAAATTTATTAGATTCTGCCTTAATAACACCTATCAGTAAAATATCTGATTCCAAAAGAGCAAATATTTTTTCTTTAAATTTCTCTGCATCTAATTCAAAACGCCCCAGCTCATCAATTAATATAATATTCTTGCTGCTGTTTAAAAGTTTCACCCCACAATTATCGAATACCTCTGGATATACATTAAATTTTTCTTCAGCATTTAGTCTTTCAGCAAAAATACAATGTTTATTAAGCTGCAGTGATTTTGTTTTTCTAAAATTAGAGCTATAAAATTTTTTAAATAAACCTCTGCAGTCAGCAGAAAGATCTGCTCTTTTCATGCTCTCAGGCAGCTTAACTTCCTTTACTAATTTTTCATCTTCGAGCAAAAATTTAGCTTTTTTAAGCTGAAAAAGGAGGGGTCTACCACTTTTAAAATCAAGCAATTTAAAAGTTGTATAGCCACCAGGCACTATATTAGCTGTTCTAAAAACAGATTTTAAAATAGTCGTTTTTCCTACTCTTTTTTTGCCTGTTAAAAAGAAATTATTCATCTTCTGCAGCTTTTTCCTGCAAAGCTTTTTTGACTCGAGAAGGACTTAAAGGAAGTTCAAAAAAACGAATACCTACAGCATCGTAAACAGCATTTGCCAGTGCAGGTGCTGCCGCGATCAATGTTGGTTCTCCAACTCCCTTAGCTCCAAATGGACCTTCAGAATCTTCATCTTCAACCAGATAATGTTTAAATTTTGGAATATCAACACTGGTTGGTACAAGATAATCAGACATATCTGGATTTAAAGTTATACCATCTTGAATCACCTGTTCTTCCATCATTCCCATTCCAAGCCCTTGTACTGTTCCACCCTCTATTTGACCTTCTACATTCTTAGGATTAATAGCCTTACCAAGATCAATTGCCGTATATACATTTAACAAATCTATCATTCCAGTATCGGTATCAACTTCTACTTCAATAACCTGAGATAAAAAGGTATATGCTACATAGACCTTATCAGCCTGTCCTTCTTGATCAGGCTTATAAGTTACAGGGAAAAATGACCCCTCTGCTTCAAGTTTTTTACCATTTTGATCTAAAGTTCTAGCAAGATCCCAGTAAGTTATATAATTATCAGGGTCATCGTACATATAAATCTTTCCATCTTCAACATTTATCTCAGGGTGATTGCTGCGAAATTCAAGACTACCATAATGATAGATATTTGCCAGAAGATTTTCAGCTGCTTTTTTCACAGCATTTCCTGTAAAATATGTCTGCCTGGTCGCAGATGTAGAGCCTGAGTTTTTAGTTGTATGTGTATCACCCTGAATAACCTCAAAGTAATCAGGTTTTATTCTTAATATTTCTGCTGCTATTTGAATAACAGTAGTAATCACTCCCTGGCCAACATCAGCTGCTGCGGTTCTAATTACAATACGTTCATCCTCTTTGATTTCAATAGAAGCTATAGAATGGTCTGGAAAACCCTCTCCATAACCAAAGCCAAACATAATTGTTGCTAAACCTCTTCCATATTTCTTCATTCTTTCTGACCTCCTTTCCAGCCGCTCAGTTCCATAACTCTCTTTATAGTTTCTTCTGCATTTACACTGTGGTTGAGCTGCTGACCATTAGGAGTAGATGACCCAATATGATAAACATTCTGCAGTCTAAATTGAGCAGGGTCCATCTCTAATTTCTCAGCTAAAATATCCATCTGTGATTCATAAGCAAAGGCCCCCTGAGTAGTTCCAAATCCGCGCATAGCCCCACAATAGGTATTATTTGTATAAACTGCATGAGATATACCACGTATATTTGCTACATCATATGGACCAGTTGCATGGTACATTCCTTTGTGCACAACCGCAGGACCACTTGATGCATAAGCTCCTGTATCACCGATAAATTTAGTTTCCCAGGCTTTTAAATAGCCATCTTTACTAACACCAGTTTTATTATAAATAGTAATTGGATGCCTTTTTGATTGAGTTATCATTGATTCTTCTCTTGTATAAGTAAACTTTACAGGTCTACCAGTTCTAATTGCTGCAATAGCCAAATGGATGTGTACAGAAACATCTTCTTTTTTACCAAATGCTCCACCAATTGTTGGCTGAATAATTCTAACCTGACCTTTAGCAAGACGTAGGGACTGTGCTATATCAGCCTGAGTGTCATGAAGCCACTGAGTGGCTGCCCAAATATTTACTATACCCTTCTTTTCATCATAAAAAGCAGTACCTGCCTCATTCTGCATTGGCAGCTGGTCAATAAATTGAGTTTGATATTTCTTTTCCACAATTATATCAGACTCAGCAAAAGCTGCTTCAACATCACCTCTATCTAAATTATGAGTGATTAAAATATTGCCATCTGGGTGAATATCTGGAGCATCATCCTCCATTGCTCTAAAAGGATTTGTTATTATTTCAAGTTTTTCTACTTTTACTTTTATTAAATCTCTGGCTTTAATAGCTGCCTCTTTATTTTCTGCAACCACAACTGCAAGTGCATCACCCATGTAGCGCATTTTTTCTCCGATACCAACTAATACAGGCTGATCCCTAATAATTAAACCGAATTTTCTTACTTCCGGTATATCTTCAGCAGTAATTATGTCTACAACACCTTTGACCTTTTTTGCTTCAGATATATCAATATCTTTTAAAAAAGCATGAGGATGTACAGCCCTTTTTACTTTTAAATATAGTGTATCTTCAAAAGTAATATCATTAGGGTAAACAGCTTCTCCTGTAACCTTATCTTCTGCATCTGCTTTGAGTACATTTCGTCCGACAAAACGTTTGCTCTTTTTTTCTCCCTCTACAGTGCAGCGGGTTGTATGCTTACAATAATAATCTTTAACATCATATTTATTATTCGCCATTATTTACACTTCCTTCTACCTTAAGTTTATCAGCGGCCATCATAACCGCATCGATAATCTTTGCATATCCTGTGCAGCGGCAGATATTCCCAGAGAGACCATAGCGAACATCTTCTTCATTTGGATTAGGATTTTCATCAAGCAGCCTTTTACCTGCTAAAACCATACCAGGTATACAAAATCCACACTGTACTGCTCCTGCTTCAATAAATGATTCCTGAATCGGATCTAGTTTTCCATCAGCTGCCAGACCTTCTATTGTTAAAATTTCCGCTCCATCTGCCTGTGGTGCCGGAACAAGACAGGAAGCCGTTAGTTCTCCATTCATAATTACCGTACAGGCACCACATTCTCCTTTGCCACAACCTTCTTTAACTCCAGTCAGCCCTAAATCCTCTCTAATTAAATCCAAGAGTCTTGTATATGGTGTAACATCAAGTGTTCTCTCTTCTCCATTAACCCTAAGTGTAATCTGCATCAGCTGCTCACCCCCTTCTGCTCTCTATATCTTCTAAAGCATTGATCATCGTCTCAAATGCCACATCTTCTCTATATTCCTTTGTCCCGCGTACATCATCAATCGGAGCAATTTGCTTTTTAACTTCTTCGCCAAGCTTTCTATGATCAAGCTCATCTAGGCTTTTACCTACGAGCATTTCTTCAATTTTTTTGAGCCTAACTGGAGTTGGAGCAGCAGAACCCATTGCAAGTCCAGCTCTAGATATTTTCTCCTTATTAAATTCAAGAACAAGTGAAAAATTAAGTGTAGAGATAACTAAGGCCTTTCTTCTACCAATCTTAATCCAGTAGCCTGAGCTATCATTTTTTGGAAGTGGAACTTCTATCTCCGTTAATATTTCTTTTGGACCCATAATATTCTGTTTAGGACCAGTAAAAAATTCTTCTGCAGCTGCCCAGCGGCTTTTTCCGGCAGTTTCCAATTTAAAGCGAGCCTGATAGCTGAGCAGTGGAGTTAAGAGATCTCCAGAAGGAGATGAAGTAGCAATATTGCCACCTATTGTTCCTCTACTGCGAATTTGTGGAGAGCCAACATCTGCTGCAGCTGCCTGCAGAACAGGAAATTTTCCTTTTAGTTCTTCAGATTCCTTAAGAGCTAAATGAGTGGTCATTGCTCCAATTTTCACATTTTTTTCACTGAATTTAATATATTTCAATTCATCAATTTTACTTAAATCAAGCCAATTTTTAATTGTATGAAGTCTTTCATAATAAGCAACAAAAAGATCTGTAGTTCCAGCTGCAATTGTTATATCGCGGCCATATTCAGCTTTAATTTCAAGTGCTTCTTTTAAACTTCCTGGCTGAAAGTAGTTCTCAAAATCTACGCCAGAAATCGTCTGACTGCTTTCTAACTTCATGGGCGATTTTTTCATAATCAACAACCTGCACCTCCCGATTTTCCATTAGAATATTTCCTCCAACTATTGTAGTATCAACCATTCCACCATTTAGACCAAATAAAATGTGTGCATATGTGTTTTCAGCATTCAACTTAGTAGGTGGTGAATAATCAACAACAATAATATCTGCTGCTGCACCTTCTTTTAAAACACCAAGCTTAACTCCAAAGCTCTCTTCTGCAAGCTTTGCATTTGTTTTAAAAACCATCTCAGGTATAATTGACCAACCCAGACGGGGATCTTGAGTACTGTGTTTTAACATTAAATCTGCAAATTTAATGCTCTCAAACATGTCTGTAGTATATCCATCAGTACCAAGACCCAACATTAACCCTTGATCAGCGGCTTCTTTAACTGATGTGATTCCAACTGCATTATTCATATTTGACTCAGGATTATGAATTAAATAACAATCATTATCTCTTAAAATTTCCATTTCACCTTCCTGAAGATGTACCCCATGAACAGCAATTGTTCCCGGCCGCCAGATATTATATTCATCTAATCTCTTAACAACACCATTATATCCTCTCAACCTGCTGTCTTCTAAATCAGCTCTTCCTTCAGCTGTATGGATGTGAAAGCTGGAATTGTACTGATCGGCCATCTCTGATACCTTAGTAAGTGTTTCATGTTCAAGGGTAAAAGAAGCATGCAGACCAATGCGTCCATTTAAATAATTTGAATTTTCTTCCCTAATCTTATTTAAAAATTTTTCGCTTTCCTTAAGAGCACTATCTCTCATTAAATCTCCATTACGATCAGATATTTCATATGAGAGATCAGCTCTAATACCACTTTCCTCAGCCGCTTTAGAAACAATATCAAGACTGTATTTGGTCTGACCATAACTTGCATGGTGGTCAAATACAGTTGTTGTCCCCTGCTTTATACCTGTAAGAAAAGAGTATAAGGCACTATAATAAATATCATCTGCATTGAGGTGATTATCAAGCCTCCACCACAGTTTTTCAAGTATTTCTACAAAATTACTGGGAGCACTATCCGTTTTTAAATCCATTCCTCTGGCAAAAGTACTGTAAATATGCATATGAGCATTTATCATACCAGGCATAATTAGTTTACCCTGCATGTCTTTAACATCAGCATCTGGATACTTTGATTCTAGGATTTCTGATTCTCCAATTTCTTTGATATCTTCTCCATCTATTAAAACAGCTCCGTTTTCTAAAACTTTATTCTCTTCATCATTTGTGAGTACTGTTCCATTTTTAAGAAGCAACAACTTTTAACCTCCTTAAAGAAAATAATTTTCTTCTGCAGAATGTCTGAATCAACTCAAAGCTCTAAAAGATAAGCTTTGCTGATTTCCCATATATAAAATCTATAATTACTTTATTCCTTCTTTTGTCATTTCTGCAGAAATACTATTAGCTCTTTCTATTATTTCTTCTTCATCTACTCTAGTAAGCTCACCGTTTTCTACTACAATCTCACCATTTACAATCGTATAATCAACAATTTGGGTATCTCCAGTATTTATTAATGCAGAAACCGGATCATAAAGACCACCAGCATAACCAAGTCTCTTTGAGCTTACCATAAACATATCTGCAGCTTTGCCTATTTCTAAACTACCAATAGCAGGTTGATTTAATACATCCCGACCTCCATTAGTTGCTAGAGCAAGCACATCTTCTGCTGTAATTGACATCATTCCGTGCACAAGCCTATGCAGCAGAAATCCTGCTTTCATCTCTAAGATCATATTAGAAGAATCATTGCTTGCACTACCATCAACAGCAAGACCAAGAGGCACTCCTTTTTCGATCATTTCGGGAACTTTAGCTGTGCCAGAAGAAAGTTTCATATTTGAAACAGGACAATGAGATACACCGGTTCCTGTATCAGCCATTTTCTGAAGTTCCTCACTATTTAAGTGAACTCCATGTGCATACCAGACATCATTACCTATCCAGCCCAGTTTTTCCATGTATTCTAACGGCCTCATACCGAAGCGATCCATAACATATTTTTCTTCATCTTTGGTTTCTGCAAGGTGTGTATGTGCCTGAACACCATATTCTCTAGCTAGTTCAATCGATTTAATCATAAGTTCTTCTGTTACAGAAAATGGTGAACATGGTGCCAGAACTACTCTCTGCATTGCATAAGGGTCATTATCATGGTATTTTTCTATAACTCGCCTGGAATCTTTTAATATTTCTTCATCTGTCTGTACAACAGAATCAGGAGGTAGGCCACCATCTTTTTCACTTAATGACATACTTCCCCTTGTTCCATGAAATCTAATACCTATCTCTTTTGCTGCATCAAATTCATAATCAAGCAGATTTTTGGGCTGTGATTTTGGAAAAACATAAAATTGATCACTTGTAGTTGTGCAGCCAGTTTTTAATAATTCTGCTGCTGCAAGCAAAGTTGAATAATAGACTGCATCAGGAGTTAATCTTGACCAGATTGGATATAGATATTTCAACCAGTCAAAAAGCTCTACTTGCTGTGCATCAGGAAGATTACGGGTAAGTGTCTGATAAAAATGATGATGAAGATTTATTAAACCGGGAAAAAGAAAATAATCTCTGCCATTAATAACTCTGTCTGCCTCATTTTGATCTATATTGAGACTTCTTCCCATCTCCAATATTTTACCATCATCTATTAACATGTCGGCATTTTTTATCCGTTCTCTATTCTCATTCATTGTGATAATCTCTTTGATATTCTTTATTAAAATTTTAGGCATATTATACACCCCATTCTTCAGCTGCCGCCTCCACTGCTTCAATAATCTGCTGATAGCCTGTACACCTGCAGAGATTCCCTTCCAGAGCAGTCTTAATCTCTTCTTTACTCGGCTGAGGATTTTCTTTTATTAATGCCAGAGCTGACATAAGCATACCCGGAGTACAGAAACCACACTGTATCGCCTGTTTTTCAATAAAAGCTTTCTGTAGTGGATGTAGACCGCCTTTGCTTTCAAGCCCTTCTACGGTTATGATTTGACTTCCGTCAACCTGAGCTGTAAGAACCATACATGAGTTTACAGCCTTATCATCAAGAATAACTGTACAGGCTCCACATTCACCAACACTGCACCCTTCTTTAGTTCCAGTTAGTTTTAATTGTTTTCTAATTGTATCAAGCAGCCTTTCTTGACTGCCAACTTTCAGATTGTATTTTTCTCCATTAACTGTTAATTCTACATCTAATTTAGCCATTATATCCTGCCTCCTCTAACATATCTTCAACTGCTCTTTCGACGAGTTTGCTCAAAGCAGGCTGTTTATAAGGGGTTGACCAGCGTCTGCCTGTGATTTCTACCATTTCTTCTGCTGCAATTCTTCCCGCCTCTTTAGAGTCGACCTCTGCTAAATTTTTAGCTGATAAATATTCATTTACCTTCTCAAATGGAACTGGAGAAGGTGTAGCTGCTCCAGATACAACCTGGATATTCACTATTTTTTCAGCTTTTACTTCAGCAAGCAGAGTTAAAGAAATCCGAGAAATACTTACAGCTTTACGCCTACCAATTTTCTGATAACTGCTGTAATATTCTCCCTGAGGCATTGGGAAAACTATTTTTTTGAGCAGTTCATCTTCAGCTAATGCTGTTTTATATGGAGATTTAATAAAGTCTCTAATAGACAATCTCCTTTCACCTCTTTTTGAAACAAGTACAACTTCAGCCTCTAAGGCAATCATCGGAGAAAATGAATCTGCACAGGCAGCTGCGTTAACAAGATTCCCACCAATAGTAGCTCGGTTTCTTATCTGTGTAGAACCGATACTAGCTGCTGCTGCAGCAACAAAAGGTAGTTTTTCCTGTAGTTCTTTGTTTTCTATAATTTCAGAGTGAGTTGTTAGGCTTCCAATCTCCCCCTCTTTTTTTCCTAATTTAATACCTTTTAATTCATCGATCGAATTTATATCAAGCAGATAATCTACGCTATCAAAAAATTCATCCTTGTGATGTAAATCTACCAGTATATCAGTTCCCCCAGCTAAACATCTAACATTTTTCTTACTCTCAAGTATCTCTAATGCTTCATTGAAACTTCTTGCTCTAAGCAGTTGATAATCAATCATATTATTTCCCTCCCTTATGCAGAGATCTTCCGATTAAAACTCTCTCCAGATTAAGCGGCAGGGAACGAATTCTTCTGCCAGAAGCATGTGCAACGGCATTTGCAATAGCTGCACTTCCCAACTCCAGAGTTGGTTCGCCAATTGATTTAGCTCCAAAAGGCCCATCTGGATCAGGGTTTTCTACAATTATGGGTTTGATTTCCGGCATATCCTTGATAGTTGGGATTAAATAATCATGAAAGTTTTTGGTTTTGATCATTCCTTTTTCCACTTCTAATTCTTCCATAATACCATAACCTAGTCCCATCATTACTCCACCATAAATCTGACCTTTAACATTAGCAGGATTAATCGCTCTCCCTACATCATGAGCTGCAGCCATCTCCAAAATAGTTAACTCTCCAGTTCCAGTATCTACTTCAACTTCTGCTATCTGACATCCATAAACATAAGTGAAGTATGGATTCCCACAACCCTTTTCTTCATCCCAGGAAATTTCAGGTCCTTTATACCAGCCATAAGCTGAAAGAAGAATCCCAGTATTACCCATCTCCTGAGTCAGATCAGAAAACAATGCCAGTCTGTTTCCAGATTCGTCATATAAAAATCCATCTTTTAGGGCTAAATTATCAGCTGAAAAATCAAATTTATCTGCTGCAAAATTAATAATTCTCTTCCGTAATTTTTCAGCAGCATTTTTAACAGCATTACCACCAATAAGTGTTGCTCTTGAAGCAACTGTTGAGCCGCTGTCAGGAGTAAAGGTGGTATCAACTTCCATGTAATCAATATCTTCTATTCTAATCCCAAGGACCTCTGCTGTTATCTGGGTAAAAATAGTTTTTAATCCCTGACCATTTTCCGCAAGACCACTGTAAACAGCTGCACTACCATCTTTATTTATCTGAATCAATGATGCAGCTGCATCAATTGCTTCTGCACCTAAGCTGCAGCCTCTAAAGCTTATTGATAAACCTATACCTCTTTTTTTATCTCCAAATTGTTCTTTAGAATATTCTTTATATTTTTCTTCATAATTTATTTCTTTCATGGCCTTTTCCATAACTTCGGCAAGACTCACAGTGTGGCCGTCAAGTTTCTGCCCACTTGCTGTAACTGAATCCTGACTGTACATATTTTTCTTTCTCAGCTCAACAGGACTCATATCTAATTCTTCTGCCAACTCATCCATCAATGATTCCTGTGCAAAAATAACCTGTGGGGAACCATAACCACGCATTGCACCTGTATAAGGATTATTTGTATAATATCCATAAGTATCAGTTTTTACATTATCTAATTCATAAGGGCCAGTTGCCTGAACAACACTTCGCCAGGTTACAAAAGGGGTCTGACATGCATAGCCACCACTATCTGCAGCTGCCTCTATTTCCATAGCAGTTAATTTACCATCTTCTGTTGCACCAATTTTATATTTCAGATTATAAGGATGTCTTTTATAACTTTCTGTAAAAGATTCTTCTCGAGTATTGACCATTTTTACAGGTCTATCTAAATCCAGGGCCATAACTGCAGCTCTTGCAGCCATAGCAGAAATAACTTCATCTTTACCTCCAAATGAGCCACCAATATGATTCTGAATAACCCTTACATCTGCCAGCTCTACCCCTAAAACAGCAGCAACAGCCGATCTTGCCGCATAAGGATTCTGAATAGAACCATAAACTGATACCAGATGGTTTTGATCATTTGGTACCACTATTACTGCTTCTGGCTCAAGGTAGCTGTGCTCAATTAGCTGAGTTGTATATTCTCTTTCTAAAATTAGATAAGCTTCTGCAAAACCTTTTTCTACATCTCCCTTACGAAGTGGATGATGAATTACCTGATTATCCTCTTTATCTTCATGTATTTTTAGTGAGCCTTCTTTTCTGGCCTCCATTACATCATATATCCCATCTAATTCTTCATATTTTACCTTTACTTTTTCTAAAGCAGCTGCAGCTTCTTTTTCACTTTCTGCAGCAGCCATGACAATCCCATCACCTGCAAGTACTACTTTATCCTTTGCTAACACCTGCTGGTCCTGAACAATAACTCCAAAAAGATTATTTGGAATATCAAATGCTGTATAAACACCTTTTACTCCAGGCATTTTTTTGGCTTCACTGACATCTATCTTTTTTATCTCAGCATGGGAATATTCACTCCGCAGCACTTTGGCAAATAACATATCTGCAAATTCCATATCGGCACCAAACTTAGCTTTACCAGTGACTTTTTCATATGCATCTACCCTTTTTATACCTTTATTAACGTGCTTAAATGTCATTATTGCACCTCCAACTAAAATATTTTTAAACTTTGCAAACAAAGAGACTTTCTCCATTTTTGCCCAAATAAGATTTGAGGCATTTATCTCATAGAAGTGAGAGAAATGTTAAAATGGGGAAAGTCCATGTTAAAGTCTATTATATAACATAATATTTTAAATTAACAGATTTTTCTTTCTTATATTTAAGGCTTATTATCTAAAATAAAAGTTCTTTTATCCACAACAAGAGATTAGTTATAATTTCTAAGCAATTTAAAAATCATGAGAATGTTTTTCATGATCAGAATTATTTTAAATCATATTTTATACAGATAAATCAATTTGTATAAACTTTCTTTTCTTTTTTTGGAAGAATCAAATTTAAAGCAATTGCAATAATTGCACCTACTGTGATTCCTGAAGATAAAACAGTTGAAAGAATCTCGGGCAGCTGTGCAACAACATCTGGTCTAAAAGTAACTCCAAGACCAAAACTTAAGGCTATAGAAAGTATAAATATTTTTCTATCTGTTAATCCACCCTTAGTAACTATTTTCATACCTGAAGTTGCAACCATACCAAAGAGCGCAATTGTAGCTCCACCAAGTACAGGACTCGGCATTACACTTACTAATGCTCCAATTTTAGGAACAAGTCCAAGCAGAAATAATATCGCTGCAACTGCGATACCTACAACTCTGCTGCCTACCTTGGTAATCTGAATGACCCCTATATTCTGGCTAAAAGTAGAATTGGGAAGAGAATTAAAAACTGCCGCCAGAGCACTACCTACACCATCAGCCATTATTCCACCACTTAATCTGTCAATATGCTGCTGATTATCTACTGCTTCTCCTGATACTTCTGCAACAGCGGTAAGATCACCAATTGATTCAACTGTTGTAATTATATAGGCCATAATCCAGGGAGCAAGCAGACTCCACTTAAATGAAATACCATATTTAAAAGGTTGAGGTATTGTCAGCCAGCCTGCTTCTGCAACTTCTGTTAAATCTACCAGACCCAAAGGTATAGAAACAAAGTAGCCGATAACTAATCCAATTGCAACAGCTCCAACTTTTACAAGACCCTTACCAAAACGGTTTGCAATTATTATAATAGTTAAAACAAATAATCCTAATAATAAGTTTTGAGGAGCTCCATAATTTTCTGCACCTGCTCCACCGCCAAAATCAGTAATCCCTACTTCCATCAGTCCAAGACCAATTAACATTACAACTGTACCAGTAACTACTGGTGGAAATAATTTTCTTGTCTGCTTGATAAAACGGCTCAAAATCATTTCTACAGGTGAAGTAATTAAACCCATTCCAATCACTAAAGGTATACCACCCTGACTGGCTGCAGCGATTGCCATTGGTACAAAAGTAAAACTTGTACCATGAACAGCCAAAAGACCAGAACCAACAGGGCCCCATTTAGTTACCTGTATATATGTGGTAACACCAGAAACCATCAGTGCCATACTAACAAAAAAACCGGTTTCAGCTGCATTTAAACCAGCTACACCAGCTATTATTAAAGGTGGTGTTATAATTCCCACAAACATTGCCAGCATATGCTGAAGACCCAGCAACATTGTTTCTATAAAAGGGGGCTTATCTTCAAGACCAAATGCTGGTTCTTCTTCTACTACTAATTCTCGCTTCTCTGCACTCATATCCATTTTTACCTACTCCTTTACTTTTCTACTATTTTTACAAGAAAATAAAATAATAAAAGATATTGCTTAATAAACATATTAAAGTTAAAGCGTAAATATCCTGCTTAAAAAATGCGAAAAAATCATCTTTTAGACAGTTTAGGAGTTAATATAGCTGGATACATCAAAAGTTTATTCTAAATATTAAGAAAAGAAAATTAATATATTTACATATATTTTTCAAGTAAAAGTATTTTTATCGACAATCTCCCAAGAAAAATCATTCAAAATAATATTTTTTATTTAGATGGAGACCTTAATCTCTATCTAAATTGGCTTTATTTAATGCTGAACTATTAAACAGTTTTTAAAAACCTAATAGTCGCGGGAAAAACATAGAAATTGGCTCGATGAATGTTATTGCAAATAGAGCAATAACTTCCACTATTATAAAAGGCCAGATTGCCTTTGATATTTTTTCTAATGACAGATTGGTTATTCCACTTACTACAAAAAGACATGCTCCAACAGGTGGTGTCATCAGTGCAACATTGAGTGATAATACCATTATAATACCAAACTGTATTGGTGGTACTCCCATATTAACTGCTAATGGATGAAGTATAGGCCCGAGAATAACAAGAGCTGCTGCAATATCCATAAACATTCCTACAATCAGCATTAAAATATTTATTAAGAGCAAAATAACATATTTGTTATTACTAATCTGCAGAAACATTGCTGCAATCTGTTCTGGTACACGTTCAGAAGCAAATATCCAGCCTAAAATTGAAGCTGAAGCAATAATTAAAAATACTACTCCTGTTGTTCTTGCGGTTTGTTCTAAAAGTTCTGGTATATCATTCATTTTCAAAGATTTAAATACAAATTTACCTACAAAAAATGCATATGCTACGGCAATTGCAGCTGCTTCTGTTGGTGTAAATACACCTGATAAAATCCCTCCAAGAATTATTACCGGCATTAAAAGAGCCAAAATTGCATCCCAGAAAGCAAAAATCATTTCTTTAAATGAAGAACGTTTTTCTTTTTTGGGATAACCTCTTTTTTTAGAAATATATCCTGACAAAATCATCAGCATTAAACCCAGCAAAATTCCAGGCACAAAACCTGCTGCAAACAAACCTGCAATAGAAACCCCCATTAAAGAACCATAAATAACCATCATATTGCTGGGAGGAATTGTCGGTCCAATAATAGAAGATGAGGCAGTAACAGCAGCACTAAAATCTTTATCATAACCATCTTCTACCATAGCTGGAATTAGCATTGTACCAATGGCAGCGGTATCAGAAACAGCTGCTCCGGTCATTCCAGCGAAAAATATACTTGCAATAATATTAGCATGTGCAAGCCCACCTCGAAGGTGGCCAACTAAAACATTAGCAAAATTAACAAGGCGGTGGGTGATACCAGATTTATTCATGATCTGTCCTGCCAAAATAAAAAAAGGCATGGCCATTAAAGTAAACATATCAAGCCCCGCAAAAAAACGCTGTGGAACCATATTGAACATTACTGGCATATCCATCTGATAGATTGCAAATAGAGCGACACTCCCAATCGTAAATCCAATTGGCATTCCTGCAAATAATAATATTATAAATGTAAGTGCGATTGTTCCTAACAATTTATATCACCCCTGACCCTTAACTGTATCTTCATCTATATTTATATTTTTTACTTCTTTTAAAGCTTCTTCTACATCTGTAGCTCCTAAAATATCAGAAATTTCAATGCCTGGTTTGAAGATTAAGACAGTCTGTATCAACTGCTGAATAATTGCTAAAACACCAGAAACGGGAATACTCATTAAAGGCCAGTACATAGAAATATTCAAAGCTAAAGAAAGCTGAGATCTGGCCCTACCTGCAACCTGATATCCTTTATATGTTAAGACCCCTAAGAAAGCCATAGTTATAATATAGACTACAAGGGTAATAATTTTTGTTATAAGAGGAGGAAACTGCTTGATAAGCAGCTGTATTCCAACATGTTCTTTATCTTTTATACCCACACTTACTGCCAGTAAGGCAGCCCAAATCATTAAATATCGGGCCAGCTCCTCAGTCCAACTTAACGAATCCCGTACCACATAACGAAAAAATACTCCTGTTAAAACAGTAATTACCAATATTCCTGTAAGCACTTTTACTACAAATAGAGTAATTTTCGCAAGTTTATCAGCAAAATTTTCTAATTTCTCAAATAAATTTGTATTCTGCAATTTCTCCACTCCTCAAAAAAACAGAGGGGCAGATTAAAATCTACCCCTTTTATTATTTTAGTTTAGACCTAATTTTTCCTGAGCTTCTTCAATTGCATTCAAATAACTCTCAGCAAATTCTGCTCCTTCTTCTCCATATTCTTCTTCAATAAATTTCATTGAAGCAGGAATAGCCTGATCTTTAAACATCTGCATTTCTTCTGCAGTTGGTTTATATACTTCCATTTCTTCAGTTAAATAGGGAAGCCCTTCATCAGAAGCTTCAATAAGTCTATTTACACCACGTCCTGCTAGATTGGCAACTCTGGCCGCCTCTTCTATAATACTCTTCTCGTTTTCACTTAAGGAAGCATAAAAGTCAGGGTTCAATACCCAAACATAAGGTGTATACATGTGATTTGTTAATGTTAAATAATCCTGCACTTCTTCCAATTTACCAATTTTAATAATTGGTACCGGATTATGCTGTCCATCTACAACACCTGTCTGAAGGGCAGTATATAATTCAGCCCAGGCTATAGGAGTTGGAGCTGCACCAAGTGAGCGCATAAATTCCATATGAATTGGAATAGTCATTGTTCTAAACTTCAAACCTTCCATATCTTCTGGAGTTCTAATTGGACGTTCACTATTACTCAGCTGAAAGAAACCACCTGATTCACCAAAGCCGAGCACCTTAAAGCCGGTTTCCTCTTCAATATCAGCTGCCATCTCTTGTCCAAATTCACCATCATATACTTCATAGGCTACTGAGTAATTGGTAATTGAAAATGGAATGTTAACAATAGAGAATTTTGGATAGAATGTTGCCATTCCACCACCAGAAGCAATATAACTCTGAGTTACGTTATTTTGGACCTGTTCCATACTTTCTCTTTCATTACCTAAAACACCATTTGGATATAATTCCACTACTATATTGCCATTTGTTCCACTTTCAACCATAGATTTAAATACCTCTGCCATAGCTGCAGTAGCAACTTCTTTAGGCTGCTGTGGATTTAAATGACTGAGCTTTAAAACCTTAGCATCTTGAGCCATAACTGTCATTGAAGAAACGATTAGTAATACAACTAAAAATGTAATAGCAAATAACTTTTTCATTAAATTTCCTCCTCATATATTTACCTACTCTAATTACAAGCTTCTCATCCTATTTGATAAAAAATCGCCTTTACAATAAACTAATCGTCATCAAGCCAGAATAGATTTGAGACAAAATGATGATGTTTCCCAGAGAATTTAATTGATTAGCTTTTACCAGCCCCTTCCTAATATATTTTTATATCATGTGTGCCTTTTACTTCCCCCCCATAGTAAGTGTCATCACAGCTTTTGCTGTATGTAAGCGGTTTTCTGCTTCTGTAAATACTATAGAATGTGGACCATCTATTACAGAGTCTTCTACCTCATTACCTCTATCAGCAGGAAGTGCATGCATGTACATTACATCATCATCAGCCACTGCCATTCTCTCTTCAGTACATTTCCAGCCGCGATTTGATTCTAATAAATCATCAACTACTGCATCATCTTGATTTGTAACCCAGCTTCCCCAGTTCTTTGGAATAACAATATCTGCTTCTCTATAGGCTTCATCCTGGTCATGTGTAATCTTAAATTTACCATTATTTTTTTCAGCATTTTCTCTTGCCTGTTCAATTACCCAGTCTGGCATTTCATAGCCTTCTGGATAAGCAAGAGTTACATCCATTCCATAGCGGGGAAAGAGCAGTGCCTGAGTTAATGGGACAGAAATAGGTTTTTTGTGGCTTGTAGCATAAGCCCAGATAATTGAAACTTTAAGATTCCTGGTCTCTTTTTTCTTTTCTACAATAGTCATTAAATCAGCGATACCCTGCATTGGATGATAAAGATCACACTGCAGATTCATTACCGGAACTTTTGCATGTTCTGCAAGAGAACGGAGATATTTATTACCGATCTCCCAGACACAGTTGCGGCAGGCAAGTCCGTGTCCATAACTGCCCAATATAATACCTGTATCTTTTGCAACTTCACCATGAGAAACCTGCATTGTACTTGTATCTAAAAAGTTTGCGTGACCTCCCAGCTGAGCCAAACCGGCTTCCATAGAATTTCTTGTTCTTGTTGACTGTTCAAAAAACATCAAAAATGCAGTTTTATCTCTCAGATAAGGAGTTGGTTCTCCCATTGCAAATTTTCTTTTCAAATCAAAAGATACTTCAAGCAGAGTATCAATTTCATCTTTTGTCCATTCTTGTAGTGTAATAAAGTCTCTACCTTTTAATTGTGTTTCCATTTAAAAATTCCTCCTTGATTTTAGTTGAGTGTTGATACTTGTCGTTATCTGTTGGTACTAGGTACCAACAGATAACGACAATATTAGTCACCTAGTCTACTGCTAAGAGATTATCAGTTTTTTCTGGCATCTTATCAGCATAATTTTCAACAAACAATTTGGGTATAGCTGCATATAGGGCAGCTGCTTTAACCAGTTCTGACTTCCAGGTTTTTTCATTTGGAGCATGTGCCTGGTCCTCATGACCTGGACCAAAGCCGATACATGGAATTCCATGGCGCCCCATTATAGAGACACCATTAGTTGAAAATGTCCATTTATCTACCAATGGTTCTTCTTTAAACAGACCTTCAAAAGCATCAACTGTAGTTTGACAAACCGGATGATCTTCTTCTATCAACCAGGTTGGGAAATATGCATCGATAGGATAAACCAGACCCGTATAGGATGGTCTTTCATACTTATACATTTCAACTTCTGCTTCAGCATCCTGAACTGCAGGTAGGTTTTTAACCTGCTGCAGAGCAAATTCCCAGCTTTCTCCAGCTGTTAAACGGCGATCAATGGAAATACTGCAGCCATCTGCAACCGCACAGCGTGATGGTGAACTGAAGAAGATCTCAGAAACTGTTAGGCTCCCTTTACCAAGAAAGTCATGGGGAGTTAAATTAGGATGCAGTGCTTTTAATTCATTAATAATTGGTGCCATCTTATAAATTGCATTATCTCCTCTTTCTGGAGCAGACCCGTGACAGCTTACTCCATGGGTGGTCACCTTCATCTCCATTCTGCCGCGGTGACCGCGATAGATATTACAGGAAGACGGTTCAGTAATTACTACAAACTCTGGTTTTATATCATCTTCTTCAAGAATATAATGCCAGCAGAGTCCATCACAGTCCTCTTCCTGAACTGTACCTGTAATAACCAGGGTGTAATCATCTTCTAAGCCTAAATCTTTGATTATTTTACCTGCATAGACCATAGAAGCCATCCCACCTTCCTGGTCACTGGCTCCTCTACCGATAATTATTTCATCATCTTCATAACCTTCATATGGGTCATAATCCCAGAGTGATTCATCTCCTACACCAACTGTATCAATATGTGCATCAATTGCAATTACATGGCTTCCACTGCCAATATATCCAAGTATATTTCCCATTGGATCAATTTCTACTTTATCAAAACCCACTCTTTCCATTTCTTCTTTTATTCTTAAAATCACCTTTTCTTCTTGACAACTTTCACTGGGTATTCTGATCATATCACGAAGAAAAGCACTGATCTCCGGCTTATATTCTTCGGCTTTTGCTAATATTTTTTCAAAATTTAACACTTATTAAGCACCTCCATGCAGTATTTATTAACATTAAATTCTTAAAGCAAGCTTGATTCCTTAACCTGAACTGATCTCTATTCTAAAAATTAGGAGGAGTAATAGCAGAAATAAATTTAAGTTCTTCTTCACCTATGCTTTTTATTTTATGAGGCAGACTCGCCTTATAATAAATGCTATCTCCTTTTTTTAGCTCATATTCTTTATCCCCAATTTTTATGTGCATTTCTCCTTTCAATACTACAGTACATTCTTCACCAAGATGATTTAATGGGTCTTCTGATGTCTCTGCACCAGGCTCAAGTGTTGCTTCAATTATTTCCATATCTCTATTTAAGTCAGGAGATAAAAGCTCAAAAGTAAGATGAGAACCTGGAAAGTTTAAGATCCTTCTTTCCGCTTTTCTAACAACAGCATTATGGTTTTCTTCTTCGATTAGGAAATAAAATATGGGAACCTCAAGTGCTTTAGCTATTTCTCTTAATGCAGTAATAGAAGGTTCGGCCAGTCCCCTTTCAACCTGACTTAAATAACTGGATGTTTTGTTAATTTTTACTGCAACCTGGTTTAGACTAAAACCTCTAGCTTTTCTCTTTGTTCTTATTCTCTGGCCTAATTTTTTGTTATCACCCATTTTAGCTCACATCCAATTCAGCAAAAATTTCTATCAGCTTCTGCAAATCGGGTTTAACCTCAATCGGATCTCCAGCAGCACGACGAGCATTTTTAACATCTTTGAGACCATTACCTGTTATTACAGCTGCAGCACTCTCTTCAAAAGTGATTATTCCCTGTTCAGCTGCTTTTTTAAGTCCTGCAAGACCAGCAACTCCTGCCGGCTCACCAAAAACTCCAGTTTTCTGACCGAGATTCTTCATCATGGAAAGTATTTCTTCATCACTGACATTAATCATCTCTCCACCAGAATCTCTCACTGCTCTTACTGCCTTAATCCAGTTCCTTGGTTTGCCAACTGCAATACTATCAGCGATAGTATTTTCTTCTGTAATTTCAAGCTCATTACCACTTCTAAAGGCTTCAGTTATTGGTGCACATCCATCTGCCTGTACACCAAGCAGCTTGGGTATTTTATCGATAAAACCAATTTTTTTAAGGTCATATAAACCTTTATAAGCTCCGGCAATCGTACAGCCATCACCAACTGAGTAGACAACCCAATCGGGCATTTCCCAGTTGAGCTGTTCTGCCATTTCTAGTGAGACCGTTTTTTTCCCTTCAACTAAATATGGATTAATAGCTGCATTGCGGTTATACCAGCCCCACTTTTCAATAGCTTCAGCAGAAAGATAAAATGCTTCTTCATATGACCCGTTAACCGAAACAACATCTGCCCCATACACTAAAAGCTGAGCTAATTTACCTGCAGGAGCTCTATCTGGAACAAAAATAACCGCATTCATCCTGCCTCCCATGGATGCAATATTACCCGCCAGTGAAGAAGCAGCATTTCCAGTTGAAGAACAAGCAACCGTTTTTGCTCCTGCCTCCTGAGCTTTAACGACCGCCATGGCCGAAGCTCGATCTTTGAGAGAACCTGTCGGATTCAAACCATCATCTTTAATTATCAATTTTTTAATAGCAAATTCCTCTGCCAAAATCTCACTCTCATAAATTGGAGTATTACCTACAGATAATTTTGGCTTTTCTATTTCGGGTATTATCGGAAGCAGAGGCTCATAACGCCAGATCTTTTTATCCGGATTAACTGTAAGCTCTTCTTTTGACCAATTTTCTTTAATTTTTTGGTAATCATAATCTACATCCAGAATACCATCTTCACAGTCATCACAGAGATAACGCTCAGGTTCTGCTTCATATTTTTTTCCACATTTTATACAGTGCAGTCCTTCTACATATTTCATTAACAAATTCACCTCAATTACTTATCTTTTTAATTACCTCAGCTCAATCTAAAATAATTTTAATTAAATTTCATCTAATAAGCCGGTTCTCGTATTAAATTCTTTTATCAGCTTATCTATCTCTTCTGTTTGAGAATGAATTCCACCCCAGTAATTATCATAATCATACCACTGGGCATTTAATTCTTCTGTTTTTCTACCCTGCTGTTCTATCCAGGTATAGTACTTAAGATTATGCACCCGGCGTCTATCTTCAAATCCCATCTCAAGCGTGTATTCTATATCAATTCCTCTTAAATAGCGGTGGTAATCTCTAACAGCATCTTCTCGTGTATATTCTCCCATCTCGGCTTCCATCTCTTTTAAACGGGAAGTATATAATTCCAGAGAATCTGTAAAAACAGTCATAATCATCTGATGTTCATCAAGTTCATAGTATTTGGCCATTTTAATAGAACCGATTACATTAGCAATACAGGAAATTCCCATCAACTCGAGTTTTTCAACAAAATCTTCGGGAACTCCATTTTCAACTAAATAATCTCTACCAGCTTTTTCATTAAATAATCTCAAAAGAGCCATTGTTCTTTCATCATCTACAGCAACTACCATATCTGTATTTTTCACATTATGAATCCAGGGTATGTGTTTATCGCCAATCCCTTCAATTCTGTGGGCACCAAAACCATTGCTCAAAATAGTTGGACACTGCAGTGCTTCCCCAACAGCAATTTTGCTCTGAGGATATTTATCTTTCAGATAATCTCCTGCACCAAGGGTTCCAGCAGAGCCTGATGTTGCAAAAAATGCAAAGTAATTATCGTCTTCACCCATCTCCTTTTCGATAACTTCTTCCATAGCTGAACCTGTAACCTCATAATGCCAGAGATGATTTCCAAATTCCTCAAACTGATTAAACACAGTGATATTATCGCGTGTTTCTCTTAGTTCCCAGACTTTATCAAAAATTTCTTTAACATTACTTTCTGTACCAGGAGTTGGGATTACCTCTCCAGCTACTTTCTTAAGCCAGTCAAAACGTTCTTTGCTCATTCCCTCAGGCAGAATAGCTATAGAATCACAGGCCAATAATTGTGAATTATATGCTCCCCCCCTGCAGTAATTTCCCGTTGACGGCCAAACAGCTTTGCTTGAAGTCGGATCAAACTGACCTGTTACCAGAGCGGGTGCCAGACAGCCATAGGTAGCTCCAACTTTATGAGCACCTGTTGGAAACCATTTACCCACAACTGCAAATATCCTTGCATCTACACCTGTAAGTTCTTTAGGTATTTCCACATAATTTACACCATCATATAAGCCGCCATCTTTTTTTGGCTCATTTTTCCAAGTGATGCGGAAAAGATTATAACTGTTGATATCCCAGAGACCGATATCTTTCAATTTTTCCTTTATCTTATCTGGTATTAGTTCCGGATTTTTCATCTGCTCAAAAGTAGGCAGGATAATATTTTTTTCTTTTGCTCTTTCCACTGCCTTTTTAAGCTGGTCTTCATTAATTTCTAAATTAATCATGTTATTCCTCCTCATATTTTTTAAAGCTGATTATTATGATATTTAATAATAAATATTTTGAGTGATTAAAATAAGTCAGTATATAATAAATAAAATGGTTTTATAGAAACAAAGCTAAGATTATTATAGTTTATTTTACCATATTATATATATATTGATTTATATTAGTAAAAGTTTTATGTGATAGTAAATATTATAGCTGATAAATTAATTAAATCTCACTTTATATATTCAATAAGATTTAAATTTATCCTGCAAAAAAACTGCTCTAAAATAAAAAATACCCGGATACAACCGGGTATTGAAGTTTAAATATTTTACTATAATTAATCTGTATGCTCAATTTCATAACTGGAAGTAATATCTGCATTTAAAGAACTGCTCGCTGAACAATACTTTTTTTCTGAAAGATTGATCGCTCTTTCAACTCTTCGTTCACTAAGATTCTTACCTTTGAACTTATAGGTTAAATGTATTTTTGTAAAGCGTTTAGGAGGCTCTTCTGCTCTTTCTGCATTAACATCAAGCTTAAATTCTTCAATTTCGGCCTTCATCTTTTTTAAAATCAGTACTACATCTATTCCTGTACATCCACCTAAACCACTGAGTAAAACCTCCATTGGTCTGGGGCCTTTATTGCGGCCTCCACTTTCCTCAGAAGCATCCAGTGTTATATTATGTTCGGAAGGAAAATTAGATTTAAATTCTAAATCACCCTGCCAGTCTAAGTCTATCTTCATTGATCAAACCTCCTTTATTTTTCATCATCACATTCTGAACACAAACGATTACTCTTCTTAGCACCATGATGATGTCCCCTGCGGCCTCTTAATTTTTCACCACATTCGGGACAGAAACCCGGTCTTACAAGTCGATAGTCACCGCCGGCAAAGCGGATTGCCTTTCCACAGGTAAGAGCTTCTGCAGCTTTCTGACGTGCAGAAGTCAGAACACGCTGAAAAGTAGGTCGAGAAACATTCATCATTTCTGCTGCCTCTTCTTGATTTAAACCTTCTACATCTTTAAGACGCAGTGCCTCAACCTCTTCCATAGTCATCTCAACGGTTTCTATCTGATTTGCTGGAACTCCAGCAGGTTTAAAAAACTTAATTTCTGGTAATTTCTCTATAATACGATCTTTGGTTGGTCTAGCCATTTTTTCCACTCCTGTTGCTTTCTTATGTTACTATTATAACAGATTAGTAAAGAAAGAACAAAAAAAGATGAAACAAGATTTTTAATTGATAAAATTCAACTAAATATAAATTTTATCAAAATATAAATTGCTTCATCCTTACTTATCATGACAAATCCTAAAACTAAGTTACTTATTTAAATTTTTAAATTAAATATTCTAAAATATTAATTATATCTTATTTTATCACAGGTCTTGAATTACTTTTAATCATAACTTTTTCACTAAGAGCAAGCTCAGCTATAAGATCCAAATCATCAACTCAAAATTCTCTTAAACGAGTTGTCAGAGAAATATCTGAAACTAATTTTTCAATCTCATCTTGTAAATGCTATACCTCCAAAATGACTGGCAAGAGACATCTCAACTCTGACCTCCATGTTATTTGGATTAGTAATTTTACCTTGTCAAAGATACAATATTCAATTTATCATCTAGATATAATGTAATTTTTTCTAAGATTCCTACTTTTTTTATTCCCTCATCTATTACCAGCATTACCCTTTTCTTATTTTTCGATTTTAAAATTTCTGGTAATTCTTTAATCTTATTTCTACCAAATTTTATTTTTGTCTTAATCTGAAATTTAAAATTGTAATTACTCATTGATTCTCCTCCTTATAATAATGTTTTAAACAAATCTTTGTCTGGAGAAGAAACAATTATTTTATTATAAAGCATACCATTATTTTCATTGGCAGCAGCTCCAGCTTCTAGTGCCTGTTTTACTGCTCCAACATCTCCACTAAAGGTTACATATGCTTTACCACCAAGTCCTGTTGCAAGCCTGAGCTGCATTAAATCAATTTTTGCTGATTTAACAGCAGTATCTGCTCCTACAATGGCACTGGCAACACTAAAGTATTCTAAAACGCCAACAGCATTTACATCTCCAATCTCAGTTGTTCCGTTCATTGCACTTAATAGCTGATGATTAATCCTGGATATCACCATATGGTCAACTAAAAAAGGACCACTACTAGCAACCCCACTTTCAACTGAAGCATTAACAGCACTGACACTGCCAGAAATTAAAACTGTATATTTACCCGGACAGGTAGGCTGAGCCATAACAATTTTGACATCTGCTGCTTTTTTCATTATATCTGCAGCTTTAATTCCTTGACTGATAGAATTAAATTCGAGCAGACCAATTGCTATAATCATGATACCACCTCATCAATAGCTTTAATTAAAATATATTGCTCATTTACTTCTTCAATCTTACCATCTAAACTTGCATGAATATTGGTGCTCAAACTATCTTCTTTAGCTTCTGCAATAATTTGACCTTTTTTAACCTCTGCTTTTTCTGTTAAAGCAAAAACTGCAGAAGCCCCAATATGTTGTTTAAGTGGAATTCTTACTTCCTCAACCTCTATCTCTATAGTTTCTGCCAGCGGCTGATGATCATATTTGTCAAGATTAAGTCTTGCTGTCTGGCGCGCAGTAGGGATTTTACGATAATCACGCATTGGATGAGCTTTCAGTTCTTCCTGACCGCTCTCAAATTTTTCGTCAATTTTGTCTTTAAAATAAACATTAACCAGCCTTGGAGATAAACCCATTGGACAGGCATAAAGCTCACAGATGCCGCACTCACAGCAGAGCTTTGCTTCTTTTAAAACCTCAGATTCTTCGTTATAGGCAAGTGCTCGCATTATTCTATGGGGCTCCAGCTCATGTCCTATTAAATAACGAGGACAGTATTCTGTGCATAAAGTGCACTGGATACAGGCTGCTTTTGCCTTATTTTTAATATGCTCAATACTCTGTCTGTTTCTTTCAATGACAAAGTTATCTCGGGGCACCACTATAACTGCACCATCTGTCTTAGTGATCACCGCATGCTCTATTTCAGCGTTGAGCAGATTACTACCCATCATTGGACCTCCAAGAATAACAGCATAATCATTAATTATACTTCCACCGGCTGCTTCTATACAATTTTTAACTGAAGTTCCAATAGGAACTTTTATAATTCTGGGCTCTTTTACTTCTCCTAAAACAGAAACATATTTATCAGTAACCGGAATATTATTAACCGCTCGATAGCTATTAAATAAGGTCCCAACATTAGTCACTACGGCTCCTACCTGAAGTGGAATTCCACCTTCTGGTACTATTCTACCTGTAATTTCATAAAGCATTATCTGTTCATCACCAGCTGGGTAATAGCTGTCCATCAGAAATAATTCTATATTTTGATAGCCTTTATCTTCAATAATTCTTCTTAGACAGTCAACTTCCTGAGTGTATTTTTTCTTAGTCGCAAAGTATATTTTTTTAGCTCCAATATTTTCAGCCACCAAACTTACTGCTTCCAGTATTTCTTCAGGGTATTCTCGCATCAGAAATTTATCTGTCTGTAATAGAGGCTCACATTCTGCCCCATTTATAATTAAATATTCTGTTTCACAATCATATTTAACATGAGTTGGAAAGCCGGCTCCACCGGCTCCCACAACTCCTGCCTCATATATTTTCTCAATTAAGTTCATAAAAACTACTCCTTTTATGAAAATTAATTTACATTTTCGATTACTTCATTTTCAGTATCAATTTCTACATTTATATTTTTTGCAATATACATTGCAAGTATCACTGCTGTAAATCCAGCTACTAATTTGCCGACAATCATTGGGAAAATCATAGCTCTATTTACTCCAGCTGTAAAACCTAAGTGATCGCCAAAAACAAAAGCAGCACTTACTGCAAAAGCAACATTTAAAACTTTACCTTTATCTTCCATTGTATTTAGAATTTTAAACATTGGGATGTTATTGGCCAGAGTAGCAATCATACCAGCTGCTCCATTTTCTTCCATTCCAATCGCCTTACCAGCTTTAAGTAATGGTTTTCTAAATACCTTAGTAATAAAATGAACCATTGGAAATGCACCGGCAAGCATAATTGCTATACTACCTACAATTTCTATTCCATCCCAGACAGGTGCCATTCCTGGAATAATAACAATACCAGTCAAGGTTTCTGTAATGATTGCTGCTGTTCCAATGGTAATTACAATTACCACACCTCTACCAAATTTATTAAAGCCTTTTATCATTTTTTCTGGAATTCTCCACAATCCAAAAGCTATTAAAGCAGATACTAAAATAATAGGAACTAGATTACTAAAAATCATTCCCATATCGAAACCAGCAACTAATCCTCCAGCCAGACAACCAATAGGTATAGTAATAATACCTGCCAGCACGCCTTTAGCTAAAAACTGATGATCTTCTTTATCAATTATACCAAGAGCAACTGGAATGGTAAATACAATTGTAGGCCCAAGCATCGCACCTAAAATTAAACCAGCAAATAAACCAGCTTCTTGAGTCTGAGCCAGCTCCATAGCTAGAGGATACCCCCCCATATCATTGGCCAGTAAAGTGGTAGCAAACATTGCTGGGTCTGCACCTAAAAATGAATAAACTGGTACAACTACAGGTCTTAAAATCCTTGCCAAAACTGGTGCTAAAGAAATTACACCAATCATTGCAACCGCAAGTGGACCCATTGCTTCTATACCTTCATCAAACTTTTCTCCAAGTCCATATTTATTACCAATTATTTTATCAAGAGCACCTAAGATCATAAAAATTACCATAATATTTACAATAATTTCATTAATATTCATTTGCTATCTACCCCTTTTTTATTTTTTTATTCAACATTACTTTCATTTTTTGGTAATATTGCTTCCAATTCAGCATGAGGTCTTGGTATAACATGTACAGATACTAATTCTCCTATTTTGCCTGCGGCAGCTGCCCCTGCATCTGTTGCAGCCTTAACAGCTCCAACATCACCTCTGACCATTACAGTTACATAACCACCACCAATTAGTTCTTTTCCTACCAGAGTCACATTTGCAGCTTTGACCATTGCATCTGCTGCTTCAATCACTGCTACTAATCCCTTTGTCTCAATCTTACCAAGTGCTTCTCTGCCTGCCATAATAAATTCCTCCTTAAATTATTTTTGTTAGAACTTGCTCTATGATTTTTGAAACTTTTCCTTCAATTAAATTAGCTGACTCCAGTTCATCTGTTAGGATATACCTTATCAATGATTTTAATTCTTCTTTTTTAAGATATTTACACCTGTATTTCTTTTGAAGAATTAAATCTTTAGCTCCCGGGGTAATTAGATCATCTTCAAGAATATAAAGCAAAGATGACTCAGCTAAAGCTCTTTTGTTTAAAGTATTTTTAGTAATTAAATTCTTTGCCACTATTTATCCCCCCACCTAGTTCTATTTGGCTTAAGAGAATTATCTTATTCTTCTTCAATAATATCTCCGCTTATCTCAACCTTGTCTATAATTCCAATTATAGAAGCATCAACTGGCAAATTTTCTTTTTCTACACTTCTCCGTGCTGAACTACCTTTGACAATCAAAACTGTTTCGCCAACTCCTGCTCCAATCTGATCAACTGCCACAAAAGTAGATTCCTTGATCTTATTACTTCCATGATCTAGAGGTTGAACTACCATAAATTTAAAACCGCTTAAATGTTCATCTTTTCTGGTGGCCCAGACATTACCTATAACTCTGGCAATAATCATAATAACTACCTTCCCTTTATAATTTTAAGTTTTATATTTTTATCTTTAATAAAATCTTCTGCCAGAGCTGTAACTATACTTTTGGCCGGCACTTCAATTTCACTATAATTTCTTTCATGCAGATTTTTTATAATCGAGTAATCTATCAGTTTTTTATCCAGCAAAAAATATTCGCTATTACTATCAGTTTCAGTCTCTTGGGCCTTCAAACTGGCTGCAGAAGATTTCTTATTCAATTTTAACTCCAATTCTTCGAGAGTTAAAAACTCTATTCCATAGCTTCTTAATTTGTTCTCGGCTTCCATAATTTTATTATACAGAGTTTTTGGGCTTGTCTTTTGATACTGATAATACTTAACTCCACCTGTTAATACATACACATTTTTACCCTGAAGCAGAAATTTTAAAATAACTTCTGCTTTTGAATTTATTTGAATTAACTCTGAAACTTCTAAGAGAAGTTTTGTATTTAACTCTGTAATAATTAAATCTTCAAAACCTGTTAATTTATCATCTAACTCCAATTTATCAAAAATTCTCAGCTCATATTTTGCCCTTGTATTTCTACTCAGATTAAGCTCAATATCTTCTGTCAGCAGCAGTTTCTTTTTATCACTAAAAGCAATATTTTTTTGATCAAGCCTTTTTAAAACTTCTCTGATAATACATTCAACAAGTTCTTTATTCTGCAAAGACTTTCACCTCCTAATTAAGCACTTAAATACAGTTTAGGGTTATACCCAGAGGAGTTACTAAAAAACTGAATTTTTGAAAATTGAAATATCTATTGTACCTCTACCAATGTCAACCACTGCTCCATCTGTAACATTTAAAACGGATTTTGCTGACAACTTTTTTCTACTGCTTTCTGACTTAAATGAACATGTCTGCCTGAGGCTTCAATGGGAATTATTTTCTCAGTACTTTCTTCCCTCAGTTTGAGGACCAATTTTTTGATCTCTGTTCTTAATTCATTTTTCTCCATTAAATCACCTCTTAGCTGTATTCTCCAGCCTTATATTTACACATCATCACATAGAACACACTGCTCATTCTGTTTAAAGCCATAATGATATCTACTCTTTCAATATTTCCTCCTTGATAGAAAGCTTTAACAGCTGCTATTTCTACTTCACGAACTGCACTACGAAGACCATTTAGTTTTATTAAAACTTCTCCCATTTCAGTCCCCGGTAAAATGTGCTTAATCCCAAAGTATTTTTGAGGATAATGTGACTGTTCCCGAATTTCTGCAGAAGTTAATCCAATAACTTCTCTCAGCTTGAACTCTTCACCTCTTACCTCAGTAGATAGAATATGTCTTAAAATATCTAAAACTTCATTCAAATCATCATAAAGACCGGTTATTTCTTTTTTTTCAATCAGCAGCATAACCTCAAGCAGCTGTGACTGCATACTATCTATCTTACCCCTGAATTCAATTATTGGGTGATCTTTATACACCAGCTTATTTCCAAAAATCTGGGTCATCACTTCTGGTTTTTCAATAAAATAGGCTCCAGAATAAAATTCCTGATATTTAAAATTGTTTTCTGATTTATTAACTTTAGCTCTGCCTCTGCTTATTTCATCATAATCTTCTTTATTTCTTTCTTTAGTAGAATCATTAGACTTTTGCTCTGCCTGACTTGCTTTTTCATCTTCAAAAAGCAGTTCTATATTTTTTTCTCTTAGATACTGTCTGGCAGAAGGAGTAATTATAGAATTTTTGCTGACTTTAAGATTATCTATATTCTCTTTTTTATATAATTCTCTTAATTTGCTTTCAGTTATTAAATCCACAGTAAATCATTCCTTTTTAACCCAGGCCAGAAGAAGCTCTACTGACCCGGGCAAAGTATTATTTATTATTTTTGTGGTAAAATAATTTCTACTTCATCATGTGGTCTTGGAATTACATGAACAGAAATTAATTCTCCTACCCTTTCTGCTGCAGCCGCTCCTGCATCTGTTGCAGCTTTTACTGCTCCAACATCTCCTCTAACCATTACAGCAACCAGACCTCCACCTACATGTTCTTTTCCGATCAGTGTAACATTTGCTGCTTTAACCATTGCATCTGCTGCCTCAATTGAACCAACCAGACCTTTTGTTTCTATTAAACCTAATGCATTAGAATTTGCCATTATTTATTCCTCCCTAAATTTATTTTTGATTTAATTTTTCTAAAACTTTATCAATAATTATTTCTATTTCTTTATTTTCGACACTACTATTTTTAACTTGGGATTCATTATTTTTATCACTATTCTTGGTTTCAAGATCTTTAACTCCATAAGCAATTCGTTTGCGGTCAATTAAATTAAGTGGACTTATATTATCAGATGTAGCATTTCCACCCTTAGCACCACAGCCTAAAGTCATTGAAGGAGCTAAATTAGTTGTTCCACCGGTTGCACCAAGAGCTGTAGGAGTGTTAACAAGTATTCTGGAAGTAGGTTTTTCCAGGGCAAAGGCTTTAATAATGTCCTCATTATTACTGTGAATACCCAGTGAGTGACCAAGTCCGCCGTAATTTAAAATTTCAATACATTGATCACAGCCTTCTTCCCAGTTTTCAACTGTATAAAATCCAAGCAGGGGAGATAGTTTCTCGCGAGAAAATGGATAGTCTCTACCAACACCATCAGTCTCACTGATTAAAACTCTGCAGTCTGCTGGAACCTCTAATTCAGCCATTGCAGCAATTTTAAGAGCTGACTGACCAA